>NZ_JPKW01000006.1:0-192706 GCF_001887735.1 Paracoccus sp. SM22M-07
GACCAGCGCCGGTGGCTTGGCGCCGAGGGCTGAGTGAGGGCGCTGGTGATTGTTGAAGGTCATCCATGGCCTGATGGCCGCTTTCGTCTCCGATCCGGTCTCCCAGGCATGCAAGGAAACGCATTCGTATTTCAGGCTCCGCCACAGCCTCTCGATGAAGATGGTGTCGAGGGTGAGCCTGCGAACGCCTTTCCCATCCATCGATATTCGCACCCCTGATTGGCGGAGTCGGTCCGTCCTGGTAAAGGACGTGGACCGGCTGTCCTGGTCGGTGTTCATGATCTCGGGCGGGGCGAACGTATGGATGGCCTGGTTCTGGGCCGCTTGCAGAACTCGGCTTCCAGCGTATTCGAGATGCGCCAGGCCAGCACCTTGCGCGTGAACCGGTCCAAACTGGCCACCAGATAGGAAAAGCCCACGCCGCATCGGCAGATAGGTGATGTCCCGGCACCAGACCTGGTTGGGCCGGTCCACCCGCAACCCTCTCGGCAGACAGGGATAGGTCTTGTGGTTCCTCGCCGGCCTGCTGGTATCGGGTCTTGGGTAGATCGACATCGGACGCATGAGGCGCATCAGCCGACGGCAGATGCCAGGTCATTTGCCCGGCGCCGAAGAACGGCGTGTCCAGGAACTGCTCGTCCATCAGCATCAGGCCGAGGTTCAGCGCCGTCTCGCCCTTGGCGTGGAGGAGAAAGACGAGCGCGCGATCGACAGCAGGCAGCACTGCTGGCCGATCGACAGGTCCGGGTGGTCGGGCTCGATCATGCCGTTCGGCATCGTCTCTCGGACCCATGGCGTTCCAATGCCTCATCACTTCCCGCCCCAGGGCTTCAGCTTTGGTTCCCAAAAAAGAGTTGGCCACCGCCAGCTCCCCGATCCTGGCGTGGAGCTCCCTTACCTGCTCCTCGCCAATCTCGGGCCTCTTGCGGCCTCCGCGCTCGAACACCCCGGAGGCCCCTTCCGGCAGGGCTCGCTTCCATTGATCGATCATCGTCGGATGCACCCCGAACCGGCCGGCCAGCTCGGCCGCCGTCTCCTCCCCCTTCAGGGCTTCCAGCGCGACCTTGGCCTGGAACTCAGGCGCCTGCTGCCGGCGTTTCGACATCTCTGATCTCCTTCCCCTCGAAGATCAGCTGACCCAAATTCGTAGCTTATGTCAGTGGCCGAATTTAAGAGCGGCGCTCAGTTCCAAATGTGACCAGTGATGGACGGGTTTCATCATCAAGCGAGGTTTGACCTGCGCGGAAGCATCGAATTCATTCTCGGGCTGAACCATCGCCGGTGATCAGCCGCCCCTCAACACCCGCCAACGCATCAAGCGCCATTTATAGGAGTGATGCCCCAGCCACAGTTGCCCCAAACTGTCCCAGTGGCGATCTTAAGCAGTTTCGGCGGGGCAAATGGTCGCGGAATCGATGCTCGGCGGGTTTGCCGCCACATTGTGACAGCGGTGTTGTGCCGCCGGGGTATCCATCGGGAAATCGGGTCTGCAAGACCTTGTCATGCAGGCTCCGCCAAATTGGACAGGATGGGCGCGGGGCCGCCTTTCAACAGCGCTTGGTAGGCGTCACGGATCGGGATGGCAAAACGGGGATTGGCGGCCAGATCGGGGGGAAAGACTTCTCTCAGTTGCAGCATGGCATCGATGAACTCGGCGCCGTCCTGAGTGCGAGCCACGGTGTCGGCCAAAACATCGCGCATGGGATCCGAAAGGGCGTTTCCCTGCGACACAGTGTGACGCACCAGCTGCATCCATCCCGCGATGGCCAAGGCAGTTAGCGGCCAGGGACGCCCCGCGGCGACATGGTCGGCGGCGGGTGCGACCAGCCGCTGCGGCAGCTTGGCACTGCTGTCTGTGGCGATCTGCGCGGTGCGGTGATGCAGTCGGCTGTTGGAAAATCGTTCGATCAGCCGCCGGGAATAGACTTCCAGGTCGATCCCGTCCAAGGGCTTCAGCGTCCTGGCCTGTTCGTTCAGCATAAGCCGAAGCGTGGCCTGTCGCAGGACAGTGTCATTCATGCAGTCGGCCACAGTGCGATACCCGGACAATTGCCCGACGCAAGCCAGAAAGCTGTGCGCGCCGTTCAGCATCCGCAGCTTCATTTCCTCGTAGGGCGCGACATCGGGGACAAGTTGAGCCCCGGCCCGCGCCCAATCGGGGCGACCGGCGGCGAAATTATCCTGAATGACCCATTGGCGAAACGGTTCGGTCACGATGCTTTCGCGATCAGCTCGGCCAGTCGTGGCGGCGATCAGGTCCAGCGCGGCATCGTCCAGCGCGGGCACGATGCGATCGACCATCGTGGCGGGGAAGCTGACGTTCCTCTCGATCCAAGCGGCAAGATCGGCATCGCGCATGTCCGCGAAATCCAGCACTGCCCGTCGGGCCAGAGCGCCATTATGGGGCAGGTTGTCGCAAGACAGCACCGACAGCCCGCCATGTCCAGCCGCCCGGCGCGCCGCCAGACCCGCCACGATGACGCCGATGGCGCTGCACGGGTGGTCGGGATCGGCAAGATCGGCGCGGATCGCGGTATGGTCGCGATCCAGTCTTCCCTCTCGCAGGGCATAGCCCTTTTCAGTGATCGTCAGCGATATGATTGCCAGCGACGGATCTGCGATGCGCGCCAGCACCGCGTCGATGCCATCTTGGGCGGGGTGCAGTGTTCCAGCAAGCGTCGTGATGCGTCGGGTTTGGGTGCCGGTATCATCAGTGGCCAGCACGTCATATTCCAGACCTGCCGCCTGCAGCGCATTTAGTCCCTCGACGCCGGAATTCAGCCGGCAGGCGATGACGCCCCAATCGCCGCCAGCATCGCGCAGGTCCTGCAGGTAAACCATCATATGCGCACGGGCGAAGGCACCAAAACCAAGGTGCAGGATACGCGGCTGCAGGGCAGGGGTGTTCGTGTCAGCCATGGGGAATGTCCCTCAGCAGGATGCTGTCGGCATCTTGTCCGTTCACGCGCAGCTTGCGTGTCTCGGATGCGGGCAGGGTCAGATGCAACCGGTCAAAATGCGGGCGCCATCCGCCCTGCGCGCGCAGGGTCAGATCAATGGTCTGTGCATCGCCGCGCAGGGCCATCGACAGCTGCCAATGGTTCCCCTGCAATGCATCAACGGCATCGCCGTCGTCCTCATAGAGAATCGCGGCATCCACGAAATCTCCGGGCGCGGGGTGGATGGCCAACACGCGGTCACCGTCCAGTGATGGATCCGCCCGCATGGCGCCAGTCGACAGCGGCAGGACCGCCCCCGCCCTCACGAACAGCGGCATCGAAGCCAGATCGACCGGCAGGGTGATCTGCTGACCGCCCTCATGGTGGATGCCTGTGTGAAAATCCCACCAGCCGGTGCCGTTGTCGGGCAGCCACAGGCTGCGCGTCGTCGCACCTTCTTCGATGACACTGGCCACCAGCAGATCACGGCCCAGCATGAACTCGTCGCATTCGCGGCGGCAATTCGGATCCGCGTCGTGATCCATAAGCGTCGGACGCAGCATCGGTTCATGGTTGGTCACCGCCTGCCACAGCAGCGTATAGAGATAGGGGACCAAGCGGTATCGCAGCGCCAGCGCCGCCCTGATCTGGGGCATGACCTGCGGATACATCCAGGGTTCGTTGACGGTGGCATCCTCGTTCCATGAATGGATGGTGAAACGGGGGTGGAAGATGCCATTCTGGACCCACCGCACGAACAGTTCCGGTTCAGGGCGGGGGCCGGAAAAGCCGCCGACGTCATGGCCGATATTGAAGATGCCCGACATCGACAGCCCAAGCCCCATGCGGTTGTTGTAACGCAGGGTCTTCCATTCCGTGCGGTTGTCGCCCGTCCATGTCTGGGCATAGCGCTGGATGCCCGGTGCGCCCGACCGGCTGATCAGATAGGGGCGGCGATCCGGCGCGTGATCCACCTGCGCATCGCGCGAGGCGCGCGTCATCAGAACCGGCTGCAACGGGCGGATCAGCCCAATGTCGATGGGCTGGCCAAAGCCGTGACAGCGCGCACCGCCGTCCCAAATCTCGTATTCGTTGTTGTCGTTCCATGTCGACCCGATGCCGTGATCCAGCAACTGAGATGTGACATTGGCCTTCCACCACGCGATGGTGTCAGGATTGGTAAAGTCCAGATGCGACCCCTCGTCGTCCCAGAAGACCGAGATCTCGGGGGCATCGCTTTCGCTGTCGCGAATGAACAGACCGGCGGACAGGGCTTCGGCGTGGCGGGGGTGATCCTGCAGCAGGCAGGGTTTGATATTGGCGATCAGGTGCAGATCGCTGTCGGCGAAACGCGCGGACATTGCGTCGATGTCGGGGAACTTGTCGGTGTTCCAGTGGAACACATAGCGTTTGGCCCCGATAGAGCTGTATCCCGACGACATCTGAAAGCTGTCGCAGGGCAGGTCATTTTCAGCGATGCTGTCCAGGAACCCTTCCAGCCGCGCTTGCCCGTCCGGGGCATCGGTATAGGACATGGTCGACCCGGAATAGCCAAGCGCCCAACGCGGCGGGAACGCCGTCCCACCGGACAGCCATGCCTGACGACGCGTCAGCCCGGCAAGATCGGGCGACCAGGCCATATAGTAATCCAGATCGCCATCCTCGGCCCGATAGGCGCGATAGGGGGCATGATAGTTGTCCAGCTCGTTGCCCAGATCGAACCAGCAGCTGGCAAGATTGTCGTAGAACACCGAAAATGCCCCGGCATCCGCCGTTCGCGTCATCGTCACGGGAATATGCTTGTAAAGCGGATCGGTGCGTTCGGCGTCATAGCCCATGGCGTCGAGGTTGCGCATCTCGAACCGGCGGCCGGACCGTTCCAGATCGCCCGCCTTTTCGCCAAGGCCATAGATCTGCTGGTCCGGCAGCCGACGCAGGAAATGCGCATGGGCGCAGGTGCGGCTGTCGGCCATATAGGCGCCGGTGGGTCGATCTTGTGCGAAGCTGTGCCATTCATCGCCGATGCGCGCCTGCCATTGCAATTGCAATGGCCGCAGCACGGTCAGACGGATGGTGGCGGATTGGATGACAAGGCTCTCATCCGTTTCGGTCAACGTGAAATCGGGGCAGGTGAACCCATCGTTCAGATCCCTGTGGCGGCCCTCGAAGGGAACATCCCCGGCTGGGGCGATGGACCAGCTTCGGTCCAGCCGCCAACCCTGCGATCCGATCAACGACACGCGAAACAGGTCATCTTCCAGCACTGCGATCCGCAGATGACGGCCCCGATCGACATCCAGCGTGACAGTTGCGCCGTCACGTCCGGCAAGGGTCCAGTTCTTCAAAGTCTTCATCGGGGCATCAACCGTAGTTTAGAAGCCAGCGCGGCAAGGCGAGGCTGATTTCGGGAATGAAGGTCACGGCAGCCAGCAGGACGATCATGGCGGCATAAAGCGGCAGCATCGGTCGGATCACCTTCGCGATGGGCACGCCGCCGACCGAACAGCCGACGAACAGCGCCGATCCCACGGGCGGCGTGCAGATGCCGATGGACAGGTTCAGCGTCATCATGATTCCGAAATGAACGGGATCCATGCCCAAGTCGGATACCACCGGAAAGAAGATCGGCGTGAAAATCAGCAGGGCAGGGGTCATGTCCATGAAGGTGCCGATGACCAGCAGCGCCAGATTGATGACCAGCAGGATCACCAGCGGGTTGTCGGACAGCGACAGCAGATAGTCCGACAAGGCGAACGGGATGTCGCCATATGCCATGGCCCGCGACATCGCGATCGACGTTCCGATCATCAGCAGCACCACCGTCGTCGTCACCGCGCTTTCCAGGAAGATCCGCGGCAGGTCGCGCAGGCCGATCTCTCGGTACCAGAACAATGCCAGCACCAACGAATAGATGACGGCGGCTGCCGAAGCCTCGGTCGCGGTGAAGATGCCGCCGATGATGCCACCCATGATGACGACAATCAGCCCAAGCGGCAGGATGGCGTCCAGCGTCCGGTGGCGAACCTCGGCCATGCTGGGGCGCGGGGCCAGCGGATAGCCGCGTCGCTTGGCGATGAAGCCCGCCACGATCATCAGCGACAGCCCCAGCAAAATCCCCGGCAGGTAACCCGCCACGAACAACGCCGAGATCGACGTCCCCCCGGTGATCAGCGAAAACACGATCAGCGTGGTCGAGGGCGGGATCAGCAGGCCGGTCGGACTGGATGCGATGTTCACGGCTGCCGAAAAGGCCGGGTCGTATCCGTCCTTCCGCTGCAGCGGCGCCATCACGCCGCCTACGGCCGCAGCCGATGCAACGGCTGATCCGGAAATCGCGCCGAACATCATGTTCGCGATGACGTTGCAATGCGCCAGCGCGCCGGGCAGGCGGCCGCCCAGAACCTTGGCGAATTCGATCAGGCGCAGCGCGATGCCGCCCCGGTTCATGATGTTGCCGGCCAGAATGAAGAAGGGAATTGCCAGCAGGGTGAAGCTGTCCAGCCCCGACACGATCTGCTGGGCGACGATGAAGATCGTCTGGTCGAAGGACATGAACAACAGGAATGTCAGCGCCGATGCGATGCCGATGGCGAATGCGATGGGCACGCCCACCACCATCAACACCCCGAAAGATGCAAAGAGGACGATTGCGGACCAGTTCATCGCTTGGCCTCCGGTTCGGGGGGAAGGGGGATGTCCTCGGGCGGGTTGAAGATGGTGCCGCCCCGCGCGATCAGCGTCAGGTTCCCCGCCGCATAGGCCGCGATGATCGCGCCCGACAGCGGGACCGCGCCATAGACCCAGCCCATCGGAATGCGCAGCGTCGGCGATATCTGTCCCGATGCCAGCGTACGCTGCACCAGCTGCATGCCGCCCCATAGCATGACGATCAGGGCGAAAGCGGCGATCAACAGGGTGATCAGCACCTCGTTCAGGCGACGCGTGCGACCTCTCCGCGACGTGGGAAGCAGGTCGATGGCCAGATGGCGCCCCTGACCATAGGTATAGGCACCCCCGACCAGGGCCAGCCACATGAACAGGAAACGCGCCAGTTCATCGGTGACGGTGGATGGGGTGCCAAGGGCATAGCGGCTGAAGACTTGCCAGCTGACGCAGACCAGCAGGATCAGGAAAACAACGATGATCCCCGACCGCAAGAGCGTATCCGCGATACGCCTCATGGGTTGGGTCCCCTTTGCAAGCAACGGCTGGTCATTTGCGATCCTCCCTCTCCAAGCACGGGCGTACCCGATTTGCCGAAACATGACCCTACATCCCCAATTGGTCAACCAATTTATGCTAATTGGTTGACAAGTTCTATGTTTGGTGGATGAATTGTTGCGGGATAACGGGCGGTCGGGATGAACGGGCGGCCACCCGACCTTTCATGGGAGGAACGAATGAAGATAGCGACCAGACTGACCTGCGGTTCTGCCCTGGCCTTGGTGGCGATGACCGCCCTGGCCGAGGCCCGGACCCTGCGCCTGAACCACAACAACCCCGAGGATCACCCGGTCCATCTGTCCATGCAGCGCATGGCCGATGAGGTCGAGGAAGCCACCGGCGGTTCCGTCAAGATCCGCATCTATGCCAACGGCCAGTTGGGATCGCAGCGCGAGTCGACCGAGCAGGTGCAGAACTGTTCGCTGGACATGGCGCGGTCGAATGCGGCTGAACTCGAGGCCTTCGTGCCGTCCTACGCCGTTTTCAACCTGCCCTACATGTTCGCCAGCGAGGAGCATTTCGATCAGGTGATCGCAGGCGACCTGGGGCGGCAGATCCTGGATTCGGGCATCGAGCAGGGCATCCGAGGTTTGGCCTATTACACCGAAGGCGCCCGGTCGTTCTATGCCAACAAGCCGATCCTGTCGCCGGACGACCTGAAGGGCGTCAAGATGCGCGTTCAGCCCAGCCCCTCGGCCGTGCGGATGATCGAACTGCTGGGCGGCAACCCAACGCCGATCGGCTGGGGTGAGCTTTATTCCGCCCTGCAGCAAGGCGTCGTGGACGGGGCCGAGAACAACCCCACCGCACTGACGACCGCGCGGCACGGCGAGGTTGCCAAGCATTTCTCGATGGATGAGCATACGCTGATCCCCTCGGTCGTCTTCATGTCGAATTGTGCGTGGGAGGAATTGACGCCTGACGAGCAGACCGCCCTGACCACCGCGGCCCGCAATTCGATGATCAGCCACGGAGAGGAATGGAAGATCGCGTCCGACAAGGCGATCGAGGATGCACAATCCGAGATGGGCGTGGAAATCCACCAGGTCGACAAGGCCCCCTTCATCGAGGCCGTGCAGCCCATGTACGACGAGGCAGCCTCCGCCAATCCTGAAATCGGAACGCTGATCGAACAGATCCGCGCATCTGCACCCTAAGCCAAGGAGGGCCGCCATGCTGGAACGTTCAGATCTTGCCGAAAACGCATTGGCGGCCCTTCACGACGAGGCCTATGCCGCGCCATATGACAGGCGCGATCTGACCGCCGAGGGGATGATCTTCATCGGCGGTCGGCAGGCGCGATCGCTGGATGGCGCGTGGAATTTCTGTGTCGATCTGCTGGATACCGGGCTTCGTCAGAAATGGTTCGCCCTGCCGCCCGCCGATCCCGCCGACCGGACCGAGCCTTGGGACTACGATCCTCATATGGGCGACACGGTGCCGGTCCCGTCCTGCTGGCAGATGCTTCACGACCGCTGGTATTTTTTCGAAGGCGGGTCGTGGTACACGCGTGCCGTCGATCTGGACGCAGCCGACCTTGGGGCGGATGACGATGGCCGCCTGTTCCTGCGGGTCGGGGCGGCCAGCTATGACTGCAAGGTGTTTCTGAACGGCGAATTTCTGGGCGACCATGTGGGTGCCTCGACGCCGTTCTTCGTGGAACTGACCGGCAAGGCCCGGGAAGGGCGCAACTGGTTGATGCTTTTCGTCGAAAACCGTCGCAGGCCTGATCGCTTGCCGATGCAGAACACCGACTGGTTCAACTACGGTGGCCTCTATCGCGAGGTGTCGTTGTATCGCACGCCCAAGGTGGTGATCCGCGACCTGTTCGTGGCGCTGGCACCGGGCCGCTATGATCGGCTGCGGGTCCAGATCCATGTCGAAGGCGCCGACAGCGCGCAACTGACCATCGCAGGGCTGACGGATGCCACGATCCCGCTGACCGATGGTCGCGCGACGGTGGACATCGTAGCCGAGCCGCGCTTGTGGTCCCCCGAGGATCCGGTCCTGTATCATGTCGAAATGACCGCAGGGGCCGACCGTGTGACGGACCGCGTGGGCTTTCGCCAGATCGAACGCCGTGGGACGGATATCCTGCTGAACGGCAAGCCGATCTGGCTGCGTGGCATCGCGGTTCATGAGGATGACGAAAAGCTGGGCAAGGTCACCAACCATGAGGATCTGGCACGCCGTTTCGATCACGCGCAGGCGCTGAACTGCAATTTCATGCGTCTGGCCCACTACCCCCATCACGAGGACGCGGCCCGCATGGCGGATGAACGCGGCATCCTGATCTGGGCCGAGATCCCCGTGTACTGGGCCATCGATTTCGCCAACCCCGCCACGCAGACCGATGCCCGCAACCAATTGGCCGAACTGATCCGGCGGGACCGGAACCGTGCCTCGGTCGTGATCTGGTCCGTGGGCAATGAAAACCCCGATACCGATGCGCGCCTGTCCTTCATGTCGGACCTTGCAGACCTGGCCCGCGACATGGACCCCACCCGGCTGATCGCCGCTGCGTGCCTGATCAATCATCAGACCCTTCGGATCGAGGACCGGCTGGCGCAGCATCTGGATATCATCGGCATCAACGAATATTACGGTTGGTACGACGAGGATTTCGACGATCTGGAACGCATCGGGCGCAATTCCCGTCCCGACCGACCCGTGGTGATTTCCGAAACGGGCGCCGATGCCGATATCACGCCGCACGGTCCGGCGACGGGGCTGTTTTCCGAAAGCTATCAGACCGAGATCTATCGCAAGCAGATCGCGACCTTGTCCCGGTTGGATTACATCAAGGGCATGTCGCCTTGGGTGCTCTATGATTTTCGGACCGAGCGTCGGCAGGGCATCTTTCAGCGTGGCTGGAACCGCAAGGGGCTGATCGCAGCCGACAAGGTGACCCGCAAAGCCGCTTTCGACGTTCTTGCCCGCTTTTATGCCGATCGGAGGGATTCATGACCGCGCAGGCCCAACGCCGGTATCAGGACGTCGCGGCTGAACTGCGCGCGCTTGTCCGTGCCGAAGGGTTCAAGCCTGGTGACCGCCTGTTGACCGAGCGCCAGATCGCGCTGCGGCTGGATGTGGGTCGCAGCCTTGTTCGCGACGCGATCATCATGCTCGAGGTGGAAGGGCTGGTCCAGGTCCGGCAGGGATCGGGGATCTACCTGATGGAGCCCGCGACCGATGCGACCGTCGTGACGGATGACATCGGTCCGTTCGAATTGCTCGAGGCACGGATGGTCATCGAAAGCGCCGTGGCAGGGCTGGCCGCCGCCACGGTCACCAAAGCCGATATCACCGCCATGCGCGATGCGCTGGATCAGGAACGCCAAGGCATCTCGGACGGTTCGGGGGATTATTCGGGGGACCGTCGCTTTCATTTGCTGATCGCCGAGGCATCGCAGAACGGCGTTCTTCTTCGCACCGTGACCGAACTGTGGGACCGTCGCAGTCGCAGCCGCATGTGGGCGCAACTGCACAGCCGGATTTTCGATGACACCTATCGCGCACGCTGGCTGGACGATCACCAGGATGTGCTGGACGCCCTGCGCGCCCGCGACAGCGCACGCGCCCGCAAGGCGATGGCGGATCACATCGCAAACGTCAGCGCGACGCTGATGCAGCTGTCCGATCCCGATGACCCGGGGTTCGACGGCTATCTTTTCTCGACCACCCGCGCCTTGAAAGCGCTCTGATCTGAAAACAGGAGAATGACGTGAAGCAGACCTGGCGCTGGTTCGGCCCGAATGATGCCGTGACCTTGTCCGAAATCCGCCAGGCGGGGGCCACCGGCATCGTCACGGCCCTGCACCATCTGCCCAATGGCACCGTCTGGCCCTGCGACCAGATCATGGACCGCAAACGGATGATCGAGGATGCGGGCCTGACATGGGATGTCGTCGAAAGCATACCCGTTCACGAAGACATCAAGACGGCCAGCCCCGGTTGGGAACGCCATGCCGATGCCTGGGCGCAAAGCTTGCGGAACCTGGGCGCCTGCGGGATCAGGACGGTTTGCTACAACTTCATGCCGGTGCTGGATTGGACGCGGACGGATCTAAGCTATCTGCTGCCCGACGGCGCACGCTGCCTGCGGTTCGATGCCGTCGATTTCGCGGTCTTTGACATCCACGTGCTGCAGCGCCAAGGTGCCGCTGGCGATCACCCCGATGCGATCCGTCGGGCGGCCGATGAACGTGCGGCGTCCCTGACGCCGGATGCGGTACAGGCGCTGACCGATACCATTCTTGCCGGTCTGCCGGGGTCCGAAGAAAGCTACACGCCGGACCTGTTCCGGGCGCGACTGGCTGATTACGCCGGCATCGACGCCAACGCATTGCGCGCCAATCTGGCAGCCTTTCTGCATCATGTTTTGCCTGCGGCAGAAGAGGCGGGCGTCGTACTGGCCATTCATCCCGACGATCCTCCGCGACCGATCCTCGGTTTGCCGCGCATCGTTTCGACAGCTGACGACATGGCCTTTATCGCCCGGATCAGCGACAGTCCCGCCAATGGGTTCACCTTCTGCACCGGGTCTTATGGCGTGCGCCCAGAGAATGACCTGCCCGCCATGCTGCGGGCGCATGGCGACCGCGTCCACTTTCTGCATCTGCGGGCCACGCGGCGCGAGGCAGACGGCCTGTCCTTCCACGAGGCATCCCATCTGAATGGCGATGTCGCTATGGTTGCCGTCATCGCTGCTGCCTTGCAAATCCAGCAGGATCGGGGGATTGCCTTGCCCTTCCGCCCCGATCACGGACACCAGTTGCTGGACGATCATCACCGCAGGGGCGGTGCGCCCGGTTATCCGGCTATTGGCCGGCTGCGCGGCCTTGCCGAAATTCGAGGCGTCATCCATGCCTTGATGTATCGCCCCTGATCGCCACGGGCGGCAGGAAGCCGTCGCAGGCATTCGTTTGCGAATGTTCGGTGTATTCGTCCGGCTTGTGGGTATGGCCGATCGATCCGGGCCTGTCGATGACGGTCGGCCCGCCCTGCGTCTGGGCAACGCGTCCGCACACGATCACGGAGGCGGCCTTGGAATTGTCATTGGTGCCGGTCTTCCGCTTGACCAGTGTCGGGACATCGGCTTTGGGTTTGGTGTCCAGCCCCGGGGATTAAGCAAAACCTCGATTTCGATCCTGGGATCTTTATATTCCTGCGGCTCCGTCGCACAAATTATGTGATGGCCGAGGTTTATCGTTCCTTGGACAGACTTATCTTAGAGCCTTTGCAATAGGTATGCTGAGCGCGGTGTATCCATCCAGTACGGCGATACGGAGCCGCAGGTCTGCGACTTGGCAATCAAGGTTCCGCACCATGGGCGTTGTTGCAGGGCCCATCAGCTTGCGGGGTTCACGGCGTGAATCTGGTGGGTTGAGAGCCAGCCATGAGCAAGTCCGACCCCGCCCTCTACCGTACGACCAACTGGAAATCCTATTGCGACGCGCTGAAGCGGCGCGGATCTCTGCTCGTCTGGCTGGACCGTGACATGGACTGGCTTGCGCCGAAGGCAGTCGAGCCCGGACGTCCGCCGGTCTTCTCCGACGCCGCCATCCAGTTCTGTTTGACGATCAATGTGCTCTTCGGCCTGCAGTTTTCGCAAACGACCGGAATGGTCGCCGCCTCCCCGAGATGGCTGGTCTGGACTGCCCGGCCGTGGTGCAAGATGGACTCAGGGATATCGATCCGGGCCGATCAGCTGATCGGCTTGATGTGGCCCGCGTGACGTTGCCTCGATTGAATTGCGCCAACCGTCGGGCTGAACAGATGGGGCTGGTAAGCTGAAGGTTATAGTTTGGTGAGAAACAGGCGCGTCATGTGCTTTACGCTGTGCCGCGACCCGGGACCTGTCCTACGTCTGGTTAACGACCTGAACGCATTCCGTGACAGGCTTTCTTTGACCCGAGGATATCATGGCAAACATCAATGGTACCGACGAAGCAAACAATCTGACCGGCACGACGTTGGCCGATGTCATCCGCGGACGCGACGGCGCCGACCTGCTGCGCGGCCTTGGCGGGAACGACCGACTGTTCGGGGATGACGACGAAGACCGGATCTATGGCGGCGATGGCGCCGATACCATCGCCGGTGGCAAGGGCGAGGATCGCATGTGGGGCGATGCGGGCAGTGACGTGATCACCGACGAGAGCGGCAATGATGCCGCTTATGGCGGGTCCGGAAACGACCGCATCTCTCTTGGTGAGGGCAATGACACGCTGGACGGTGGCTCCGGGAACGACACGCTGGACGGCGGTTCTGGTGACGATCGGATGACCGGCGGTGCCGGCGCCGACCTTCTGACCGGCGGCGAGGGCAACGACACGCTGAATGGCGGCGCAGGCAACGACCGGATGACCGGCGGCGAGGGCAATGACCTGCTGATCGCGGGGGCTGGCAACGACATCCTGACGGGGGGCGAGGGTGCCGACCAGTTCGTGTTTTCCCGCGGCAGCGACCGGATCACCGATTTCGAAAGCGGCGACGACGATCTGGACCTGTCGGGGCTGACCTCGGTCGGTAATTTCTCTCAGGCGATGGCGCGGGCAAGGCAGGTCGGCGATGATGTCGTCTTTACCTTCAACGAAGGCACCGTCCGGCTGGAGGACGTTCGGATGTCCAGCCTGGACAACGACGACTTCCTGTTCTGATCGGCGCCACGGGGCCTTCACGGACCTTGACCCGGCGGCCAAGGGGATGGGATGACAATGGCAGCAACCGATGTGACTGCAAAGGCCGCGATGGTGCATCCCGAACGCTCTGAAACCAAGACAGGATACCGGGACGGCCGCGGGATGGCGGCCGTCCTGTTCCGTCCAGGAACGGCCTTTCGCCGCTGGCGTCCGACGCTCAGTCGGCGGATCGCCGTCTTTCAGACGATCATCGTCGGCGCCTTGGCGATCAGCGCCTGCGCGACACTGTTCGCGATCGAGCGGCTGGACCATTATATCGATCGCGACCGGGTGGCGGGGCGGCAGTTGGGAACCATCGTCCGCCTCTCTGGCCACCTGAATCGGTATTCCGAGAATATCGCCGAGCTGCTGCTGTTGGGTCGGACGGTCATCGACGATTTCAACGAGGCGCGCGCCGATGTCGATTCGGATTTCGGCGAATTGCAAGGCTTGATCGAACAGGAGCTGGCGCTGATCCGCGATCAGGACGATGCCGCAGCCAAGCAGATCGAGCGTGTCCGCGTGGTCCAGATGCGCTCGCTGTTCGAACGCATCGATCAGACTGCGCAGCGGCTGCTGCTCTTGCGCGAGGACGATCGTACGGACGAGGCATTGACGCTGTTTCGCAATTCGATCGAGGAGGGGCTGGACGCCGAGCTGGAGCGGCTGGTCGCTGTTTCGTTGCGCGAGGAGGAGGTCGAACTGGCCCGGATCGAACAGCGCACGAACCGGCTGGAAGCCCAGCTGACCTGGCTGGTCGGCATCGTCTGCAGCTTTGCCGTGATGATCGCGGTGCTGGCGGGGGCCGCGCTGTCGCGCAGTCTGCGCCGTCCCCTGGCGCAGTTCGTCGCTGCGACGCGCGCCATTGGGGCAGGGGACTTTTCGGGCCATCTGGATGAGGATCTGCCCGGGGAACTGGGCGATCTGGCGCGCCAGGTCAACCGTTCGGCCGACCGGCTGGGGGTTGAAAAGCAGCGGCTTCTGACGGTGCAGGCGGGGCTGGAAGATGAGGTCGCACGCCGGACTGCGGAACTGGCCGAAGCCAATGGCCGCCTGCAGCGTCTGGACCAGATGCGCATGCTGTTCTTTACCGATATCAGTCATGAACTGCGAACGCCCCTGACGGTCCTGCGCGGAGAGGCCGAGGTGGCCCTGCGCGCGGGACAGTCGGATGCCGTGCGCCACGAGGCACTGGTCCGCGTGGCCGAGATTGCGCGCCAGATGGGTCGCCTGGTAGAGGATCTGCTGTTTCTGGCCCGAGCCGAGGTTGGCGCGGTCCGGTTCGACATTGCGCCCCTGGACCTGACCCCGGTGGTCGATGTGATGCTGGCCGAAGCGCGCATCCTGGCCCGCGACCGTGATATATCCTTCGATGTTCTCATCGACGAGGGGCCCTTTCGGGTCCAGGCCGATGCGGGGCGTCTTGGCCAGGCCCTGTTGATCGTGCTGGACAATGCCGTGAAATACGCGACCCCCGGCACCCAGGTCGCCCTGCGCCTGACCCGCGACGGCGACGCGGCGGTCTTCACCTTGGCCAATCATGGCCCGACCATCCCTATGGCCGAGGTGCCCTTCCTGTTCAGCCGCTTCTATCGCGGTCGCAAGACGTTGCCGATCGAGGGGAGCGGCCTGGGACTGTCCATCGCCAAATGGATCGTCGATACCCACGGGGGCACGATCACGCTGTCCAGCGACGCGGGCCGCACGATGGTGTCGATCCGCCTTCCCTTGACCGGTTAGGATCGCATCGTGGCCCAGCTTCTTCTGGTCGAAGACGACGCCCGGATCGCCCGCTTCGTGCGCAGCGGCCTCGAGGCCGAAGGTCACAGCGTCGAGGTGGCGGTGACGGCGCTGGCCGGGCTGGCCCTGGCGCGCCGGGGTGATTTCAGCCTGGTGATCCTGGACCGGATGCTGCCCGATATGGACGGGATCGAGATCTGCCGCCAACTTCGGTCGGAACAGATCGACATCCGCATCCTGATGCTGACCGCGCGCGACGCCATCGGCGACCGCATCGGCGGATTGCGCGCCGGGGCCGATGATTACCTGGCCAAGCCTTTTTCGTTCGATGAATTCGTGGCCCGGATCGAGGCGCTGTTGCGCCGCGGCGACCTGCGCCGGCACCAGGCCGAATTGCGGGTTGGCAACCTGGTCCTTGATCCGATGACGCGCCGCGTGTCGCGCGGCGACCGGCGCCTGGATCTGACCCCCCGCGAATACGCGCTGCTTCGCTATCTGATGGAGAATGCGGGTGCGGTCGTCAGCCGGGCCCAATTGCTGAACGCGGTCTGGGGCCTGGGTTTCGATCCGGGGACGAAGGTCGTCGAGGTCTATATCCGCTATCTTCGCCTGAAGCTTGAAGAGGAAAACGCCTCTCCGCTTTTGCATACGCTTCGCGGGATGGGATACCTTTTGTCGGCGGATGCAGAAATCCCGGATCGACCAGTCGATCTGACGAACGCACCGCAGCAGAAGCCCCCATCGGGCTAATCGCCGTCATGCTGGCGTTGAAGGGGGACCACTGAGAGACCTGGGTTGCGTGTCCGCAGCACGGCGAACAGTCGCATCACCCGGCACATTGAACACTGGACCCGCGTCCGGGTTGGGGCAACTGGCCCCTTGATGCGGCTACCCGACCGCCATGGGCAAAGTGCGGTTGGATCGCGCCCAAACGCATGCCCGTCAACGACATCTGCAATGGCTGCTGCGCGTGCGGTCGCGTAGGCAGAGGGTCCCCACCAGCAGTTTGATAGGCATCTGACCCTAAGGGCGGGCCCTCCGACATCGGACAGGGGTCCGTGCGGCATCAAGATCGCTTATGTGCCATCTCGGACCGAAAGCCCTTTGCAGAAACTGATCGTTGATTGGCATCTTGGCAACAACTAGCCTGCTGCGTGGGATTGAGGTGCTGACAGAGGATTGTTCGCTTGGATTTCATGAACCTCCTGCGGTCGGCCGAGCAGCTGCTCTACGAGGTCGTCTCGTGGTTGGTCTTCTATCCGCTGACATTGTGGCGATGTCTCAAACATCCGCTGGCGATGATCGGCTATGCCGAGAGCGAACTGAACAAGCCCCCCGAAGCGCAGTTTCAGGACGCCCTCAGCCCCCCGATCTTCCTGTTTCTGACACTGCTTCTGATGCATCTGATCCAGACGGGGGTCTTTCAGGACAGCGTGATCCTGTCCGGCATTTTGGGCGATACCCGCAACCTGCTGGTCTTTCGTGCCGTCGCGTTCAGCCTCTTTCCGATATTGCTGGGCCTTCAGCATGTCCGCCTGGCAGGGCTGCGTCTGTCGCGAGAGACATTGCGACCGATGTTCTATGCGCAATGCTATGTGACGGTGCCGGCGGTCCTGGCGCTGGACGTCGCGCTGATGCTGGGCAAGTCATCCGCAGGCTGGTCCGATGCCGCGGCCTGGGCGATCTTTATGGCGGGTCTGATATGGTATGCCGGCGCCTTGATGCGGGGGTTCATGGACCACCGCGGCATCACCCGCGGCCGGGCCCTCCGACAGACCGTGCTGGCGCTGGTGCTGGGATCGACCAGCTTCGTGATCGCCATGCTGCTGTCGCTTTTGACCGAACCGCTGCCCGTCGATCTCTAGGACCGGCCTTCAGGGTTCGGCCAGGGATAACAGTCGGCAGGATGGCGGTCGCGCCGGCGGGCACATCACGTCCAGAATCGTCGCAACTGGCGGGTCCGATTAAGGGGTCAGTGCGGCGATGGCCTGCGCCAGCTTTACCAGCCGGATCAGCCTGGAGAGACAGGCCATAACCGTGGAGTGCCGCCGCCCATACGATTTGCCGGGCCAAGGGGGTGGAGGGCTGCAAGCGCGGCCCGTGGCTGGGTTTGGATGCGGATGGCGCGGGCTCTTCTGCCTCAGACGGGATCGGGTCCGATGGGCAGGTGTGCGAAGGCAAAGGCCGCCAGAAAACCGGACCAGTCGTTCAGGATATGCGTCTCGGCGGAAACCCAGAGATTGCGCGTCACAACATGGGCCAGCGTCAGCAGGCCGAACAGGACCAACTGCGCGACCTGCCGTGGCCCGATCGGTCCGAACAGCACCGTCCAATGTCGCCCCGCCACGCGTCGCAGCGCCAGCAGCGGCATCCCCAGAAACAGCAGCGGGGGGATCGCGCTTGCCGGAAACCCCATCAGGGGCGCGGCGGACAGAAGGCCAAAGCCAACCGCCAGCGCCCCCAACAGGATCAGCCACTCCCGGCCGCTTAGCGCCACCGGCCGGTCGGTGCAGAAGGGGAAATCGCGCATGGCGTTCATGTGAAGAGCACCCGGGGTACGGCAGGTGGGCAAGGCATCCGGTCAGCCATGATGGAGCTTGGTCACGCTATAGCTGCCGTCTGTGCGCCGGATGCCCATGTTCTGGCCGGTATGGATGACGAACATCTGGATGCCCGAACCGTACCGCAGGGGCGATGCACTGGCGACCTCTATGACGGTCGGCGGGTCATTTGCCGACAGGCCATCGCCCGCTTGCGGGTCGCGACGTGCATGTGACAATCGCCACGACCCGATCGGGCGACAGCCGTGTCGTCGCAGGCGGTCAAGGCCGGGGCGGCCAGCAGATGGGCCGCATGTCTCATTGAGGACTCCAAGGCTTTGGGTTATTCGACATAGAGCGGCAGGGAATAGGTGGCAGTCTCGTTGCGCCGGGCGGCGTTGCGCATCAGGTAGACGTCGATCAGATAGGTCCCGCTGGAGGGGATGGTGATCGACGCGCCGTTCCCGTCGATCGAGCTGTTATAGAGCGCGGCGCTGGAACCGGCGGCGGTGACGTTGAAATACAGGCTGGAATTGTTGCCATCCAGCTGCACGTCCAGCGTCTGGCCCGCCGTCACCCCCAACGCATATTGGACGCTGTCATAGCCGCGGACCTGCCCCGTCAGCGTGGTCCCCGAGGTGCCGCGGGCCAAACGGACCGTTTCGTGGCGGACGGTGTCGGCGCCTGTCGGACCGCCTGCCAGTATCGTGACCGCGGTCAGCCATGCGATATGTCGTTTCATCTGGATATACCCCCCCCTGTTTGACGACGTTTTCTTGCGTCCGTGACAACGCCGAATTTAGCACATGTTGGAACTTCGTTCCCGTGTTGAAACCTGTCCTTGAACGGAAGGCGACGGGGCGTGGAGGAGAGGGTCATGGCCTGCGCCCCGCCGAGGCTTGAGTAGGGGCTGTTCAACCGCACCAAAAGGTTGCGGCTTCTGAACAGGGCAGGCCGCCCGCAGATTACCAGCTTTGGCGTTGCGGGTCTTTCGATGTCCTTGGCGCGCCTGTGACCAACCGGACATGGGATCATGCAGGCAGAGCCGGTTCGTCTATCGGTCATCCTGTCATGGGCCGGGACGATCCGCCGCGAGGTGAAGGACAACGTCTTCGACCCAAATGTGAGCGGTGTTTTGGTCTTTGATTTGAACCGGCGCCGCAGCGCAGACCGGCAGGGGTCCAGAGCAGGCCTCAATGGGCCAAGTAGACCATGTGCTGCTCGCGGCGACATGGCGGTCGGACCTGTCCGAAGAATAAGCCGCTCTGACTGACCCCGAGGGTTCGGCACATCCGGCTGATCGGGAAACTGGCCTTCTCTGCGTCGATGACGCCGAAGAGATTCAATTTCCCTCTTTCGCGATGAAGGCTGCGGCTTATGTTGGAATGTCGCCATTCGCCGGGAAAACGGCCCTCCGGATCGCTTTCTGATCCGGCTCAAATGCTTCAGCATCGAGTTCTCACGTCGCAGCCGCTTCAGCACGGCATGCAGATCAGCGGGTGTCTCACCCGGCTTGCTGACATCACGATCCTGGCTCAGCCACTGCGTCAGCGTCGAAAGCCCGATACCAAGATCATCCGCGACCTCTCGCTCATCAGCGCCAGCCGCACCGCTTCACGCCGAAACTCCGGCGCCGGTCTGTTCCCGTTTCCCGTAAAGCACCTTTTGGTTTCTTGGTTGGTGTTCACCGGCAAAGCTGGGCAAGTCCAAAGCATTTCGACAGCGGCGCGTGGGCGGCGGCGCGGCAATCGACAAGTGGCCTTTAGAATGGCTCGGGAAACTACGCAGTCCGCTTGTTCATCCTGACGACCAGGGCGATGCCAACGGCCAACATGCCCAAGGCTGCGCCAAGGACCGCGATGAACGACGTGTCGAACGCCGCACCGGCTGCAGAGATCAGTTGCTCCGTCGCGTCGGCACCGGTGGTCTTGGCATGTTGCAGGGCCTGATCGATGCCCAATGCGAACGGACCGACATCTGCCACGGAGGGCGGTGCTTGGTAGGAGCGGGCATAGACCGCGGCAAGAATGCTGCCGAACACCGTGACGCCGATGGCGCCGCCCAGTTCATAGGAAACCTCCTCGACCGAAGCCGCCGTGCTGGCGCTTTCCTTTGGCGCATTGTGCATGATGGATGCCGATGCGGTCGTCATCGTCATCCCCACGCCGACACCGACCAGGATAAGCGCCAGGATCTGGACCGGCTGGGACTGGATCGAGAGCAGATACGGGCCGAGGCCCAGGGCGATTGCGGCCATGCCCAGGGGCAGCAGGGTACGGTCTCCTATCCTCTGGATCAAACGGCCCGTCAGCGGTCCGGCGACGAAAGACGCAAGAGGCAGGGGGAGCAGCTGGATGCCGGCCTGCAAGGGCGACAGGCCCATGACCAATTGGAAGCGTTGCGTCAACGCCAGCGACAGCCCCATCAGGCAGGCAGCCGCGAACAAGGCGGCGATGACGGCGCCGCTGAACGCGGGATTGGCAAAGACGCGCAGATCCAGCATCGGATGCGTGGCCCGCCGCTGCCCACGGATGAACAGCATGACAAAGCCGACGCCGACGGCTGCGGCGATGAAGGCCAGCGCAAAGGACGGCGCGGGTTTCCCGAATTCCTTGATTGCCAGGGTTGTCGCGATCAGTCCCACCATGATCTGCACCGAGGCTGAGAAACTGAACGGGTGGCCCCCTTCCGAGGCCTGCCTGCCCACGACCAGCAGGCCGGCCACGAATGCGATCAGCACGATCGGCACGTTGATCAGGAACACCGACCCCCACCAGAAGAATTCCAGCAGGATGCCGCCAAGGATCGGACCGAACGCCGCGCCCCCAGATGCCACGGCGGCCCAGATCCCGATGGCAAGGTTGCGCTCTCCCTCATCTTCGAACGTATGGCGGATGATGGCCAGGGTCGCGGGCATCATCATGGCCGCGCCGATGGCCAGCGCGACGCGGCCTGCGATCAGCACCTCGGGCGTCGGGGCGAAGGCGGCCAGCAACGATGCCGCGCCGAAGACTAGCAGACCGCCAAGAAACATCACCCGCGGCCCGAAGCTGTCGCCAAGCGCGCCCGAGGCGGGAAGCAGACCTGCAACCGTCAGCGCATAGGCGTTGATGATCCAAAGCTTTTCGGACGGCGTGGCGCCCAGTTCTGCGGTCAGTCGCGGAAGGGCGGTATAAAGCACCGTCATGTCGATGACGATCAACAGCAGCGCGCTTGATACCACGGCCAGCACACGCCAACGGTTTCCCGAATTCATCTCTTTTTCCTCTTCGGCTTGCACCAGATTCGTCGATGATATAAATCCATACGTATGTAATTAGAAGGTGAACGATGGGACGTCATAAAACGGTTGATCGCGACAATCTTCTCGACCTCGCAGAGGATATCGTTCGCACCCACGGGGCCGCAGCGCTGACCATCGACTCCCTGGCCAAGGCGGCGGGCATCACCAAGGGAGGGGTCCAGTATACCTTTTCCAGCAAGGCGGCGCTGATCGACGCGCTCTGCAGTCGCTGGATGGAAAGTTATGAGACGCTGTTTGCCACGATGATCGCGCCCGATCCCACGCCGGTCGCCGTGATCCATGCCCATGTCGGCGCGACATTCACCGACAGCGGCCCCGCCCAAGCCAAGGCCGCCAGCATGATGACAGGCATGCTCCAGTCGCCGGAATTTATCAGTGCCACACAGGATTGGTACCGGCAGCGCATGCGCCCCCTTGATGCATCGGTGCCAGAGGATCGTCAGGCCCGTCTTGCGTTTCTGGCCACCGAAGGGGCGTTCTTCGTGCGATATTTCGGATTTTTGAACATCTCGGATGATGAATGGGCAGCGATCTATCGCGACATTCAATCGACGTTGATGACCACGCCTGAGGCGGCACCAAACCCACCTAAGCTGCAAAGTCGCGCCGGCGGTAAAGCGCTTCCTCCTTTACGTTAACCGCGATCATCACGGTCGACTTCACCGAGCCGCCGCCGAAGATCGGCATGATCCGGACGCAGCTTTCCTTGGTCCAATTGACGTCTTTGATATCCTTGGAGATCTGAGCGATCCGTTGGTCCAGCCGGTGTCAGTCGTTACGAAGACCGGCCAGAACACCGCGTATCCGGCGCGCCATCTCATTCATACAGCGTTCGAGGATTATCTAGAACGAGGTGTCTGGGGCCGGCGTGACACGAGCCGTGAAAACGCAGGCTGAGCGACCCCCTTAAATTCGGCCACCGACATAAGCTAGGAATTTGCAGTCAGCTGATCATCGATGAGAAGGAGATCAGAGATGTCGAAACGCCAGCAGCACGCGCCTGAGTTCAAGGCCAAGGTCGCGCTGGAAGCCCTGAAGGGGGAGGAGACGGCGGCCGAACTGGCCAGCACGGCTGTGGTCCGACGACCTGATCCAGGTCGACGGGCAGCCCGACGTCTTTGATTGGAACGCACGCCAGCATGAGATCGCGCATCTTCCGCCCGAGACGCTCCCTTTCCTGACAGCCAGCCGTTACTGCGAATCCGATGTGCTGACGCAGCAGGCTTGGGATCTTTTCGGAACGACACGGCCTGGCTGGGCGCGGGTGCAGGCAATCTGCAACTTCGTCCACAATCACCTGACCTTCGGCTACAAGTTTGGTCGCCCTACGAAGACCGCCGTTCATGCCATGTCCGAGGCGACGGGCGTCTGCAGGGATTTCGCGCATCTGGCGATCGCGCTGTGCCGGGCCATGAACATCCCCGCCCGCTATGCCAGTGGCTATCTGGGCGATATCGGCGCTCCGCCATCCGGTCCTGGCGATTTTTGTGCTTGGTTTGAGGTTTATCTGGAGGATCGCTGGTTCACTTTCGATGCGCGGTACAACACCCCGAGGATCGGTCGTGTCCTGATGGTGCGGGGCCGCGACGCGGCGGATGGCGCCATGGTCACGTCGTTTGGCAGTTATACGCTGGAATCGCTGAGGGTCTGGACAGATGAACTGCCGGATGATGTGACCGAGGCTGCTGTCTTGGCTCAGCTGGAGCATCTTCCCGAGGCGCCGGCGCTGACCCTTGCCATGGCCGGCTCCTCCTGAGCCTGTGCCAGTTGCCGCTGATCCGGCGCCGAACAGGTGCGCTGTCCGTTGTTCAACCTGTGGCTTCTCAGCCTCTGCCGATTTCCATATCTATCCTTGGCAGAAGGTCTAAGATGCCAAGTCCGTCGAACCTTCGACGGCTTTACAGGAGCCGACCATGGCCAAGGGCATGAACAAGCGTAAACGCGACGAAAAAAAGCCCAAGAAGGAAAAGCCCAAGAGCAGCGCCGCTGCACCCAGCACCAAGGATGCTGTGTCCAATGCGGTCGCCCGGGCTGGAAAATGAGCCACGCCTCAGAGACACGTGCGTCACGCGACGCGCACCTGGTCGAGGACGCGCAAGACACACAATCGATCGTCGTCACTTGCGTGGAGCTTGGGATGACGCTCAGCCAGGCAACCAGCTTTGCTGAGCGGAGCATCGAAAGCCGGCGCAAGCTGCGCCTTTGACCGGGTCGGCGGCCAGTTCACCTATCAGCTGGCTGCCTGCCTTCTTTGCCTGGTGGGTCTTGCGACAGGCGCGTGCGGGCGGCGCCGGACTTTGTTTCAAGACAATTCAGGCTGGCTGGCTTGTACCCTATGCAGCCACCGATAAAACAGCACCCGCATAATCGGATACAGTTTCGTCAGGACCCACGTCACCCAAGGAGGGCAGGGCATGACCATGCCCGCTTCGGTCTGCACGCGCCGCCCAACCTGTTGAACGATGCAGATTTGACAGATTGGGCGTTTGCATTATGAAAGATCGGACATAAGGATCTTGGACGATGTGGGATCCGGTCGTCGGCGGTTCGAACCCTCTGTGCCCGGCGGGCGGTCGGCCCCGCATCCGGCCTGATCAAATTCTTTGAAAGACGTAAGGGCGCCATGCTTTGGGGTATTCGAGAACTGATGAAACCCGCCCTTTCGGTGATCGACATGATTCCCGACGTTCATCGTACGCCAGCCTTGGCCGCATTGCGCAAAGCCGTGCATGAGGGGCGCGCGGGCGACGTGCGGTTGGACAGGGACGACCGGGATCTGGCGTTTTTCGACGGTCAGGTGGCGCTGACCTCGCCCATCGGGGCGCGGCTGCTGATGGCGCTGTACCAGCAGGGTCGGATCAAGTTGAAAAAGCCCGCCGCCAGGAAATTGCCCACGCTCTCCGCCTATATCCAGACCGAACCGGCTTTCCGCGCCGAGGTCCAGCGCCTGCTGGCCGAAGACGACGCCCGGCGCGCCCGGCTTGCCGCGATCATCGCCGATCCCGCATGCGCGTCCCCGGAAGAAATCACCCCCCAACTGATCGACAAGCTGGCGAATGCCCAATTGGGCCATGGCGTGATGGGTCAGGTTTCGGTCGCCGGTCTGACTGCGCATCGGGGTTTGGGCAAAGCCGCGGGCGACGATGAACGCACCCTTCAGGACAGCCGCGTCATCTGCTGGTGGATCGATGCGGACGGACGGCGCCGGGGTGATGACGAATAGGGACGGGGATGCGGCCCGATGTCCGGCCGCTTGGGCTTCACCCCGCGCGGTTTCACCGCTAAGACGGGGCGAACATGTCCCAACCCAACCGCGAAGGCGCACGCTATGGCCGACGATCTGCTGAACAGCTTCAAGACCGGACCCGATGAACAGGGCCGCTTCGGCATCTATGGCGGCCGTTTCGTCAGCGAAACACTGATGCCGCTGATCCTGGAACTGGAGGCGGAGTACGAGCGCGCCAAGGTGGACCCCGCTTTCGCCGCGCAGATGGATGATCTGTGGACGCATTATGTCGGCCGTCCATCGCCGCTTTACTATGCGGAACGGCTGACCCAGCATCTGGGCGGCGCCAAGATCTACATGAAGCGGGACGAGCTGAACCACACCGGTGCCCACAAGATCAACAACGTGCTGGGCCAGATCCTGCTGGCGATCCGGATGGGGAAAACCCGCATCATCGCGGAAACCGGGGCGGGGCAGCATGGCGTGGCAACGGCCACCGTCTGCGCGCGTTTCGGGCTGAAATGCATCGTCTACATGGGCGCCCATGATGTGGAGCGTCAGGCGCCGAACGTCTTCCGCATGCGCCTTCTGGGGGCCGAGGTCGTGCCGGTGACCAGCGGTCGCGGCACGCTGAAGGACGCGATGAACGACGCGCTGCGCGATTGGGTTACCAATGTGCGCGACACCTTCTATTGCATCGGCACGGTCGCCGGTCCGCATCCCTATCCGGCCATGGTGCGCGACTTCCAGTCGATCATCGGCAAGGAGGTCCGCGAGCAGATCATGCCGCGCGAAGGCCGTCTGCCCGATACGCTGGTGGCCGCCATCGGTGGCGGATCGAACGCCATGGGGCTGTTCTATCCCTTCCTTGACGACAAGGAGGTCGGCATCATCGGCGTCGAGGCCGGCGGCAAGGGCGTCGACGACCGGATGGAGCATTGCGCCAGCCTTTCTGGCGGGCGTGCGGGTGTGCTGCATGGCAACCGCACCTATCTGCTTCAGGATGATGACGGCCAGATCCTGGAGGGGCATTCGATCAGCGCGGGTCTGGATTATCCGGGCATCGGTCCCGAACATGCCTGGCTGAAGGATATGGGCCGCGCCGAATATGTCAGCATCACCGACGACGAGGCGCTGGCTGCCTTCCAGCTGTGCTGCGCCCAGGAAGGCATCATTCCCGCGCTGGAGCCCAGCCACGCCTTGGCCCATGTCATCAAGATCGCGTCCGATCTGCCCGCCGACCATATCATCGTGATGAACATGTGCGGACGCGGCGACAAGGACATCTTCACCGTCGCCAAACATCTGGGCGTCGAAATCACCACCTGAGGAGAGGGGGGCTTCGGCCCCCTTTTTCAACGGCTTAGCAGCAGGATATTCAGGTCGGATTCCAGATGCGGCAGGGGCAACAGCATGCGGGCGCGGTCGGGTGACGTGACCTCGACGATGCCGACATCGGGCACGACCTGTGGCGTCGCCATGGGGTCGACGCGTTCGGGCAGTTCTGCGTAATCTGGCGGCGTGTCGCCTGCCACATAGGCCGTCCCCAGATAGACCAGCCGATCGTCGATCACGCCGATCCGCCCCTGGCTGCGCTGCGATCCGGTCAGCTTGGCAAAGCCGCCATCCGGGTCGATGCGACAGGCGAAGGGCGCATAGACGACCAAGACAAGGTCGCGCCCCAGCTTCAGCATCCGGCATGACCAGTCCCCCGGCAGGACCGAGCTCGCCTCGGCCAAGGGCAGTGCTGCGCCCGACAGGCCCTCGATCAACACCTGAAGATCGGATGCCGATCCACTGGCGAAAGCCTGCCGCAGGCTGTGGCCAGCCACGCTGTCCAGCTGTTCAAGACGCGCGACGTCATCGGGCCGGATGTCGCCCGACAGATCCGTCCCGAAACCCATCGCCTTCGTGGCCAGCAGAAGGCCGACGATCAGGCCGGCGCTAAGGCGTGCTGGTTTCGGCATGACGCTTCAACAGCTCCAATGGGACGACATCAAGGGCGCGATGATGGGTCGATGCCAGCACGACCTTGGGTGCCGCGAATTCCTGTGCCGCCTGCAGGAAGCGGCTGGCGCAAAGGCACCAGCGGTCGCCCGCCTTCAGGCCCGGAAAGCCGAATTCGGGGCGCGGCGTGGTCAGGTCGTTGCCCAGATAGCGCGACATGGCCAGAAATTCGTCCGTCAGGATGACGCAGACCGTGTGGCTGCCCCGATCCTGTGGGCCGGTATCGCAACAGCCGTTGCGATAGAAGCCGGTCATCGGCCGGGTCGAGCAGGGCTGCAGGTCTTCTCCCAGAACGTTCAGCGATGGTTCCATGCGCTTGCCTTTCCTTTTCGGACAGCCTAAGCGCCGCGCGCGGTTTTCGAAAGGCCGCTTTCGGTCCGATCGGACGTCAGATCGCCATGGGTGACCATCGCACCCATCGGCCATGGAAATCGGCCCGGCCAAGCGACCAGTCGCGTCTGCGCCCGTCCCACAGCGTCAGCGTCAGGGCCGCGCCGTCGCCGCCATCCGCCTCCATCTGCAGATGCGCCAAGGGACGTTCTGGGCTGGTGCGTGCACCGGCCATGGTCAGCGCAGCCGCGCAGGCGGCACCGGTCGCCGAGGGGAAATACTGCGCGGCGACGGTATGGAAGACCAGCACCGTCCCACGGGCGGGCGTCCGCAGCTGCGCCGTCAGCCACTGCCCGGCATCGCCGCGATCGACGCGGGGCGGGTCTTGCCGCGCCAGGTCCAGGGCCGCCTGCAGCCGGGCCATGCGGGCGGTCTGATCCGCCCAGCAATAGGCCGTCAGCCGCAGCCCGTCACGTTCGGGGTCCAGCGGGTTCAGGTCGACCCCGCGCCGGCTGGCCACGGTGAACCGTCCTTCGGGGACGTCGCCCTGCCATTCGGGCGTCAGGGATACGCCGGCCTCTGACGGCCCAAGATGATACTTGTCGAAATTCAGGTTCAACCCCGCCGAGGCCCCAAGTTCGCGCAGATGCAATGGCTGGGGTGCAAGGGTCGCCAGAAACCGTGCCGCCGCGATCAGCGGGGCGGATCGCGCGACCTCGTTCGTCTGCGGGGGACTGGTCAGCCAGTGCTGGATGTGATCGGGGTGATCCTGCAGCACGCGGATCAGCATGGCATCGGGGACGTCCCGGTCCTGATAGGCCTGTGCCAACGGTGCATCCGCACCCGTCAGGACCAGCGCATGCAGCGCGCCGCACAGCCGCAGGGGCAGCGAATCCGCCCGGCTTCGGGGATCGCCGGGCCAGTTCAGGATCTGCTCTGCGACCTGGCCCTGCGCGGGGTCCAGGATTCGCGCGAAGCCTTCGCACAGGGCCGCCGTCAGGGGCGACCCCAGCTGATGACAGGATCGGGCCTGATCCAGGAATGCCGCGCGTACCGTCATTTGAAACGATCTGTCAGCGATTTCAGCTTGTCGGCAAAGGCTGTCGGGGCAGGCGCGGGGCGTTCGGGCCGTTGGGCACGGGGGGCAGGGCTGTCCTGGGTCGTGGCGGGACCTTCCGTGCCGCTGTTGCGGGCCGGATTGACCCGCGCCGCGACCGCGTTCTGGAACCGGCCGCCATCGCCCGCCGCCAGCGCCGCCGCCCCGTCCGAGATGCCGCGCAACAGGTCGTCCAGCCAATCCTGGTCCGCCTTGGCGAAATCGGACAGCACATAGCCCGCCACCCGGTCCTTGTGGCCCGGATGCCCGATGCCCAGCCTGACACGGCCGTACTCCGCCCCGATATGCTGGTGGATCGAACGCAGCCCGTTATGGCCCGCATGACCGCCGCCCTGCTTGACGCGGCACTTGCCAGGCGCCAGGTCCAGTTCGTCATGCAGCACGATCACGTCCGCGGGTTCCAGCTTCAGATAGCGCATCGCCTCGCCCACCGACTGGCCCGACAGGTTCATGAAGGTCTGCGGTTTCAGCAGGGTGACGCGGGCATCACCCAGACGACCTTCGGCGGACAGGGACTGAAAACGGGTCTTCCAGGGGGTGAAACCGTGATCCTCGGCCATGCGATCAAGGGCCATGAAGCCGATATTATGACGGTTGGCTGCATATTTCGCGCCGGGATTGCCCAGCCCCACGATCAGTTTCACACGCATCTCCTGTGGCGGCCTGCGGCAATTGCCCCGCCCGAATTTCGTTCCATCCCTTGCGGCTGACCTTGCCGGTTACTAAGACTCTGTCAACCTATCGCGTCTAACACGGGTTCTAGTACCCGGTCGAATCGCGGGGACAGGGACCAAAGAAGGACTGAAGATGAGCGATCCGGCAGAATTCTACATGAACACCCTTGTTCCGATGGTGGTCGAACAGACCTCTCGGGGGGAACGCGCCTATGACATCTTCTCGCGGCTGCTGAAGGAACGGATCATCTTCGTTTCCGGCCCCGTCCATGACGGAATGTCGACGCTGATCTGCGCGCAGCTGCTGTTCCTTGAGGCCGAGAACCCGAACAAGGACATCAGCATGTACATCAACAGCCCCGGTGGTGTCGTCACCTCGGGCCTGTCGATTTATGACACGATGCAGTATATCCGCCCGCGCGTTTCGACGCTGGTCGTGGGGCAGGCGGCATCCATGGGGTCGCTGCTGCTGGCGGCCGGCGAAAAGGGCCTGCGCTATTCGCTGCCCAACAGCCGCGTGATGGTGCATCAGCCGTCCGGCGGGTATCAGGGCCAGGCGACCGACATCCTGATCCATGCGCGCGAAACCGAAAAGCTGAAGCGCCGTCTGAACGACATCTATGTCCAGCACACGGGCCGTCCCCTGGACGAGGTCGAGGCCGCGCTGGAGCGCGACCGCTTCATGTCGCCCGAGGAAGCCCAGGACTGGGGCCTGATCGACGAGGTCGTCGCGCCCCGCGGCAAGGCCGAAGCGGAAAAGAAATAGGTCCGTTGGGGATTGTGACGGGCACGGCCTGTCCTTAAACTGACGACAAATACCCGCGCCGGCCCAGCCCGGCGCGGGCAATCCGAAGACGCGGCGTGCGGGAACCCCCGGCGTCGCCCGCCTGCCAAAGCGCATCGGCGGCAATGAAGGAAGTGGACGATGGCCAACCAGTCCGGCAACGACAGCAAGAACACGCTCTATTGCAGCTTTTGCGGCAAGAGCCAGCACGAGGTCCGCAAGCTGATTGCCGGGCCGACCGTGTTCATCTGCGACGAATGCGTCGAGCTTTGCATGGACATCATCCGCGAAGAGACAAAGACGAACGGTCTGAAGACCGGCGAAGGTGTTCCCACCCCGCGCGAAATCTGCGGTGTTTTGGATGATTACGTGATCGGCCAGGAACATGCCAAGCGCGTCCTGTCGGTCGCCGTGCACAACCACTACAAGCGCCTGAACCACGGCTCCAAGACCGATATCGAGCTGGCCAAGTCGAACATCCTGCTGATCGGCCCGACGGGCTGCGGCAAGACGCTGCTGGCACAGACCTTGGCGCGCATCCTGGACGTGCCCTTCACGATGGCCGACGCCACGACCCTGACCGAAGCCGGTTACGTGGGCGAGGATGTCGAGAACATCATCCTGAAGCTGCTGCAGTCCAGCGAATACAATGTCGAACGTGCGCAGCGCGGCATCGTCTATATCGACGAGGTCGACAAGATCACCCGCAAGTCCGACAACCCCTCGATCACGCGCGACGTGTCGGGCGAGGGCGTGCAGCAGGCGCTGCTGAAGATCATGGAAGGCACCGTGGCCAGCGTTCCGCCCCAGGGTGGTCGCAAGCATCCCCAGCAGGAGTTCCTGCAGGTGGACACGACGAACATCCTGTTCATCTGCGGCGGCGCCTTTGCGGGGCTGGACCGGATCATCCAGCAGCGCAACAAGGGCACGGCCATGGGCTTTGGCGCCGCGGTCAAGGAAAACACCGACAAGGGCGTCGGCGAGACCTTCAAGGAACTGGAGCCCGAGGATCTGCTGAAATTCGGCCTGATCCCGGAATTCGTCGGCCGTCTGCCTGTCATCGCCACGCTGACCGATCTGGATGAAGAAGCGCTGATCATCATCCTGACCAAACCCAAGAACGCTCTGATCAAGCAGTATCAGCGCCTGTTCGATCTGGAAGGCGTCAAGCTGACCTTCACCGAGGATGCCCTGACGGCCATCGCCGCCCGCGCCATCAAGCGCAAGACCGGTGCGCGCGGCCTGCGTTCGATCCTCGAGGAGATCCTGCTCGAGACGATGTTCGAACTGCCGGGCATGGACAGCGTCGAAGAGGTCGTCGTCAATGACGAAGCGGTCGAGATGGCATCGGCCAAGCCCTTGCTGATCCACGCCGATCCCAAGAAGGAAAGCGCCTCGGCCGGGTGATCCGGGTCGGGCGTCCCGAAAGCGCGCCGAGGCTGGACCTCGGGCGCTTTTCGGGGCATATCGTCACGAAATTCCGATCGATGAGGTCCTGTCGATGTCCTATCCCCTGCGCTTTCTGACCTGGTGGAACAGCCAGACGCTCAACACCCAGTTGTGGACCTGGCGGAACGGCGTCAAGGTCGGTGAGGATGGCAACGGAAACATCTTCTACAAAAGCAAGGACGGCAAGCGCCGTTGGGTCATCTATGACGGCGAGGCCGAGGCGAGCCGGGTCAGCCCGGAATGGCACGGCTGGCTGCATCACACCTGGAACGAGCCCCCGACCGAGGTCCCGGTCCCGCGCAAGGCGTGGGAACAGCCCCACAAGGCGAACCAGACCGGCACTCTGGACGCTTATGTGCCGGCCGGTTCGCTGGCCCGCGTTCAGCCGGTCACGCGCAGCGACTATGATGCTTGGCAGCCTGAATAAATGACCTCTGCGACGACCGAAGCGCGGGCGGAACTGATCGCGGGCGCTTTGGTGCTGGCCGTGGCTGCAGGATTTTTGGCCTGGGCGGCACAGGGCAAATGGGATGGCGGTGGCGGTTATCAGGTCACCGCGTCGTTTCCCGATGTGGATGGTGTCAGTGTCGGGACCGAAATCCGTTTGGCCGGCGTCAAGATCGGCCGCGTCAGCGATATTCGCTTGAACCCGCAGACCTATCTGGCCGATGCGGTGTTCCAGATCCCCGATGATGTCGTGCTTCCCGCCGACAGCGCGGCATTGATCCAATCGGACGGTCTGCTGGGCGGGGCCTATATCCAACTGCAGCCAGGCGGCAGCATGGACAATCTGGCGCCGGGCGATGAGATCGAGGATGTGCAAGGGGCCGTCAGCCTGCTGCAACTGATGATGAAATTCGTGGACAGCCAAGCCGCCGACGAACCCGAGGTCACGCCATGATGAAAGCGCTTTTTTGCCTGGCATATCTTGCAGCCCCTGCCATGGCGCAGGACACCCAGCAGGGCAAGGCAGCCATGTTGCGGGGCTTGGACAAGGTTTCGGGACGGACGACCGATCTGCTGGTCCCGGTGGGTGATGCAGTCCGCTATGGCCGCCTAGAGGTTCGGGTGGGAGAGTGCCGCTATCCCTCCAGCGATCCCAGCTCGGACGCCTTTGCCCAGATGACGATTACCGATCTGCGCCAGAACACAACTGTCTTTGCAGGGTGGATGATCGCCAGTTCGCCCGCGCTGTCGGCGCTGGACGACGCGCGCTATGACGTCTGGGTCATGTCCTGCCAGAGCTGATGCTCCGTGATCGGATCAAAGGCCCGGAAATCAGCCTTGCGCTTCAAGGCCTGCGATAGCTGCTGCTGATAGATGCAACGCTGAATTTCCACACCACCCATCCGGGCCAGATGCGGCGTCAGGAATTGCGTGTCGAACAGACTGAAACCGCAGCGTGCCAGATGATCGGATGACCAGAGCAGCGCCATCTTGGACCCGTTCGTCTGCGTGGACACCATGGATTCACCAAAGAACGCCGCACCCAAAGTCACTCCGAACATCCCGCCTGCGAATTCGCCGTGACGGCGGATTTCGATCGCGTGGGCGTGCCCGGCCCTGTGAAGCTGCCCGTATAGTTTCGCCAAAGGCGCGTTGATCCAGGTCGTGTCCCGATCACCGCAGATGGTGACGATGCGGTTGAAGTCACTATCCAGATGCGCCGACCATCCGCCGCGGCGAAGATCGCGCAGCAGCGATCGCGACGCATGGACAGCACCGATGGGAAGGACCCCCCGCATGGGGGGATCGAACCAGTAAAGCCGATCATCATCGGCGCTTTCCGCCATGGGAAAGACGCCGCGTGCATAGCCGGTCAGCAGTTGCGACGGCGTCAGCACTGCTGTCTCAGCCGAAATGCTGGGCCAGCCACCGTTCCAGCCAGTGGATCGAATAGTTGCCGGACAGGATGTCAGGTTCCTGCAGCAGCGCATCGAACAGCGGCACGGTGGTATCGACACCGTCGACGATCAGCTCGCCCAAGGCGCGCGACAGGCGGGCCAGGGCTTCGTTGCGATCGCGACCATGCACGATCAGCTTGCCGATCAGGCTGTCGTAATAAGGCGGGATCGAATAGCCCTGATAAAGTGCCGAATCCATTCGCACGCCCAGACCACCGGGGGCGTGATACTGGGTGATCTTGCCAGGGCAGGGCGAAAAGCCGGGCACCTTTTCGGCGTTGATCCGCACTTCGATCGAATGGCCGTTGATGACCAGGTCTTCCTGGTGGAACTCCATCGGCAGACCGGCGGCGACGCGGATCTGCTGGCGGACCAGGTCGACGCCGAAGATGGCCTCGGTCACCGGGTGTTCGACCTGAAGGCGGGTGTTCATCTCGATGAAATAGAACTCGCCATCCTCGAACAGGAATTCGATCGTGCCCGCACCGGCATAGCCGATCTTGGCGACGGCATTGGCGCAGATGGCCCCGATCCGGTCGCGCTGTTCCTGCGTGATCGAGGGACCGGGCGCCTCCTCCAGCACCTTCTGGTGACGACGCTGCAACGAACAGTCGCGTTCGCCCAAATGCACGGCGCGACCCTTGCCGTCACCAAAGACCTGGATCTCGATGTGGCGCGGGCGCTGGAGGTATTTCTCGATATAGACGTCCGGGTTGCCGAAGGCCGCCTTGGCTTCGGAACGGGCGGTGCGGAAGGCGACTTCCAGACCCGCTTCGTTCTCGGCGACCTTCATGCCGCGACCGCCGCCACCGGCCGTCGCCTTGATGATGACCGGATAGCCTATTTCGGCTGCGACGCGCTTGGCGTCCTCCACGTCGTTGACGCCACCCTCACTGCCCGGAACGCATGGGACGCCAAGCGCCTTCATCGTGTCCTTGGCGGTGATCTTGTCGCCCATGATGCGGATATGTTCCGCGCGGGGACCGATGAAGGTGATGTCGTGATCTTCCAGCATCTGCACGAAACCGGCGTTTTCCGACAGGAAACCGTAACCGGGATGGATCGCCTGCGCGCCGGTGATCTCGCAGGCCGAGATCAGCGCAGGCATCGACAGATAGCTGTTGGTCGAGGAGGGCGGGCCGATGCAGACTGACTCGTCGGCCATGCGGACATGCATTGCGTCCGTATCGGCGGTCGAGTGGACCGCAACGGATGCGATGCCCATCTCTCGGCAGGCGCGGATCACGCGCAGCGCGATCTCGCCGCGGTTGGCGATGAGGATCTTGTCGAACATGGGGATATGCCTCACTCGACGATCATCAGGGGGGCGCCGAACTCGACCGGGCTGCCGTCGTCGATCAGGATGCGCTTGACGGTGCCGGCGCGGGGCGAGGGGATGTGGTTCATGGTCTTCATGGCTTCCACGATCATCAGCGTCTCGCCCTCGGCCACGGACTGGCCGACCTGCACGAAGGCGGCGGCGCCGGGTTCGGCGGCCAGATAGGCGGTGCCGACCATGGGCGATGTCACGACGCCCGGCAGGGTCGCGGGATCTTCGTTGGCGGCGGGGGCGGCGGCAGGGGCCGATGCCGCGGGGGCTGCGGCCTGCGGGGCGGCGGCGGGGGCTGCCTGCTGCTGGGCAGCGGCATAGACCACCTGCTTGCCCTGCTTGGTCAGGCTGACCGTCAGGCGGTCATGTTCGCCATATTCGCGCTTGACCGAGATCTCGTTCAGCTCGCTTGCGTTCAGCAGTTGGGCCAGCGACTGGATGAAAGCCACGTCGCCTTCGTGATGCTTGCCGTTGTTGGAATCGTTGGTCATGCCGTCCTCTGCCATGTGTTGGTCAGGCCGCGTCACGCGCGGCGATTGCGGGGCTTATAGCCCTTGTGGTTGGTCAAGGGGAAGGGTTTCAACCCCTTGGGGCGCAATTGCGCGACCTTTGACCGCTTAACCGGGGGTCGCAGGCCCGCGCGCCGCCTTTTCGCTCAATCCCGAGGTTCCCTCGCGCCGTTCCAGTTCAGCCTGGACGTCGGCCAGCGTCACGTCGCGCGATGCCAGCATCACAAGCAGGTGAAAGACCACGTCGGCGGCCTCCGAGGTCAGGCGCGCGCGGTCGCCCTTGACCGCCTCGATGATGGCCTCGATCGATTCCTCGCCGAATTTCTCGGCGCATTTCTCGGGGCCCTTCGCCAGCAGCTTGGCGGTCCAGCTGCTGTCGGGGTCCGCGGAGCGTCGCGATTCGATGGTCGCGGCAAGGCGTTCGATGGCGGTCATGTCAGCCTCATGGGAATGCCGGCCGCGGCCATGTGGGCCTTGGCCTCGGCGATGGTGTGGGTGCCGAAATGAAAGATGCTGGCGGCCAGGACGGCGCTGGCATGGCCTTCGGTCACGCCTTCGATCAGGTGATCCAGCGTCCCGACACCGCCCGAGGCGATGACCGGCACGTTCACCGCATCCGCGATGGCGCGCGTCAGCGGCAGGTTGAAGCCCGACCGCGTGCCGTCGCGATCCATGCTGGTCAACAGGATTTCGCCCGCGCCCTTGGCCTCGACCAGCTGTGCGAATTCCACGGCGTCGATGCCGGTGGGCTTGCGCCCGCCATGGGTGAAGATCTCCCACCGGCCACCCTCGACGGTCTTGGCGTCGATGGCCACCACGATGCATTGGCTGCCGAACCGGTCGGCAGCGGCGGCCACCACGTCGGGGTCGGCCACGGCGGCGGAATTGAAGCTGACCTTGTCGGCCCCCGCCAGCAGCAGGGCACGGACGTCATCATGGGTGCGCACGCCCCCGCCGACGGTCAGCGGCACAAAGCATTGTTCGGCGGTACGCGTCACCAGATCGAACATGGTGCCGCGGTTTTCATGGGTGGCGTGGATGTCCAGAAAGCAGATCTCGTCGGCACCGGCGGCGTCATAGGCGCGGGCGGCCTCGACCGGGTCGCCGGCATCGCGCAGGTCGACGAAATTGACACCCTTGACGACGCGGCCATCGGCCACATCAAGGCAGGGAATGATGCGCGTCTTCAGCATCGCTTGACCTTTTCCTTGGGGCCGCACGGCATCGGCGGCATCTTGTGCATCTTCTAATGCGAAATCGCCGCCGCAGCCAGAGCGGCTTACTTCAGCGCCGCCAGCGCCTGCGTCAGGTCCAGCGCGCCGTCATAGAGCGCCCGCCCCGAAATCGCACCCGCGATGACCCGCGTCGCCGCCAAAGCTTTCAGATCGGCCATGGATGACACGCCGCCCGATGCGATGACCGGGATGTTGACGGCGCGGGCCAGCGCCTCGGTCGCGGGAATGTTCGGGCCGCCCATGGCGCCGTCGCGGTCGATATCGGTATAGATGATGGCCGCGACGCCCGCGTCCTGGAAGCGCTGCGCAAGATCGGTCGCCATGACGTTGGTTTCGGTGGCCCAGCCACGGGTGGCCACGCGGCCCGCGCGCGCATCGATGCCGACCGCGATGCGACCGGGGAAGGCCTGCGCGGCCTCATGCACCAGATCGGGGTTTTCGACGGCGACGGTGCCCAGGATCACGCGCGTCAGCCCGCGATCCAGCCAGCTTTCGATGGTCGCCATGTCACGGATGCCGCCGCCCAGCTGGGTCGGGATGTCGGTGGCGGCCAGGATCGCCTCGACGGCGGCGGCGTTCACGGGCTTGCCCTCGAAGGCGCCGTTCAGATCGACCAGATGCAGCCATTCGGCGCCGGCATCCTGAAAGGCGCGGGCCTGGGCTGCGGGATCGCTGCCGAAGACGGTCGCGGCCTCCATGTCGCCGCGCAACAGGCGCACGCAATTGCCGTCTTTCAGGTCGATGGCGGGGTAAAGGATCATGTCGCTGGCCTTCCGCGGAATGGGTTGCGCGTTCTTTGCCACGGGGCGGGGCGTGACGTAAAGACCCGGACCTGACGTCATGCTTGCCAGAGGCGCCAAGGCCCGCACAACATCGGTCATCCTAAGGAGGAGAGATCATGCGTCACATCATTCTTGCAGCCGCGCTGGCCCTTGGCGCCACGGCCGCCGCCGCCGACCCCATCGAGGGGGTCTGGCAGACCCAGCCCGACGAGGGCGCCTTTGCCCATGTCACCATCGCCCCCTGCGGCGGCGCCTTCTGCGGCACCATCACCCGCACCTTCAAGGACACGCAGGAATACCAATCCCCGAATCTTGGCCGCCAGATCGTCATCGACATGGCCCCCCAGGGCGGTGGCAAATACCAGGGCCAGGTCTGGCGCCCGTCGAACGACAAGATCTATGCCGGCAAGGCCAGCGTCTCGGGCCAGCAGCTCAGCCTGTCGGGCTGCGTCGCGGGCGGGTTGCTGTGCAAAAGCCAGAACTGGGTCAAGGTCCAGTAAGGCCGCGGCATCATGACGGACGGCGGGTGAACCTGTCCCGCCGTCGCGCGTTCGTCCCCCAGGATCAACCGATGAAAGGGATGAACCCATGCCCATGATCACTGCCGATGACGGCACCGAACTTTATGTCAAGGATTGGGGGCAGGGTGCGCCCGTCGTCCTGATCCACGGTTGGCCCCTGAATGCCGACAGCTGGGAAACGCAGGCCCTTGGCCTGGCCGAGGCCGGTTACCGGGTCATCAGTTACGACCGCCGCGGTTTCGGCCGGTCGGGCCAGCCATTCGCGGGCTACGACTATGACACCCTGTCCGACGATCTGGCCACCGTCATCAAGGCGCTGGACCTGAAGGACGCGGCCATTGCCGGCTTTTCGATGGGCGGAGGAGAGGTCGCGCGCTACATGTCGCGGCATCAGGGTGCCAATGTGTCAAAGGCGGTCTTCGTGTCTTCGGTCGCTCCGGGGATGCTGAAATCGGACGACAATCCGAATGGCGCACCCGCCGATCTGTTCGAACAGATGCGCCAGGGCCTGCGCGATGATCGCCCCGGTTTCCTGGCCGATTTCTTCAAGGACTTCTTTGGCCAAGGTACGCCCGAAGGCGGCGTCAGCGACGCGCAGCTGAACTGGGCACAGGGAATGGCGATGATGGCCAGCCCCAAGGCGACGCTGGATTGCGTGACGGCCTTCGGGACGACCGATTTTACCGGGGACATGGACAGCATCAAGGTGCCGACGCTGGTGATCCACGGAACGGGCGACAAGACCGTCCCGATCGAGGCGACGGCCCATCGTCTGGTCAAGATGGTGCCCACCGCCAGGCTGATCGAATACGACGGTGCGCCGCACGGCCTGACAGCCACCCATGCCACCCGTCTGCTGGACGATCTGAAGGCGTTCCTGGCCTAACCCTGTTGAGGCTGACCGCGCTTCATATTCTCCATATGCAGCGCGATCGCCTCTTCCAGATCGGGCATGAAGGTCAGCTTGCCATCCTCCAGCACCGCGCCAGCGTGACAGGTGGCGCGCAGCATTCCCATCGAATGCGATACGACCACCGCCCCCGATCGCGACATGCGTTCGTTGAAGACGCGGTTCGACTTGGCCTTGAAGGCGGCGTCGCCCACGGCTGAAACCTCGTCCACAAGATAGGTGTCGAAAGGCACCGCCATCGACAGGCCGAAGGCCAGGCGTGATTTCATTCCCGAGGAATAGGACCGGAAGGGCAGATAGAAGTGATCGCCCAGCTCTGCAAAATCTTCGACGAAGGCCAGAAGCTGTCGCGTGTTCACCCCATAGACGCGGGCCACGAATCGGCAATTCTGTTCGCCGGTCAATTCGCCGTTGAAGGAACCCGCGAAACCGACCGGCCAGCTGATCGTGCCCGTGGACAGAATCTTGCCACTGGACGGCAGCATCGCCCCCGAGATCATCCGCAGCAGAGACGATTTGCCCGCACCGTTCCGACCCAGCAGCGCCACCGAAATGCCCGACGGAAAGGTCGCCGTGATGTTGTCGGCGACCAGTTTTCGGTTCCCGTTCAGCGTATAGCTTTTGCTAACGTTCTGCAGGTGGATCATCGACGGTCGCGCAGGCTGTAGAAGACAAGCGAGCCGATCACCCATGCGACGGCCAGGAACCCGGCGATGATCAGCAGAAGCTGACCCCGCTGAGGGAATTCAGCCTCTTGTGCCAGGGTCGGGCGGATGTAGGACGCGATATAGCGCGACTGACGGACAGCCTCGGCGCGCGCGGATTCAAAGGCGGCCAGCGCGGCGGTATAGGTCGTCTCGGCGAATTGCCGATCGACGGCCAGCGTCTCGTACTGGCCCACGACATCCGACAGCGCCACGTCATCGCTGTCCGAGCTGAACTTCTGCCGTTCGGCCTCGATCTGCTCGCGGATGATCTTGATGCGCAGATCCGTCTGGCTGATGCGCGGATCGTTGGCTTGCGCGTTCGATTGCAGCATGCCCAGTGACACCAGCTGTTCGGCCAGCTGCTGCTGCAGCGACGTGACCACTCCGATCTGGCTTTGGACATCGGCGGTCGGGTCGACCAGCTGATATCGGTTGCGGAACTCAGTGATGTTCTGGCGCGCCGTCTTCAGCAGGTCCTGCGCACGATCCAGTTCGCTGCGGGCATAGCGCAACGCGTCTTCGCGGGCGATGTCGTTCAGTTGGTTGATGAGGGTGCTGCCCTCATCCAGGATGGCGGTGGCGATATCCTGCGCGTCCTGCGCGTCGAAGGCCAGGATGCGCAGGTCGATCATGCCGTTGTCGTAATAGATGCGGACCTTGCGTTCCCACTCCTCGGCCAGATCCTCAAGGGCGGTGCCGCCGCGATAGCTGAAGATCGGATCGCCGGGCGCCTTGGACCAGATCGCCTGCAGGTCCAGCTTGGCATTGACCCGTTCGACCAGATCCCGGCTCTGGATGAATTTATAGAGGATATCGGTATCTGTGGTGGAGCTGGTTCCCACCAGCGATCCAAGCCCGCCCAGCACATCCGTCGGCGTCGCCGAGGTTTCGCTGCGCACCGAGAAACCGACATAGGACGCGTATTGGTCGGCCGCACGGGTATAGAGATAGAACCCCGCCAGGAAGGTCGGCAGGATGACCAGCAGCACGAAACTGATGGCCAGCCCGAAATGGCGCTTCTCAAATGCGGCAGGGCTGGCAGGTGGAAGAACCGGCTGTTCCAGCGTGGCTTGGGGGCGTTGCTGCGCGGGGGTCGCGGTGCCATTGCCCGGACGGCGCGGCGCGCCGGCTTTGGCCTGGCCGGCAGGACCGCCGACGTTCGCGCGGGGGCCGCGGCCTGCGCCGATGCCGCCCTTGTTCGGACCCATGCGACCGCCCGCCATCTTGCCAGGCCCCATTTTCCCCGGTCCCGCTTTTCCAGGACCCATCTTGCCAGGACCCATCTTTCCGGAACCCATCGTGCCACGGTTCGGACCGGCACCGGCCCCGGCTGCAGCATCCGCCTTGGCAGGCGCACTTGCCTGCACGGGGGTGGCATCGCTGTCGGGTGATTGGTCCGGGTTCTGGTTTTCGGTCCGGTTGTCTTGGGCGGACATGCGCTTACCCCGCCTGTCATGTTGAACTCTTCCCGGCTCTCATACATAAGCCGAAGGAACAGTTCCAGCACTGATCCCGGCACGGGACGGTGACCAGAGAAAGGCGCCCCCGGCGCGAAGTCATGCAAGACACGTCCCAAGATATACCTTCTGATCGCGGTCATGCACCCTTGCCGCAATTCGCAACAAAGGCCGGCCATCGTGCGCTGCGCGAGGTCCGCAGGCATCGCAGCTTTGCCAGCCTGCGCGCCATCGGAGCCCTGATCCTGCGCGAGATGCAGACCAGCAACGGGCGCGCGTCGGGGGGGTATCTTTGGACCATCGCCGAACCTGTCGGCGGGATCGTGCTTTTGACGCTGATCTTCTCGGTCGGGTTCCGCTCTCCTCCGATCGGGACGAATTTCGCGATCTTCTATGCCACCGGCGTCGTGCCCTTCATGTGCTATCTTGACGTGTCGGGGAAGGTTGCGAATTCCGTTCGCTATTCCAAGGCCTTGCTGGCTTATCCTGCCGTGACCTTCATGGATGCGCTGCTGGCGCGGATCGCCTTCAACACCATCACGCATATCATGGTCTCGACCATCGTCTTCACTGGGATCTATACATTTCTGGACACGCGGACGGATCCGCAGGTTCTGGGCATTGCGCTTGGGATGGTCATGGCGATCACCTTTGCCTCGGCGATCGGGGTCATGAACTGCTTCATGTTCGAGGCGTTCACCTGGTGGCAGCCGTTATGGGGCATCCTGATGCGGCCGCTGTTCCTGCTGTCCTGCATTTTCTTCATGTTCGACGACATTCCGCAGCCCTATCAGGACTGGCTGTGGTTCAACCCGTTGGTGCATATCGTCGGCCAGATGCGTCGTTCCTTCTATCCCAGTTATGTCGGCGAATATGTCAGCCATCTTTATGTCTTCGGCCTGAGCCTGGGTCTGTTGGCCTTCGGGCTGATGTTGCTGATCCGCTATCACCGGGATCTTCAGAACAGCTGAGGGCCAAGGGACCCGCGCTATCCGCGCGGGTCGATCAGGCGGGCCAGGACGGCCTTGCGGGTGATGCGCCCGCCGCCCATGACCGGGACGGCCGAATCCTCGGACAGCCGGTTCATGACCATCTTGACGGGCATGTCGCGGGGGACGGGTTCGCCTTCGGCATCGCCGTCTTCGGCCACGTCTTCGGCCGTCAGGACGCCCAACGGGTTCATGTGGGCCACGAAATCGGCAACATAATCATTGACCGGATTGGCGATGATCTGGCGGGCGGTTCCGATCTGGACGATCCTGCCCCCTTCCATCAACGCGATGCGGTTGCCCAGCTTGAACGCCTCGTCCAGGTCGTGGCTGACGAAGATGATGGTCCGCTGCGTCTTGGCCTGCAATTCCAGCAATTCATCCTGAAGGCGGGCGCGGATCAGCGGGTCCAGCGCGCTGAAGGGTTCGTCCATCAGCAGGATCGGGGCTTCGGTCGCAAAGGCACGGGCAAGGCCCACGCGCTGCTGCATGCCGCCCGACAGGTCGCCGACCCGCCGCTCGGCCCATTCATCAAGCCCCACGGTCTTCAGCTGATCATCCACGCGCTTTCGCCGTTCGGTCGTGGACAGGCCCGCCAGTTCCAGCCCCAAGCCGACATTCTCGCGCACGCTGCGCCAGGGCAGCAGGCCGAACTGCTGAAAGACCATCGCCACATTGCGCAGGCGGATATCGCGCAGCGCCCGCTTGCCGGCGCCCGTGACGCTGACCATCCGGTCGCCCTGCCTGATGCGGACATCGCCGCGGCAGACATCGTTCAGGGCGTTGACCCCGCGCAGCAGGGTGGACTTGCCGGACCCCGAAAGACCCATCAGGACCAGGATCTCGCCCTCGGCCACGTCCAGCGTGCAATCGTGAACGCCCAGCACCTGACCCGTCTGCTCCTTGATCGGGCCGCGTTCCAACCCTTCGTCCATCAGGGGAAGGGCGGCTTCGGGCGCATCGCCGAAGACGATGCAAACCTTGTCGAATTCGACGGCGTTGCGGGTCATTTGCGGCCCTCCATGCGCAGGATGCGGTCCAGAAGGATGGCGACCACCACGATCACGAAACCCGATTCGAAGCCAAGCGCGGTGTTCACGCTGTTCAGCGCGCGCACGACCGGCACGCCCAGGCCCGATGCGCCGACCAGCGCCGCGATGACGACCATGGACAGGGACAGCATGATGGTCTGGTTCAAGCCCGCCATGATCTGGGGCAGGGCGCTTGGCAGTTCGACCTTCCACAGCAACTGGCGCGGGGTCGCGCCGAATGCGGTCGCGGCTTCGGTCAGGGCAGTGGGGGTCGAGGCGATGCCCAGCTGCGTCAGGCGGATCGGCGCGGGCAGCACAAAGATGACGGTGGCCAGCAGCCCCGGAACCATCCCAATGCCGAAAAAGACGATCGCCGGGATCAGATAGACGAAGGTCGGCAGGGTCTGCATCAGGTCCAGCACCGGTCGCATCCAGGCATAGAGACGCGGGCGATGGGCGGCCGCGATGCCGATGGGCACGCCGATCGCCATGCAGACGATGCAGGCCGACAGCACCAGCGTCAGCGATTGGAGCGTTTCCTCCCAATAGCCCTGATTCAGGACGAAAAGCAGCCCAAGCGCGACCAGCAGGCAGGTCGATGCACGGCGCTGCAGGCCCCAGGTCAGGGCCACCACGATGGCGATGAACAGGAAGGGGTGGGGGGCTTCAAGGGCGCCCAGAATGGCGTCGATCAGCCACTCCATCACGTCCGATATCGTGTTGAAGACCCCCGAGGCATTGGCATTGAGCCAGTCGAAAACCGTCTTCGCGGTCCTTCCCACCGGGATCTTGTTATCCGTGACCCAATCGGTCAGCTGTTCCATTCTGGTCCCCTTGGAGTTCGGTGGTTGCGGCGCGGAGCCCGTCCGGCTCCGCGCCCTGTCGTCAGCTTTCCAGCGCCTCGCTCAGCGCCGCCTGGGGATCGTTGCCGTCCGTCGTGGTGACATCGGTCAGCCACGGGGTGGCGGCGTCGGGATTGGCCTTCAGCCAGTCCTTCGCGGCCTCCATCGGGTCTTGGCCGTCATTCAGGATCTTGCCCATGACCTCGTTTTCCATGGCCAGGGTGAATTCCAGGTTCTGCAGGAACTTACCGACATTCGGGCATTCTTCGACATAGCCGGCGCGGGTGTTCGTGCGCACCTCGGCACCGCCAAGATCTGGACCGAAGATATCGTCGCCGCCGGTCAGATAGGTCATCTCGAACTGGGCATTCATCGGGTGGGGTTCCCAGCCCAGGAAGACCACCGGTTCGTCACTGTTGTTGGCCCGCTGGACCTGCGCCAGCATGCCCTGTTCGCTGGACTCGACCACTTCGAATGTGCCCATGCCGAACTGGTCGCCCGCCACCATTTCCAGCAGCAGCCGGTTGCCGTCATTGCCCGGTTCGATGCCATAGATCTTGCCTTCCAGCGCATCCTTGTTTTCGGCGATCTTGCTGAAATCGTCGATGCCCAGATCGGCACCGGCCTTGTTGGTGGCCAGGGTGTATTTGGCGCCGGTCAGGTTGGTGCGGACCGTGTCGACGGTGCCTTCGTCGCGATAGGGCGCGATGTCGGCCTCCATCGTGGGCATCCAGTTGCCAAGAAAGACGTCGACATCGTCGGTGGCCATCGCGGTATAGGTGACCGGGACCGAGAGGATGCGGGTTTCGGTCTCATATCCAAGCGCCTGCAGCACAGTGCTGGCCAGCGCCGTCGTCGCCGTGATGTCCGACCAGCCGACATCGGAAAACACGATCTGGCTGCAGGATTCGGGTTCGGCCGCGGCGGCCGTTCCGGCGACCGAAGCCCCGATCGCAACTGTCGCGATGATACGGGTGAGGATCATTTTAGGCTCCCTGTTCTTGATTGGTTAGTCAATTAACGTTACATAGGACCTGCAAAGCAACATATTTCTATCGAACGCAGGTGCAGTCATGCCAAAACTTGGTGCCGAGCCTATCCGAAAAGCAGCGTTGATCAACGCCGCCATTTTCGAGGTGGGCATGGCCGGATCGCTGGACGTGACCGTAGCCCAGATTGCCCGACGCGCGGGCATGTCGCCCGCCTTGGCGCATCACTATTTCGGTTCCAAGGAAAAGATCTTTCTGGCTGCAATGCGTTACATCCTAAGGACTTACGGTCAATCTGTCCGTGACGTCCTGCCGGGACGCGGGGCGCGCGGGCGGCTTGACGGCATCGTCAGGGCCAGCTTCGCCCCCCAGAACTTTCAGCGCGAAACCGTCAGTGCGTGGCTTAACTTTTACGCACTTTCCTTCGTGAACAAGGACGCGGGTCGCTTGTTGCGCGTCTATCACCGGCGGCTGCGGTCCAATCTGATCGTGGCGCTGCGTGGACTGACCGACCACCCCGAACGCACCGCCGACACCTTGGGTGCATTGATCGACGGCGTCTATCTGCGGGCGGTCCTGACGCCGGGACCGACCGATGCGACCGATGCCGAAAACACCATCATGTCTTATCTTGAGGAGGCGCTAGCATGAGCCTGAACGCCCAACCGACCGCCAGCCTGTTCATCAACGGCAAACATGTCGAAGGACAGGGCAAGGAACTGCCCGTCCGCTATGCCTATACCGGCGAGACCATCGCGACGCTGCACGAGGCATCGACCGATCAGGTGGCCGAGGCCTGCAAGGCCGCCAAGGAGGCGCAGCCCGCATGGGCCGCCATGGCCCCCGCCGATCGCGGCCGGATCCTGGGCCGCGCAGCCGCCATCATCATGGAACGCAACGACGAACTGGCGCGCCTTGAAACGCTGGACACCGGCAAGCCCATCCAGGAAACGTTGGTTGCGGATTGGCCGTCGGGGGCGGCGGCGCTGGAATATTTCGCGGGTCTGGCGGCGACGCTGACCGGCCAGTACATCCCGCTTGGTGCCGATTGGGCCTATACCCGTCGCGAGGCGCTTGGCGTCTGCGCGGGCATCGGCGCGTGGAACTATCCCAGCCAGATCGCCTGTTGGAAGGCCGCGCCCGCGCTGATCATGGGCAACACCATGGTCTTCAAACCTTCCGAGGAAACGCCGCTAGGTGCCTTGAAACTGGCGGAAATCTTCATCGAAGCCGGAATGCCGCCGGGCGTCTTCAACGTCGTGCAGGGGCTCGGTGAGGTGGGTGGCGCGTTGGTCACCGACCCCAATGTCGCCAAGGTCTCGCTGACGGGTTCGGTGCCGACGGGCCGCAAGGTCTATGCCGCTGCTGCCGAAGGCATGCGCCATGTCACCATGGAACTGGGCGGCAAGTCGCCGCTGATCGTCTTTGACGACGCGAACCTGGAAGATGCGGTCAGCGCGGCGATCCTGGCCAATTTCTACAGCTCGGGTCAGATCTGTTCGAACGGCACGCGCGTCTTCCTGCAGGAAGGCATCAAGGGTCCGTTCCTTGAGCGGCTGGCCGAACGCGTCAAGGCGATCAGGATGGGCGATCCCTTGGACCCCGATACCAATCACGGCCCCATCATCAATCCGACCCAGGCCGCCAAGATCCGCGAGGCCATCGAGGCCGGTCAGGCCGCCGGTGCGCGCCTTGTCTGCGGCGGGCCGGGCGAGGGTGCCTTCATCCCGCCGACCGTCTTTGCCGACGCGACCGACGACATGACCATCGCCACCGACGAAATCTTCGGTCCGGTCATGACCACGCTGTCCTTCTTCGACGAGGCCGAAGCCCTGCGCCGCGCCAATGGCACAGGCTTTGGTCTGGCCGCGGGCGTCTTCACCCAGGATCTGACCCGTGCCCACCGTGTGGCGGCGGGCCTTGAGGCGGGCACCTGCTGGATCAACACCTACAACCTGACCCCGGTCGAGATGCCCTTCGGCGGCGTCAAGAATTCAGGGCTGGGCCGCGAGAATTCCGCCGCTGCGATCGAACATTATTCGCAGCTGAAATCCGTCTATGTCGGAATGGGAGGCGTCGATGCCCCGTACTGAGAACACGAACGCGGCAGCGCCCGCGGATTACGTCATCATCGGGGCCGGCAGCGCGGGTTGCGCGTTGGCCTATCGCCTGACCGAGGCCGGGCGCAGCGTCACCCTGATCGAGTTCGGCGGCAGCGATATCGGCCCCTTCATCCAGATGCCCGGCGCGCTCTCCTATCCGATGAACATGGCCCGCTATGACTGGGGCTTTTCGTCCGAGCCCGAAGAGCATCTGGGCGGACGCCGCCTGGCCACGCCGCGCGGCAAGGTGCTGGGCGGGTCATCCTCGATCAACGGGATGGTCTTCGTGCGGGGCAACCCGCTGGACTACCAGCATTGGGAAGACAGCGGCGCGACGGGCTGGAACTATGCCGACGTCCTGCCATATTTCAAGCGGATGGAAACCTGGCACGGCGACCCGTCGGGCGATCAGACATCGCCCTGGCGCGGCGACAGCGGCCCGATGCATGTGTCGCGCGGCAAGCGCAAGAACCCGCTGTTCAACACCTTCATCAAGGCCGGTGAACAGGCAGGGTGGCCGCGCACCGACGATTACAACGGCGAAAACCAGGAGGGTTTCGGCCCGATGGAGGCGACCATCTGGAAGGGTCGCCGCTGGTCGACCGCCAATGCCTATCTGCGCCCCGCGAAAAAGACCGGCCTGTTGACGGTCGTCCGGGGGCTGGCGCGCCGCGTCCTGTTTGAAGGAAAGCGGGCTTATGGCGTTGAATTGGAACAGAAGGGCCAGATCACCCAGGTCGAGGCCAAGCGTGAGGTCATCATCTCGGCCAGCTCGATCAACTCGCCGAAGCTGCTGATGGTGTCGGGCATCGGACCGGCCGATCACCTGCGCGAACACGGCATCACGCCGCTGGTCGACCGTCCGGGCGTGGGTGAAAATCTGCAGGACCATCTCGAGGTCTATATGCAGTACAAATCGCTGAAGCCGATCACGCTTTATACCTATTACAACCTGCTGGGCAAAGGTCGCGTGGGGGTCGAATGGCTGCTCCAGAAGACCGGACTGGGCGCATCGAACCAGTTCGAAAGCTGCGGCTTCATCCGGTCCGATGACAGCAAGGCCTATCCCGACATCCAATACCACTTCCTGCCCTTGGCCGTGCGCTATGACGGCAAGGCGGCGGCGTCGGGCCACGGGTTCCAGGCGCATGTCGGCCCGATGCGATCGGCGTCGCGCGGCACGATCCGGCTGGCCAGCGGCGATCCGACCGTGGCCCCCAAGATCCACTTCAACTACATGTCCCAAGACAGCGATTGGGAGGAGTTCCGCGCCTGCGTCCGCCACACGCGCAAGATCTTCGACCAGCCGGCCTTCGCGGAATTCCGGGGCGACGAGATCCAGCCGGGTGATGATGTCCAGACCGATCAGCAGATCGACGACTTCATCCGCGAACATGCGGAATCGGCCTATCACCCCTGCGGTTCGTGCCGGATGGGCGCGGCCGACGATGCCATGGCCGTTGTCGATCCCGAACTGCGCGTGATCGGGGTCGAAGGGCTTCGCGTCGTCGACAGCTCGATCTTCCCGCGGATCACCAATGGCAACCTGAACGGGCCGTCCATCATGACCGGTGAAAAGGCCGCCGATCACATCCTGGGGCGGACGATGCTGCGCGAAGACCCGGACCAGATCGCCCGGGCCTGAGGCCGAAACGAAACCCGCGCCCCGAAAGGGACGCGGGTTTTTTCATGCCGCGTCGGCGGCGGCCTTGCGCTTGGTATAGTTCAGGACCGGGGCCAGCCAACGCTCGACCTCTTCCAGCGACATGCCTTTGCGGGCGGCATAGTCGCGGGCCTGGTCTTCCTCGATCTTGGCGACGCCGAAATAATAGCTGTCGGGATGCCCGATATAGAGCCCCGATACCGATGACCCGGGCCACATGGCCATGCTTTCGGTCAAGGTCACCCCCGTTGCAGCTTCTGCGTCCAACAGCCTGAAAAGTGTCAATTTTTCCGTGTGGTCCGGTTGCGCGGGATAGCCCGGCGCCGGACGGATGCCCGCATAGGGTTCCGCGATCAGTTCGGCGGGTTCGAACGTCTCGTCAGCGCCATATCCCCAATATTCCTTGCGGACGCGTTCATGCAGCATCTCGGCCATGGCCTCGGCGATGCGGTCGGCCAGCGCCTTGACCATGATCGAGGAATAATCATCCCCCGCCTTTTCATAGTCGGCGGCAATCGCGGCTTCTTCGGGGCCGGCGGTCACGACGAAGCCGCCCACGTGGTCCGCGCCCGTCGGGGCCACGAAATCGGACAGGGCGACATTCGGGCGGCCATTGCGCTTGGTCACCTGCTGGCGCAGCATGTGCAGGGTGGCCAGTTCCTGTTGGCGATCATCGCCCGTGAACAGGCGGATGTCGTCGCCCACCGCATTGGCAGGCCAGAAGCCCACCACGGCGCGCGGCTTGAACCACTTGCCCTCGATGATGCGGGCCAGCATCTCCTGGGCTTCGGCGAAGAGGGTGCGCGCCGCTTCGCCCTGCTTTTCGTCCTCCAGGATGCGCGGATAGACGCCCTTCAGCTCCCATGTCTGGAAGAAGGGGGTCCAGTCGATATAGCGGGCGATCTGCGCCAGATCCCAGTCATCGACGATGCGCGCACCGGTGAATTGCGGCGCGACGGGCTGATAGGCAGACCAGTCGATCTGCAACGCATTGGCGCGGGCGGTGGCCAGGGGCAGGCGGCTTTTGGCGGCCTCGGCGCGTTCGTGGCGTTCGGCCACGTCGGCATATTCCTTGCGGATTCCCTCGACATAGGCGCCCTTGCGTTCGGGGCTCAGCAGGTCCGAGACCACGCCCACCGCGCGGCTGGCATCGGTGACATAGACCGCCTGACCCGCAACATAGCGCGGCGAGACCTTGACCGCCGTGTGGATCTTCGAGGTCGTGGCCCCCCCGATCAGCAGCGGAACGTTGAAGCCTTCGCGCTGCATTTCGGCGGCCACATGGACCATTTCGTCAAGGCTGGGCGTGATCAGCCCCGACAGGCCGATCGCGTCGACATTCTCGGCCTTTGCGACCTCCAGGATCTTCTGCGCGGGGACCATGACGCCAAGGTCGATCACCTCGTAATTGTTGCAGGCCAGAACGACGCCGACGATGTTCTTGCCGATGTCGTGGACGTCGCCCTTGACGGTCGCCATCAGGATCTTGCCGGCGGTTTGACGTTCGGTGCCACCGTTCAGCCGCTTTTCCTCCTCCATATAGGGCAGAAGGACGGCGACGGCCTGCTTCATCACGCGGGCCGATTTGACCACCTGCGGCAGGAACATCTTGCCCGCGCCGAAGAGGTCGCCCACGACATTCATGCCCGCCATCAGCGGACCTTCGATCACATGCAGCGGGCGTTCGGCCTGCAGGCGCGCTTCTTCGGTATCGGCGTCGACATATTCGGTGATGCCGTTGACCAGCGCATGTTCCAGACGCTTTTCGATGGACCATTCGCGCCAGGTCAGATCCTTTTCACGACCCTTGGCCCCGGCCTCGCCGCGATAGCGTTCTGCGACCTCCAGCAGGCGGTCGGTGGCATCGTCGCGGCGGTTCAGGACGACATCCTCGCAGGCTTCGCGCAGGTCGGGGTCGATCTGGTCATAGACCGCCAGCTGGCCCGCATTGACGATGCCCATGTCCATGCCCGCCTGAATGGCGTGGTACAGAAACACGGCATGCATCGCCTCGCGGACGGGTTCGTTGCCGCGGAAGCTGAAGGACAGGTTCGACACGCCGCCCGACACATGCGCATGGGGCAGGTTCTGGCGGATCCAGCGGGTGGCTTCGATGAAATCGACGCCGTAATTGTTGTGTTCTTCGATGCCCGTCGCCACGGCAAAGACGTTCGGGTCGAAGATGATGTCCTCGGGGGGGAAGCCGACCTCATCGACCAGGATGCGATAGGCACGTTCGCAGATCTGGATCTTGCGCGCTGCCGTGTCGGCCTGGCCCTGTTCGTCAAAGGCCATGACCACGACGGCCGCGCCATAGGCCAGGCACAAGCGCGCCTGATGGCGGAACTGATCCTCGCCTTCCTTCATGCTGATCGAATTGACGATCGGCTTGCCCTGAACGCATTGCAGGCCCGCCTCGATCACCTCCCATTTGGAGCTGTCGATCATGACGGGCACGCGGGCGATGTCGGGTTCGGCGGCCAGCAGGTTCAGGTATTCGACCATGGCGGCCTTGCTGTCGATCAGACCCTCATCCATGTTGATGTCGATGATCTGGGCGCCGTTCTCGACCTGATCGCGCGCAACCTCAAGGGCGGTGGCATAGTCGCGGTTCTTGATCAGCTTGCGGAACCGCGCGCTGCCCGTGACGTTCGTGCGCTCGCCCACGTTCACGAAGGGAATGTCGGGGGTCAGGACAAAGGGCTCCAGGCCGGACAGGCGAAGCATGCGATCAGACATAGGCGGGCACCTTTCTGGGGGCGAAACCGGCGACGGTTTCGGCGATGGCGCGGATATGGTCGGGCGTCGTGCCGCAGCAGCCGCCGACCACGTTGACCAGACCCTCGCGCGCGAAATCGGCGATCTGGGGGGCCATGTCGTCGGGGTCTTCGTCATATTGCCCAAAGGCATTGGGCAGACCCGCATTGGGATAGGCGCAGATCAGCGTGTCGGCCACGCCCGACAGTTCGGCCAGATGCGGGCGCATGGCATTCGCGCCAAGCGCGCAGTTCAGCCCCACGGTCCAGGGCCGCGCATGGCGGACCGAATGCCAGAAGGCCGTCGGCGTCTGCCCCGACAGCGTGCGCCCCGAGGCATCGGTGATGGTCCCCGAGATCATCAGGGGCAGGGCGCGGCCATGCTCCTCCATCGCTTGGATGCAGGCAAAGATGGCGGCCTTGGCGTTCAGGGTGTCAAAGATCGTCTCGATCAGCAGGATGTCGGACCCGCCCGCGATCAACCCGCGCACCTGCTGCAGATAGGCGACGCGCAGGTCGTCGAAGGTCACGGCGCGGAAACCGGGGTCGTTCACATCGGGACTGATCGATGCCGTGCGGTTTGTGGGCCCGATCGCGCCCGCTACGAAACGCGGGCGTCCGTCGATGGCCGTTGCCCGGTCCAGCGCGCGGCGCACGACGCGGGCGCCTTCGACATTCAGGTCGTGGACGGCCTCCTGCAGGCCGTAATCGGCCTGGGCGATGGTGGTGGCGGAAAAGGTGTTCGTCTCGACGATGTCGGCGCCGGCCATGGCATAGTTGAAATGAATTTCCTCGACCGCCTTGGGCTGGGTCAGGATCAGCAGGTCGTTGTTGCCCTGCTGGGGATGATCGGAATGGTGGCGGCAGACATGGCCCGACCCGCGGCCGGTATAGTCATCCTCGGCCAGACCAAGGGACTGGATCTGGGTGCCCATCGCGCCATCCATGATCAGGATGCGTTCGGACGCAGCCTTGTTCAGGACCGCGAAGGCATCGGATTGGGGAAGCTTGCCGGACATGATCGCGCCTTTCATCAGAAGCCTGTTCTATAGACGCCCGATGCCATGGCAGCAAATTCATAGTTTTCGACAAGATAATGAATTCGGCTCAAGTCGTTTCGGCAGCGGGCGAACCCGCTGCCGAAAGTTCGGTGATCAGAAGCCGGCCTTGATCTTTTCGAACTCGGCCAGCTGCTTCTGGCGCTGTTCGGGGTCGTTCGGGGTCTGGGCCAATACGGGGACGTCGATCTCGGCCAGGCCCTCGGCCACGGCGGGTTCGTCCTTGATCGTCTCCATCGCCTCGGTCGAGGTGTGGCCATAGCCGATGGTGTCCAGCAGCGCCTTGCCTGCCGTAGGCTCCAGCCAGGCGTTGATGAAGTCATAGGCGCGCTCCTCGTCTCCGGGGCCGTCCTTGACGTTCACGAAGCCGCAGAAGAAGGTCGACGACCCTTCCTTCGCTTCACGCTGGAAGCCGACGGGATAGTCGTCTTCCTGAAGATAGACGACGCCGTCATTCCACGACCACGCCACATCGACCGCGCCCGATGCCATCAGCTGGGCTTGTTCGGACGGATCGGCCCAATAGGCGGCGACGTTCTGATGCGCCTTGCGCAGCCACTCCGCGGCGGCGGCGAACTGTTCGTCCGTCACATCCGTCCAGTCGGTGGTGCCCGTCGCCAGATAGGCCAGCGCCCAGACGTCGTCCGAGCTGTCGGGCAGCGAGGTTCGGCCCTGGTATTTGGGGTCGGTGAACACCTCCAGCGTCGCGACATCCTCGGCCGGGACCGTTTCGCTGTTATAGGCGATGGCGGTCGCGCCCCAGTCGGTCGGGATGAACCAGACGCCCTGATCGTCGCGGAACACCTCGGAATCCAGGAAGCGTTCGTCTATCTTGTCGAAATTCGGGATTTTGGCGGTGTCCCAGGGCTCGATCAGGCCTGCATCGCGATACTTGCTGACCATCTGGCTGCAGGGATGGACGACATCGGCCCGAAAGCCCGAGGCGATCTTCTGGAACGCCTCGTCGTCATCGCCATAGAAGGCGAAGGTGGGGCTGTCGCCGTGCTTGTCGACATAGCCCTGAAAGATCGAGGGTTCTTCGAAGCCGGCCCAGTCAAAGACGGTCAGCTGGGGATCCGCGGCATAGGCGGGCAAAGCGGCCGCGGCCAGGATGGTGGTGGTCAGCAAGCGCATGAAAACTGGCCTTTCAGTTCATCGGTTATGCCAGAACGCTAGCCTTCACCCCCCGCCCGCGCAAGCTTTTCGCGCAAGGCGGGGGACATCGCTGCCTAGCGCATCCGCAATGCGCCATCCAGGCGGATGACCTCGCCGTTCATGTATTCGCTTTCGACGATGAAGGCGGCCATGCGGGCATATTCATCGGGATCGCCAAGCCGCTTGGGGAATGTGACCTCGGCGGCCAGGCTGTCCTGCACGTCCTGGGGAAGACCCTTCAGCATCGGCGTGCCGAAGATGCCCGGCGCGATGGCGCAGACGCGGATGCGCTGGCCCGCCAGATCACGCGCCAAGGGCAGGGCCATGCCCGCGATCCCCGCCTTGGACGCCGCATAGGCCGCCTGGCCCTTCTGTCCGTCGAATGCCGCGATCGAGGCGGTGTTCACGATCACCCCGTTTTCGGGCCGGTCGTTCAGGGCCATGCGTTCTGCGGCCAAGCGCAGGACGTTGAAGCTGCCGATCAGGTTGATCTCGACCGTGCGGCGAAAGCTGGACAGGCCGTGGGGGCCGTCGCGGCCAAGGGTCTTTTCCCCCGTGGCGATGCCCGCGCAGTTCACGCAGATGTCGATGCCGCCCATCAGGCCGACCGCATGGTCCAGCGCAGCCGCCACGCTGGCCTCATCCGTCACGTCGGTCTGCGCAAAGCCCGCGCCGATGGCGGTGGCCGCGGCTTCGCCGGCGTGGTCCAGATCCAGCACGGTCACCTGCGCGCCCATCTTGCGGAAATGCGCGGCGGTGGCGGCACCCAGGCCGGATGCGCCGCCCGTGACGATGGCGCGGCTGTTCGACAGGTCCATGATATCCTCCCAGATGATCCCTGGGCGGGTTTCTGGCATGCGGCCCGTCAAAGGCCAAGAGGCTCAGTCGCGCAGCAGGTCCGGCCCGCCCGCGATCTGCGGATCGATCTGGCCGATGGCCTCGGGGTCCTTTCCCGCGTAATCGACCGCGTTCAGGATGGCCTGGATCGCGGCCACGCGCGCGCGACGCTTGTCGTCGGACCGGATCACCGTCCAGGGCGCGATGGGCGAATGCGACAGGTTCAGCGTGTCGCGGATGGCGGTGGTATAGTCGTCCCATTTCGCTAGGCCCTGCACGTCGATCCCGCTCAGTTTCCACTGCTTCAGCGGGTCCTTTTCGCGGTCCAGGAACCGGCGCAGCTGTTCGGCGCGGCCCACGTTCAGCCACAGCTTGACCAGGATCACCCCGTCATCGACCAGCATCTGTTCGAAACTGGGCAGCTGGCGGAAGAAGGCGTTGCGCTGCTGATCGGTGGAAAAGCCGAAGACCCGTTCGACGACACCGCGGTTGTACCAGCTGCGGTCGAACAGCGCCATTTCGCCCGCACCGGGCAGGTGGGACACATAGCGCTGGAAATACCACTGGCCCGCCTCGCGTTCGGAGGGCTTGGGCAGGGCCACGATATAGGTGGATCGCGGGTTCAGGTTTTCGCGCACGCGTTCGATGGTGCCGCCCTTGCCCGCCGCATCGCGCCCCTCGAACAGGACGACGATGCGCTTGCCGGTGGCGATTGTGTCATGGACCATGCGGATCAGCTGCAGCTGCAGCTTCTCCATCCGGTCCTCGTACTCGCCCTTGTCCATCATGTCGCGATAGGGGAAATCCTGGTCCATGATGTCGTTCGCGCCGGCATCCCCGATCTGCTTGCGGATAGACTTGGGGGCCTTGCCTTCCAGATAGGCGGTGATCTGACCGACATAGGGCAGTTGGGGGTCCGCCATGCTCATTCCTCTCCGATACGCGACATGTCATACATCGTCGTCTGATAGATCTCGTTGATCCAGTTACCGTAGAGCAGATGCGCGTGGCTGCGCCAGCGGTTCAGCGGCACCCGCGCGGGATCGTCCTGCGGGTAATAGTTGGCGGGAACGGTGACGGGCTTGCCGGCCTGCATGTCGCGGTCGAATTCGTCCTTCAGCGTCGTGCTGTCATATTCGAAATGGTTGAAGACATAGAGCCCGCGCCGCTTGGCGTCCGACAGAAGGCAGGGTCCCACCTCGGGGCTGGCCAGCAGGGTGGTCAGGTCGGGGCGGGCATCGACGTCTTCCTGCCGCACCTCGGTCCAGCGGCTGACGGGAACCAGCACCTCGTCGGCAAAGCCGCGCAGGTAATGCGACGACGGTTCTAGGTTCTGATGGGCGAAACAGCCAAAGGCCTTGGCGGGCAGGATATGCTTGGGCAGGCCGTGGAAATACCACGCCATCGCCATGCCGCCCCAGCAGACGCCGAAGGTCGAATGCACATGGGTCCGCGTCCAGTCGAAGACGCGGGTCAGTTCGTCCCAATAGCTGACCTGGTCGAAGGGCAGATGTTCGATGGGCGCGCCGGTGATGATCAGCCCGTCGAATTTCTCGCCTGAGGCCTCGACCTCGCGGAAGGGGCGATAGAAGCTCTCCATGTGGTCGGCGGCAGTGTTGCGGCTTTCGTGGTCCGACATGCGGATCAGTTGGAAATCGATCTGCAGGGGCGTGGCGCCCACCACGCGGGCGAACTGGTTCTCGGTCTGGATCTTCTTGGGCATCAGGTTCAAAAGCCCGATGCGCAGCGGACGGATGTCCTGGGTCGCGGCCCGCCCCGGAGACATCACCATCACCCCTTCCTCGGACAGGATGCGATAGGCGGGAAGGTTCTCGTTCAGGGTGATGGGCATGTCAGGCGTCCTTGCGTGAAATGGCCGTGGCGATCAGGTCTTGGAAGTCGTCGGGCGTGCGGATCTGCGCCACCTCCTCGGCCAGGATGGTGACGCCGCCCCGCGCCATCGCCTCGTATCGGGGCTGGCGGTGGGCCAGGGCGCGGGCATAGGTCCAGCGGATGAAATCGTCGGGATTGACCTGTTCCTCCTCCAGCCCTTTTTCGACGCGATAGGCGATCCACGCCTTTTCCAGGAATTGCGGTTGGTAATACATCGGTTTGGGGGCACGGTCGAAACGGCGCACCAGTTCGGCGGTATGGGCGTCGCTGCCCTTGATCCAGACCATCAGGAAATCGCGCGTCAGGGCATTCATGACCGGGTCCTGCGGGTCGTCGGGGTCCACCACCTCGCAGATCGATCCGCCGGTGTCGCAGATGAAATGCGGCGTGCCATAGATGTCCTGCGCGCGATCCAGGAAATGGCGCGTGTCCAGCAAGGATGCGATCTCGGCGCGGCGGTGCTGGTTCTGGCGGCGGCAGTAATCCTCGAAGGGCAGGCCGCCGCGGCTGGGGCTGCCAGGCTTGCCCAGATAGGTGGACAGCGGCGCCAGGTTGTCGAAGGTGATGTTGCTGGAGATGTGGACGCTGTCCGACATCAGCAATTCGCGCAGGAAGGGGACCTTCATCGCCTCGCGCTTGAAGTTGTCGGCGATGTATTCGCCCATGTAACGGGTGCCGATGCGGTAATCGACGGAATAGTGGAACCAGTCATCCGTCTCGCGCAGCATCGAGGCCAGATAGGTCTTGCCCAGGCCCGACATCCCGAACAGCACGATCCGTCTGGAAGCGGTCGCCCGCCAGGCTTCTGCGTTGCGATAGATCATCTGCCGTCCCTTGGTTGCGCAAGGCCCTAGCTAAACCGGGCATGGACGAAGGGAAAGACCCGGGGGTTCCGCGGGCATGAAAAATGGCCCCCTCCAGTCGGAAGGGGCCGTGATGGTCAGGCCGGACGGATCAGAAGCTGTAGCCGACGCGGACACCCACGCCGAACAGGTGGTTGTCTTCCATCTGTGCGCGCGCCGTGTCCGGCGTGCCGGTTTCGGGGGTCGCGTCACCCAGCTTGGAATAGTTGATCCCGGTCGAGATCTTCATCGCCCCTTGGGTATAGATCGCGGCCAGGGTGATACCCTTGCGACCATTCGTCGGTGCCAGTGGCGAAACCAGATCATCGCCCGCCTTTTCATAGACGAAGGAGGCCGAACCCGACCAGCTTTCGGTGAACTTGCGCCCCACGCCCAGGGTATAGGTCGTGGTATCCTCCAGATCCACCAGGCCGCCGCCGGTGACGGTCACGAAATTCGTCGGATCGACGCGGAATTCGCTCCAGTTGACCCAACGGATCGAACCGAAGACCAGCGTATCCTGTGCGACGCCGGTCTGGAATTCCAGGTTCCAGCTTTCGGGCGTGTCGACACTGGTGTTCGACGTGCCGTCCAGCAGCGGCACCGCCGGGATCGGACCGGGGCCGTCGGGATCGATCAGCGGACCGGTTTCGGTGGTGTCGAACTTGTGCTCGATCTTGGAGTTGTACGTCAAAGACACGCGCGCCGCGATCTCGGGCTTTTCCCAGGCCGCGCCGGCGACCCAGCCGATGCCGGTATCCTTGTCCAGATCGACGTTATAACCGCCGACCGGACCATAGGCCAAACCGTTCAGCGTCACCTGACCATCGGCGCGCGATCCGCGAATACCGCCATGGACAGAGAAGTTGTTCGGCATCTTGTAGCGGCCAAGCGCGGTGAAGGTGGTGCTGTCGACCTTGGCCCTCGTGCCTCCCAACACGGGCGAACCGCCATCCGTGGCCGGCTGATAGAGGATGTCGGCACCGAAGGGCTGTTCGATGATGATCGCGCCCGAAAACTCCGGCGTGAACTGATGCTTGTAGGCCATGCCGACAAAGCCATAGCCCTGCGCCACATCGCCCGTTTCGAAACCGGCGATATCGGTCCCCTCGACCGTGGGGTCGACGCCGCCGAAGCTCAGTTCGACATAATTGCCCTCTTCGAACAGGGCGTTCAGTGATTGCGGTGCACGTTCGATCCCGCCGGCAACCAGCTGGGACGCAGTCAGCATCAGAACAGCGATTCCCGATGTTGCGATTTTCATAGTTTCCTCCCCTTGAGGGCGCGCAAGCCCGAATCAACATTACGACAGCATGGTTGCGAATCAATTGACGGGTCCACTTGACGTGACGTTCGCGTCATCCATCGCGATGCAGTGGTGGCAGTTCGGCAACGCAGATTGATGCGTCTTCGGGCTGGACAAAGCGGGCTGCCCGTGAAAGTGGAAACTGCCAAACGAAATTGCCGCAAGGACACCCCCATGCAGATTCGTGAGGCTCTCACATTCGACGACGTTCTTCTGGTTCCGGCCGCCTCGACGGTGATGCCGTCGACCGCTGACGTGACCACGAATGTCACCCGGTCCATCTGGATGAACATCCCGCTTCTGTCCTCGGCCATGGATACGGTCACGGAAAGCCGGATGGCCATCGCCATGGCACAATCGGGCGGCATGGGCGTCATCCACCGCAACCTGACCACCGAACAGCAGGCGGGCGAAGTCAGCCGCGTCAAGCGGTTCGAATCCGGCATCGTCTATAACCCGATCACCCTGACGCCCGACCAGACCTTGGCCGACGCCAAGGCGTTCCAGGACCGCTATAACGTCACCGGTTTTCCGGTGGTGGATGAAAAAGGTCGCGTCGTCGGCATCGTCACCAACCGCGACATGCGCTTTGCCAACGATGCCCGCACCCCCGTCCGTGCCATGATGAGTGATCAGAACCTGGCCATCCTGCGCGAACCGGCCGACCGCGCCGAGGCGATCAGCCTGATGAAGGCGCGCCGCATCGAAAAGCTGCTGATCACGGATGCCGAAGGCAAGCTGACGGGCCTGCTGACGCTGAAGGACACCGAAAAGGCCGTGCTGAACCCCCTGGCCTGCAAGGATGAGATGGGCCGCCTGCGCGTCGCCGCCGCATCCACCGTCGGCGACGAGGGCTTCGAGCGCAGCATGGCGTTGATCGAGGCGGGCGTGGACATGGTCGTCATCGACACCGCGCATGGCCATTCCGCAGGCGTTGCCCGTGCGGTCGAACGCCTGAAGGCGGTCGCGGGCGACGTCCAGATCGTCGCGGGCAACGTCGCCACCGCCGAGGCCGTCCGTGCCCTGATCGGTTCGGGTGCCGACGCCATCAAGGTGGGCATCGGGCCGGGCAGCATCTGCACCACCCGCATCGTGGCGGGCGTGGGCGTGCCGCAGCTGACGGCGATCATGGATACCGCTTCCGCTGCGGGCGACATCCCGATCATCGCGGATGGCGGCATCAAGTTTTCGGGCGATTTCGCCAAGGCGATCGCGGCGGGCGCAAGCTGCGCCATGGTCGGCAGCGCCATCGCGGGCACCGATGAAAGCCCCGGCGAGGTGATCCTGTACCAGGGCCGCAGCTTCAAGTCCTATCGCGGCATGGGCAGCCTGGGCGCCATGGCGCGCGGCTCGGCCGACCGCTATTTCCAGAAGGACGCGGCCAGCGACAAGCTGGTCCCCGAAGGGATCGAAGGTCAGGTCCCCTACAAGGGTCCGGCGGGCAATGTCATCCACCAGCTGGTCGGCGGCCTGCGGGCGGCCATGGGCTATACCGGCTGCGCCACCGTTCCCGAAATGCGCAAGAATTGCGAATTTGTGCGCATCACCGGGGCGGGCCTGAAGGAAAGCCATGTCCACGACGTCCAGATCACGCGGGAATCGCCCAATTACCGCGCTGGCTGATCGACTTCCCCCGCCCCCGGTGACGGCCCATGCCACCACCGGGGGCGGGTTTCCTTGACAAGCCCCCATGCCCTGCCTAAAGCCCCCCTTCCTTTACTGACAGGATGTGGTCATGGCACAGGCGATCGGCATTGATTTCGGGACTTCGAACTCGGCCGCGGCCTATCTGGTCGATGGCAGGCCGCGGATGATCCCGATGGGTCCCGGCCAGATGACGATGCCGACGACCTTCTTCTTCGACCAGGAAACCCGCCGCACGCTGATCGGCGAACCCGCCAACCAAGCCCTGCTGGACGGGGTCGAGGGCCGCTTCATGCGCGCGCTGAAACGCGTGCTGGGCACCAGCCTGATGCATGAAAAGCGTCAGATCCTGCACGAGCGCGTGACCTTCGTCGATATCATCGGTCGCTTTCTGAACCAGATCAAGACACGCGCCGAGGCCGAGACCGGCCTGACCTTTGATCGCGTCCTGTCGGGCCGCCCCGTGGTCTTTCACGGCCAGGACGACCCACGAGAGGCGCAGGCCGAACAGGATCTGCGCGCCTGCTATCTGGCGGCGGGTTTCACCCATGTGGATTTCATGCCCGAACCCCAGGCGGCAGCCATTGCCAGCGGGGCGCTGGACCAGTCGGGGGGCATCGGCCTGATCGTCGACGTGGGGGGCGGGACGTCGGATTTCTCGCTGTTCCGGTCGGGGGCGAATGGGGTCGAGATCCTGGCCAATCACGGCGTGCGGATCGGCGGCACCGATTTCGACCGTGCCATCAACATCGACCGGGTCATGCCGCTGTTGGGCAAGGGATCGGTGTTGCGCAAGGTCATGGGCGATGGCACCTCGCCCACGCCGAACGCGATCTTTAACGACCTTGCGACATGGGAAAAGATCCCCTTCGTCTATACCCCCCAGAACACCCGCATGGTCGCCGAGATGGTCCGCCTGGCGCAGGAGCCGGAGAAGCTGTCCCGTCTTGCCACCGTGCTGGAGGATGAGCTGGGCCACGACCTGGCCTTCGCGACCGAACGGGGCAAGATTGCGGCGAATGGCGGGCAGGATGATCCGCGCATCATGCTGGACATGATCCAGCTCGGCCTGTCGGCCCCCCTGACGCCGCAGGATCTGGACGACAGCCTGTCGCGTCATGGCGATCAGTTGTCCGAGGGCGCTCAGGTGACGCTGGGCATGGCCGGGTTGCGGGCGGATCAGGTGGGTCAGGTCATCTATGTCGGCGGGTCCAGCCTGATGACGATGGTGTCGGACCGGATGCGGGCGCTGTTTCCAGACGCGCAGCACAGCTTTTCCGAGGTCTTCACCGCCGTCGCCGACGGGCTAGCGATTGCGGCGAACCGCGGCTGAGCGCCGCGGCCCGCCTGTCTTTCGTCAGGCGGCGGTGACGCGCCAGATGATGTCGCCCACGTCATCGGCCATCAGCAGCGATTTGCCGTCGGGACCGATGGTCACGCCGACGGGGCGGCCATAGGCGATCTTTTCGTCATCCGACAAGAAGCCCCACAGGATGTCGCGCGGCGCGCCGCTGGGTTTGCCATCCTTGAACGGCACGAAGATCAGCTTGTACCCGCTGAGCGTGGATCGGTTCCACGACCCGTGCTGGCCGATGACCATGCCGTCGGGGAAGCCGGGCAGGGTGCCCTCGGGCATCCAGCAGAGCCCCAAGGAGGCCGTGTGCCCGCCAAGCGCGTAATCGGGGGTGATGGCCGATGCGACCTTGGCGGCATCCTGCGGCACGCGGTCATCGACCGTCTGCCCCCAATAGCAATAGGGCCACCCATAGAACCCGTCCCGCCGGACCGAGGTCAGGTAATCGGGCGGCGTTTCATCGCCCAGCCCGTCGCGTTCATTGACCACGGTCCACAGCGCGCCCGTCACCGGTTCCCACGCCATCCCCACGGCATTGCGCAGGCCCGAGGCAAAGATGCGCGCTTCCTCGGTGGCGACATCCAGTTCCCAGATGGCGGCTCGGCCTTCCTCGGCCTCCATCCCCTTGTCGCCAATATTGCTGAGCGATCCGACCCCCGCATAGATGCGCGTCCCGTCGGGCGACACCAGTAGGCTGCGCGTCCAATGGCCCGAGGGCTTGAAATCGACCAGCTTGCGCCCCGGTCCGGTCAGGCTGGTGTCGCCGTCACGATAGTCGAAGGCGACGATCCCGTCGGTATTGCCGACATAGAAGGTATCACCCACCAGCGCCATGCCGAAGGGCTGGTTCTGGTTTTCGACGAAGGTCTTGCGGATTTCGGCCACGCCGTCGCCATCGTCATCGCGCCACAGGCTGATGCGGTTGGCGCTGACGCCGATGGCGCGGGCGCGCCGCATCGTGGCCTGGGCCGCCATGTCGAACAGGGTCTTGGCCGGGCCGGGCTGTTCCTTGGATTCCGCCACCAGGACGTCGCCATTCGGCAGGACCTCGATCCAGCGGGGATGGTCCAGACCGGATGCGAAGGCGTTGACCTTCAGCCCCGGCGCGGCCGAAGGGACGTGTCCCGGACCCCATCCTTGCGCGGTCGGCATCTTCAGCGTCATGATCCCCTGCTTGCGGGCCTCGGGGATCTGCGGCGTGCTGCCCATTGCCTGGGTCCGCGGCGCCCCGAAGCGGCGCAGTGCGACCATCGTGCCGCCGACAATGGCCGTCGCGCGTGCCATGAATTCCATGCTGTTCCCCCAAATTGCATTTCGCGCAGTCTAGCGCCGGTTGCCGCGGCGTCAAATGGCACCGCCACGGCGCGACATCATGCGGCAATCCAGTGCGCACCTGTTCGGTCCGCATCATGAATGGCGGACCGGTTAGAGCGAAGCGCTGATGCCCCCATCCACAAAAAGGGTCGTGCCGTTGACGAATGACGATGCATCCGACGACAGGAAGATGGCCGCGCCAACCAGTTCCTCGACCTTGCCCCAGCGACCGGCCGGGGTGCGCCGGGCCAGCCAGGCGCTGAATTCCGGATCATCGACCAGAGCCTGGTTCAACGGCGTCTCGAAATAGCCGGGCGCCAGTCCGTTGCACTGCAGGCCGTGGCGCGCCCAATCGGTGGCCATGCCCTTGGTCAGGTTCGCGACGGCCCCCTTGGTGGCAGTATAGGGCGCGATGCCCGGACGCGCCAAGGCCGTCTGGACCGAACAGATATTCACGATCTTACCCATGCCCCGCGCGATCATGTGCCGCGCGACCGCTTGGCCGACATGGAAGACCGAAGCGATGTTCGTCTGCAGCAGGCGTTCGAAGGCCTCCGCGGGGAAATCCTCCAGCGGGCTGCGATGTTGCATGCCGGCATTGTTGATCAGGATGTCGATGGCGCCTGTCTCGGTTTCGAAGCGATCGACGGCGGTGCGTACGGCCCCATGGTCGGTCACGTCGAAGGGCAGTTCATGGACGACGGCGCCCCCGTCGCGCAGGGCGGTCGTCGCCTTGGCCAACCTGTCCGCATCGCGACCGTTCAGCACGATTTCAGCGCCCGCATCGGCCAGCCCACGGGCCAAGGCAAGGCCGATCCCCTGCGACGATCCGGTGATCAGCGCCCGTTTCCCAGTCAGGTCAAACAGATGGATGCTCATGCCGAGTCCTTTTCCGGTGCGGGGCTGCGTCGCTATTCGACAGGGATGGGCGATGATCGTCCGCGACGCAAGGCATCATCCGGGCCCCGAACCGCGACCGCCGAAGGCCATCAGTGTTTCACTTGCTTTTCCTGACAGCTTTTATCCGAAGATAGGAAAGGCCTGTTCCACCAGCATCCCAGAGTTTTCATGCGCCTTCTGACAACCACCGCCCTTTGCGTTCTGACCGCCTCGGCCGCCCATGCCGTCGAAGAGGCTCAGGTGCTGACGACCTATGCTGATATCGCGGCGGCTTCCTATGGCGACAGCCTGACCACCGCAAGGCAGCTGCAACAAGCGGTGCAGACGCTGGTGCAGGACCCGTCGGCAGACAGCCTGCAGATGGCGCGCGATGCCTGGCTGGCGGCGCGCCTGTCCTATCAGCAGACCGAAGTCTTCCGCTTCGGCAATCCCATCGTCGATGAATGGAGGGAACGGTGAACGCCTGGCCGCTGAACGAGGGGCTGATCGACTATGTCGATGCCGCCGAACCCGCCCCGAGCGAAGGATACGATGAAAACCCGGCGGCCGGGCTGAACGTGATCGCCAACCCCGCGCTGTCGATCTCGGGGCAGACGGTCGATGCGGCGACGATCACGCCCGATCTGCTGGAAAACACCCTGCAATCGGCCAATGGCGCTGCGGCGAATGTCGCCACCGGCTATCACGCCATCGAATTTTTGCTGTGGGGGCAGGATCTGGGGCCCTATGACGCGACGGCGGGCCAGCGCCCCTGGACCGACTGCGCCAAAGGTGACGCCTGCACGAACGACAATTGCGACCGCCGGGGCGAATACCTGAATGCGGCAATGGACCCTCTGGTTGCGGACCTGGAATTCATGGCCGCGGCCTGGGCACCGGAAGGCGAGGCCCGCACCAGCATCATGCAGGATCAGGGCGGCGTGAACCGCATCCTGACCGGCATGGGCAGCCTGTCCTATGGCGAAGAGGCAGGTCAGCGCATGCCGCCGGGCCTGATGTTGAACGACCCCGAGGAAAAGCATTCCTGCTTTTCCGACAACACCAATAACGACCATTTCAAGGACGCGCTGGGCGGGCGCAACATCTATGAGGGCACCTATCCCGGCATCGACGGCAGCGTGATGAAGGGGGCATCCCTGCGGGAACTGGTCGCCGAAAAGGACGCGGGCGTGGCCGACGCGTTGGCGCAGTCGCTGGACCCCGGCAACGAGGCCGGAGGGCAGCTGATCCAGGATGCGATCGACGGGCTGATCGCGCAGACCCGCGATATCGAACGTGCCGTCGCCGCGCTGGGCCGTGATGCCATCGACTTCGAAGGATCGGACAGTCTGGACGATCCCGAAGCCGTGTTCCAGTAGGACGGCGATGCAGATGGCCCGGCATCACAACCTGCCGGGCCGACCGGGGGTTTCGACCATGATCAGCCACAGGGCCCGTTCGGGCGTCATTGCAACCTGCCTGGCGTTTCTGCTGCCCGGCACGGGCCTGGCGCAGGTGTCCGATCCGCATCTGTCGATCGAACCCCGTACCAGGGCCGAGGCGGCGCGGATCGCGACGGTGACGAAGCCCGCCACCGATTTCACCGCGCCGGCCCGCGTCGAGGCCAATCAGGGCGGCGTGGGCACGGTCCGCCGTCGCGCCGGTCCGCAGGCCATCAGCATGCCGCAGAAGAACCTGATCTTTCAGCAGGACGCGCGGTTCAACATCGGAAACGGATTATTCGAACGCATCTGGGTGATCCCGCCCGCATCAACCATTGCCTCTGACGGGCTGGGGCCGCTGTTGAACACGCGCGCCTGCCAGAATTGCCACGTTATGGACGGTCGCGGTCATCCGCCCGCGGGGCTTGACGACGATGCGGGCAGCCTGGTGGTCCGGCTGGGCATTCCCACGGATGCCGGGCCGGCGGATATCAAGACGTTGCGCGATTATCTCTCGACCAAGGGCGATCCGGTCTATGGGCACCAGTTTTCGGACCTGTCGGTGGCGGGCATCCCCTCCGAAGGCCGCGTGCGGGTCCGCTGGCGCGATGCCGACCGCTTCGATCTGCCGGGCGGAGAGAGGGTCACCCTGCGCCGCCCCGTCTGGTCGCTGAAGGATCTGGGTTACGGCCCGATGGACCCCGCCACCCACATCAGCCCGCGCGTCGCGCCCCAGATGATCGGCCTGGGCCTGGTCGAGGCCATCCTTGCCAGCGATATCATCGCCCTTGCCGACCCAAGGGACGCCGATGGCGACGGGATCAGCGGTCGCGCCAACATCGTCTGGTCGCCCGATTACGATCAGCCGATGCTGGGCCGTTTCGGCGTGCGCGCCAAGCACCCCGACGCTGCGCCAGCAGGTCGCCGACGCCGTTCACAGCGATATCGGCGTCGCATCACTGCTGCATCCGCAGCCTTAAGGCGACTGCACGCCGGGCCAGACAGCCTGCCGGGCCGCGCCCGATGGCCTCAACGGAACAGGACGGGCTTGAGCTGGCGGGCGACAGCCGGGACCTGGTGACCTTCTACAGCCGCAGCTTGGCGGTGCCTGCGCGCGAAGACGTGGACGACGCGCGGGTGGTGCGCGGCAAGCAGGTCTTCCACCGCACGGGCTGCATATTCTGGCATCGCCCGTCCTTCGTGACCCATCGCCTGACCGATCGCCCGGAACAGAGCTTTCAGCTGATCCGGCCCTATTCCGATTTCGTGGTCCATGACATGGGGCCGGGGCCGGCCGATCGGCTGCCGGCGGGGCAGGCGTCGGGGGCGGAATGGCGGACCGCACCCCTGTGGGGGATCGGGATGACCGCGCAGGTTTCCGGCCATGACACCTATCTGCATGACGGGCGCGCCCGTTCCCTGACCGAGGTCATCCTGTGGCATGACGGCGAGGCGCGCGCCGCCCGCGACGGCTTCGTCGACCTGCCCGCCGAAGACCGTGCCGCCCTGATCGCATTCCTGGAGTCCCTGTGACGATCCGCAGCCTTTCCCTGATCTGCCCGACCGCCGCGGCCCTTGCCACCGCCGCCGATGCCAGTGCGACCGATGTCATCGACACGCATATCCTGCCGAACGTCGACCGCCTTGCCGATGCGGCCGACACCTTGGCGGAAATCGATTGCGACCCACATGCGCTGCGGCAGGGCATTGCCGGGGTGGCGCAGGCCTGGGCCGGGATCTTGCATCTTGAGACGGATCCCTTCCAGGATCAGGGACGCTTTGCGCTGCGCGGGCTGACGGCCAAGGCGCAGATCGTCTTTCGCGTCGATCTGCCCGATCGCGGCCATGCCGCTGCCGCACATCCGACGCGGGCCGAGGCCGTGGCCTTTGGCCGCGGTTCCGGCACCTTCGCGTTGGTCATGGATTGCGCTGGCGGGCGGGTCGTCCAGCGACTGAAGGCGCCGCGGGGGCGGCATTTCTATGGGAACGGCGCCTATCTGCAGGATGGCGATGGGCTGGTCATCACCGAAAACGACTATGCCACGGGCGCGGGCGTTCTGGGCATCTGGGACGCGCGCCGTAATTATGCCCGGATCGCAGAGATCCCCACCGGCGGCATCGGCCCACATGAGGTGATCCGCCTTTCGGGAACCCAGTCCCTGGTGGTCGCCCATGGCGGCATCCGCACCCATCCCGACAGCGACAGCGACAGCGACAGCGACCGCGCCAAGCTGAACCTGGACGACATGCATCCCAGCCTGGTCTATATCGACGACGGCCGCATCACTTAGACCGTCACATTGGCGTCGGAACTGGCCCATGCCTCCATCCGGCATATCTCGTCCCGCAGCGACGGGACCGTGGCGGCTGCCCTGCCATGGGAAGGGGACCCGGAACGGGTCGTGCCGCTGCTGATGCTGAACAAGCTGGGTGAGGCACCGCGCCTGCGCAGGGCGGGCGAAGCCGATCAGCGGGCGTTGCGGGGATATGCGGCTTGGGTGTCGTTTTCGGGCGATGGGGCACAGGTGGCGATCACGGGGCCGCGCGGCGGGGCGGCGCATATCTTCGACCCTGATGCCGAGGAAGGGCCGACGATCATTCGGCGCATGGATGTCTGCGGCGTCGCGCGGGCGGGTGGCGGGTTGGCCTTTACCGACGGCATGGGCGGCGTGATCTGTCCCGGCCATGCGGCGATGCATGATCGGGCATGGGACAACCATCTGGTCGGCCTGTGACGAAGGCGCCGCCCCGAAGGGCGGCGCGACATGTCATTCCGCAGGGCGGGTGAAGGCCAGAACCGATTGCCACGGGACCGGCACCACCCCCGAAACCGCCGTGTCGCAGGCGACCTCGTCGCTGGCGGTGTCGATCTGCATGTGCCAGTCGCCATCGGGCAGCGCGAATTCACCATCGTCGCCCGCATTGACGATGATCAGCACATGGTCGGGGCCGCTGCCCTTCAGCAGCATGCCCATGCAGCACAGGTTGTCATCCGACCAGTCGTCCTGCGTCATCTCATCACCGCGCGGATGCAGCCAGCAGGTGATCGGGTGGTCGGGATGGGGTTGGTCAGGCGGCATGGCAAAGCGCGCCTGCGCCAGATTGTGCCGCGCGCGGAAGGCGGTCAGGGCCCGCACCGCCGTAACCAGCTCCGGTTTCGCCTTGTCCCATTCCAGCCAGGCAATTTCGTTGTCCTGGCAATAGGCGTTGTTGTTGCCGCCTTGGCTGTTGCCCATCTCATCCCCGGCCAGGATCATCGGGACCCCTTGCGACAGGATCACGGTCGCCAGCATGGCGCGGGTGCGGCGGATGCGGGCGGCCTCGGTGACCGGATCGTCGGTCGGGCCTTCGATGCCCATATTGTCCGACAGGTTGTGATCATGGCCGTCACGGCCACCTTCGCCATTGGCGTCATTGTGCTTGTCATTATAGCTGACCGTGTCCCACAGCGTGAACCCGTCATGGGCCGCCACGAAATTGACGCTGGAGGTCGCGGGACGCTGGCTGTGGTTGAACTGGACCGGCGATCCGGAAAAACGCTCGGACATGACCGGCAGCAGACCCTGATCCCGGCGCCAGAAGGCTCGGGTATCGTCGCGGAACTTGTCGTTCCATTCGCGGAAGGGCCAGCGATATCCGCCCACCTGATAACCGCCGTCACCGATATCCCAAGGCTCCGCAATCAGCTTGATGCCCGACAGGACCGGGTCCTGGCGGATCGCGTTGAAGAAGGACCCGTCGCGTTCAAAGCCATAGCCTTCGCGACCAAGGGTCGATGCCAGGTCAAAGCGGAAGCCGTCGACATGCATCGCCTCGACCCAGTAACGCAGGCTGTCCATGACCATGCGCAGCACCATGGGATGCGACAGGTTCAGCGTGTTTCCGGTGCCGGTCGTGTCGAAACCATGACGCTTGTCATCGGGCGACAGCAGGTAATAGGAGGCATTGTCGATGCCGCGGAAGGACAGCGTCTGGCCCAGTTCGTTGCCTTCGCAGGTGTGGTTGAAGACCACGTCCAGAATGACCTCCAGACCCGCCTTGTGGAACCGGCGGATCGCCTCCTTGACCTCCTTGATCTGGCCGCTGTGCAGATAGGGGGCATGGGGGGCAAAGAAGGACAGGGTGGAATAGCCCCAATAGTTCGAGAGGTCCTTTTCCACCAAGAAATGGTCGTTGGCGAAGGCATGGATGGGCAACAGCTCGATCGTGGTGACGCCGATCGATTTCAGGTGGTCGATCACCGCATCCGACGCCAGACCCTGGACGCTGCCACGCAGGTCTTCGGGCACGTTCGGGTGCAGCTGGGTCATGCCCTTGACATGGGCCTCATAGATGACGGTTTCGGGCCAGGGGGTCCGCAGGGCGCGGTCGCTGTCCCAGTCGAACTGGCTGTCGACGACCACGGCCTTGGGCATGAAGGGCGCGCTGTCGCGTTCGTCGAAGGACAAGTCGTCCTGACCGATGGCGTAACCGTGCAGGGCATCGTCCCAGATAATCTCTCCACGCAATTCGCGGGCATAGGGGTCCAGAAGCAGTTTGTTGTGGTTGAAGCGATGTCCCTTTTCGGGTTCGTAGGGGCCGTGGACGCGATAGCCATAGACCTGACCGGGCATGATTTCGGGCAGATAGCCGTACCAGATGCCGCCCTCCATCAAGGGCAGGGTCAGTCGGTGCAGTTCCTTGTCGCCGGTCTCGTCGAACAGGCACAGATCGACCTGTGTCGCGTTTTCCGAAAAGAGGGCGAAGTTCGTGCCTTCGCCCAGGAATTCCGCCCCAAGGATATCGGACCGCGCCATCGTCGGATCGAAAAGGGGAGGAGTGGTCATGTCACGCATGTTGCTGGTCTTTCACAAGGGACGATCGCACCTGGTGCGGATGTCCGAACTGGGGGGCAACGCGCATGCGGCTCTGCGGGATCCGCAGAACGGCGCGGCGATCCAGCATTGCCTGCGTGATAAGCACGGTTCCCCCGGGCGTGCGGGTAAACCAGGCGGCGTCTTCCTGGGGATCATAGCCCGCGACCAGCCCCGGCGGGACATAACAGCCCGGTGCCACGATGGTGTTGCGCAGGTCCGCGCTCTGCGACACCACGGCGCCCATCATCGCGACGCTGCCTTGGCCCAGATGCCAATCGGTCACGGCACCCGCGCGGGGAAGACGGGCGGGGGTGCCGTGGACGAAATCCAGCTGCGCCAGCCGCAGGGCATCCAGCGTCCCGACATCGCGCCAATAGGTATGGCCATCGGGTCCCGCGGGAAGCTTGTAGACCGCCGCCATGCCCTGATCGACCGCCAGCGGGATAACGTCATGCCCGAAATCCATCGCCTGCGGGTGGGTGTCGAACAGCACCGTCTTCAGCCAGCGTTTCGACAGGACATAGACCCCCATCGACACCAGCGCCCGACGCGGATCGCCATGCATGCCAGGCGGATGCGCGGGCTTTTCCAGGAACGAGGTGATCTTGCCGTCGCCATCGGCCTGCATCACGCCAAAGGCGCTGGCCTGCGCCAGGGGAACGACGTCGACGGCGACCGTCGCCACGGCACCCGACTGGCGATGACGCGCGACAAGGGCGGCGTAATCCATGTCATAGACGTGGTCGGCGGCCAGCACCAGAACCTCGTCCGAGGGCGATTGGGCGATCCGGTCCCAGTTGTGGCGCAATGCATCCGCCGTACCCAGATAGCGCCCGCAACCATCCTGAAGGACCAGCCCGCTCCGGTCGAAATGCCGGCCCCACCGCGCGGGAAGATAATCATGCAGCGTCTGGGGTGCGTATTGCGTGGCGACCAGCATCTGCCCGATACCCGACCGGACCGCGTTGGCCATCGCGAAATCGATGATGCGGTTGCGCCCGGCAAAGGGAACCGCGGGTTTGCTGTCGCTGGCGGTCAGATCATGAAGGCGCGTCCCCTTGCCACCGGCAAGCAGGATGGTCGCGCATTTCAGCGGCGAGGAGGGTGCATCGAAAATTCGGTTCTGGGGCAAAGAGGACACGGCTGCAATCCTTGGATCGAGGTGGAAGCCCTGCGCGCCTTCTGACTGGAAGTGCGCGCCGGAATATCCATGAAACGTCGATCCGCGGCCCGTGTTCCTGCGGTTGTCAAATGTTAAGAACCGCAAGTCATGATTGCAGCCAGGCCAGGTCGACGCGCGACCCATCCGATGCCGTGAAGGACAGCACCGGCTGTCCCGCCAGGGGCGCATCCGCACGATCCGCCCACCGCGCCAGCAGACCGCGCCCGTCCAAGATACGCTTGATGGCCACTTGTCCGTCATCCATCACCGCATTGGCATCCGCGCGCTGCAGGAAGGCGGCTTCCTGGCCGCGCAGCAGCAGCAGGTCACGCGTCCAGCGGGCTTTGGTCGCGCCGAACCCGTCGCCCTTGGGAAGCGCCGACAGGTGATCCCAATCGACGGCAAGCCGGTTGTCGGGATCGGTCAGGGCCAGGAACTGATCCTCGGACCCGCGATAGATGTCGGGAAAGCCCGGCATGACCATCTTGAACAGCAGCTGTGCCATGGCCAGCGATTGCCCCCGGGCGATCAGCCGGTCCAGCGCAGGGGGCGCTGCGGATTGCCAACGGTCAAGAATGGCGTAACCCAGATCGGCCGCGGCGGCCTCGGCGTTTTCGTCGGGATTGGACCAGAAACTGGTCAGCTTGGCCTCGCGCATGGCCTTTTCCATGTGCTGGGCAAGGCGGTCGCCCGCATCCTGCGCCCCATGAAGCGCCAGCGCCGATTGCAGCAGATACCATTGCCAATCCGGTGTCACATGACGGGCGCAGGGCAGGCCGCCCGTGTCCTCCATCAGGGACGCAAAGTCCTGGGGCAGGTGACTGATGGCGACCAGACGCATGCGCGAGTCCTCGGATCGCTTGGTGTCGTGGGTCGAGGTCAGGACCATCCCCGTCGGGCTGGCATTCGCCAGAAAGCGTGATGCGTCCGCGGCGGTGACGGTGGGCTCGTCAGGTTCGGCACCGACCTCGTTGGCAGCCAGAAAGCGGGTCCAGCGGAAACCGGCGGTATCCTCCTGCGATTTGGCCAGCAGCGCGCCTGACACCTGCTGAAAGCGGGTGACGAAGGCATGCTGGGCCTCGGTCTCGGGGTCGCAGATGATGTCCTGGAGCATGCGCAGCACCACGTCCGAACGCAGGCCCTGGGCCGCCTCGTCGGCCACCTGAGCGATCAGGGCGCGGTCTTCGGCCGATGCCGGACCATCGTGGACATAGCTGCGATAGCGCGGCATCGCGACCAGAAGGGCAGTGACGGCCTCGCGCAGGGATTCGGGTCCGGGCTGGGCCACCGTCGAACCAGCGCAGGCATCGGCCGCCATGCCCGCCAGCTGACGCCGTTCGGCGGCCAGTTCATTGTCCAGGATGTCGGTCTTGGAGCGGATCAGCTCGGCGTGAAAGCTGACATCGTTGCCGGTGACGCGACGCCAGTCGGCATCCAGCCGTTGCAAGCCGGTGCCGTCGGTCAGCATGCGGGCGATCAGGCGTGCGGCCTCATAGCCGGTGGTTCCGGCGGTGGGCCATTCGGGGGCCAATGTCTCGTCGCGGACCAGGATCTTCTCGACCCAGATCGGGGTGTCGGGCAGCTCGGCCTTCAAATGGCGCAGATAGCCCGCCGGATCCACCAGCCCGTCGATATGATCGACCCGAAGCCCCTGAACCAGACCTTGCCGTACCAGATCCAGGATCAGCGCATGGGTGTCGTGAAAGACGCGCGGATCCTCGACCCGCATGCCGATCAGCCCGGTGACGTTGAAGAAACGCCGGTGGGTGATGCCGTCACGGTCCAGATCGCTATGGGCAAGCCGCCAATGCTGGGCCTGGTGAACGTCGCGCAGATCGTCGCCCTGCGTCCCTTCGGCCAGCGGAATGGCCAGATCGCCCATGCGCCACATGCCGTCCGACACGCTGAAGGCGTCATCGGCCATCAGCTTTTCGAACGGTTCTGGCAGGAAGGGCAGGATCAGCGGGCCCGCCTGCCAGTCGATGTCGAAATGCGGGGCATAACGGCTGGCCGGACCATGCCGCAGCACATCCGCCAGCCAGGGATTTTCGGGCGAAAACGCCGTGTGGTTGGGCACGATATCCAAGATGATGCCCAGGCCCGCTGCCTGCGCCGCCCTGGCCAGGGCGCGAAATCCTTCGGCCCCGCCCAGGACAGGATCGATTTGCGAAGGATCGGTGATGTCATAGCCATGGGTCGAACCGGTGCCGGCCGTGAAGATCGGAGACAGGTAGAGATGCGATATTCCCAGATCCGCGATATAGCCAAGATGCGAACTCAGACTGTCGAAATCCAGACCGTCACGCAGTTGCACGCGATAGGTGGCGGTCGGAATGCTTGGCGTCATGATGAATAGCCCTTGCTGTCAGCGCGTAATCTGCATTGGGATGGCCGGCGCGGAAATTCGCGTCGGGGATCGGGTTCGGGTCAGGTTGACCGAAAGCCAGCGACAAGGCCAGCGTTCCGGCCGCAAATCGCCATTCGGCGCGGATCAGGCCCGGCGCAGGCCGGGTGACCTCGACGCCAAGCCGCGGCGAGGCGATCAGCGGCATCACATGCGCGGCCCGGAAATGAAGTGCCTTGCGGGTCAGGTCGATCCAGGCGCTGGCCGACGTATCCTCGTTCCAAGTCAGTTTGGATCGCTGGAAGGTCGCGGGCGACAGCGGGTCGGGAACGGATTGCCCCAGGGCGGCGATGCCTGCGAATTCGGATGCGCGCCCGTCCCGCACGGCCTGGGCCAGATCGCCATCGAAATCGGCGAAGAACTGGAAGGGGGCGGTTTCGCCACGTTCTTCGCCCATGAAGACCATCGGGATATAGGGCGAGATCAGCAGCAATGCATAGGCCGCGGCGACCGCCCTTGGGTCGGCCAGGGTGACCAGCCGGTCGCCCATGGCGCGGTTGCCGACCTGGTCATGGGTCTGGACCGCGTTGACAAAGCCCGTTACGGGCAGGTGGTCGCAGGGGGCGCCGCGCGGCGTGGCAAGGTGGGGGCGAGGCTGGCCCTCCTCGATATGGCCCCGCGCCAATGCGGTCGCCAGATCACCCACGGGATCGTCGGCAAAGCTGGCGTAATAGCTGTCATCTTCTCCGGTCAGGGCGACGTGGACGGCGTGGTGGAAATCATCGTTCCAACTGGCGTCATAGCCCGCCTGCCGCAGGTCGGGGATGTTGCGCTCATCCTCGGTGATCAGGTGGCGGCGCGGGGACAGGGCATGAACCTCCTCCGCCAGGCGTGTCATGAATGCATCGGCTCCCGGCCCCTGGATCTGATGGACCGCATCCAGGCGCAAACCGTCGAAGCGGTATTCGTCCAGCCAGTGCAACGCGCAGTCGATCCAGAATTCCTGCACCGCCGGTCGAGAGAAATCGATGGCCGGACCCCAGGGGGTCTTGCGGGAGGCATCGAAGAAATCGGGTGAGCTGTGATGTATGAACGCGCCTTCGGGACCGAAATGGTTCATCACCAGATCGAGGTAAACCATCAGCCCGCAGTCATGGGCGGCGTCGATCAGCCGCTTCAGATCGCCGGGTGATCCATAGACGGGGTGGGGCGCGTAGGGCATCACCCCGTCATAGCCCCAGCCGCGCTGACCCGCGAACTGACCCACCGGCATCAGCTGGATGGCGGTGAAGCCCATCTCGGCCAACTGAACCAGCTTGTCTTGGGCCGAGGCATAGGTGCCCTGCGGCGTGAAGGTCCCGACGTGAAGTTCGTAGATCACGGCCTGGGACCAAGGGCGGCCCTGCCAATTGCAGCGCCATTCGTGACTGTCCGGAAGCATCAGGACCGAGGCGCCATCGACACCACCCGCCTGCAGTCTGCTGGCCGGGTCCGGCATCACCACCCCATCGACATCAAAGCGATAGCAGCTGCCGGGGGCGGCCTGCAGATCGGCGCACCAGACCCCCTGGTCCGTTTGTGTCATCGGTAGGGGGGTGTCGTCCAGCATGACCCGGACCTCTTTGGCCTTGGGTGCCCACAGACAAATCTGCCACGTGCCATCCGCATATCGGGGGCCCCAGTATCGCTGCTGCATGTCACCCCCCTCGAACAACTATCCCATTGGATAATGATGCTGGGGGCCGAGCCGTTCCGACGATAGACAAAAAGCAATGCCCAACGCGTCATTCGCGACCTGACAGCCTGGCGATGCGTGACGAAAGCCGGATACTGCGCGGCAATTGGGCAGAAGTCTGACTGTAACAGGTCACGAATGACCGGGTCGTCGCCTTGGTCGCGCTCGGATGATGCGGATATGCGAAGGGGCCCCGCGGGGCCCCTTGGTCGTCACCATGCAATCCGCGATCAGGCGGCATTGCGTGCGTCCAGTTCGCTGACGACGTAACGCGGCGCGTCTTCGCGAACATAATATCCGTACATCTGGTCCAGCACTGCTTCGGCTTCGATGCTGCGCTTGCGGTCTTCGATGCTGAGCGGCTTCTGTTCGATCTTGGTCATGATTCCATATCCTGGGATTCGGTTTTCCTGCCCCGGGGATCACTTATTGATCGGTCAGTCAAAATACCACCGCCCTGACGCAAGGTCAAAGCGGTGGAGTCCTCAAGTTTGCGTCAGATGGCCGGGTTTTCCAGGCGCAGCATCCGGTGCTTCTTCTTGCCCACCGACACCTTGATGCCCGATTGCAGGGCGGCCGGGTCGATCATCGTCTGGGGGTCCGTCACGGGATCGTTGTCCATGCGCAGACCGCCTTCGGCGATCAGGCGCTTGGCCTCCTTGCCCGAAGCAACGATGCCCGACTGGACCAGCGCCTGGATCACGCTCAGCCCGTCGGTCGCCGTGTCCGCAGGCAGCGTGGCAACCTCCAGATCGCCACCGGCGCCGCCCTGTTCAAAGACTTGGCGCGCGGTTGCCTCGGCGCTGGCGGCGGCATCGGCGCCGTGCAGCAGGGCGGTGACCTCATTTGCCAGCAGGACCTTGGCGGCGTTGATCTCGGACCCTTCCAACGCCCCCAGTCGATCGCATTCCTCGACCGGCAGCTCGGTATAGAGCTTCAGGAAGCGGCCCACATCGGCATCGGTGGTGTTGCGCCAGAACTGCCAGAATTCATAGGGCGACAGCATCGCGCCGTTCAGCCAGACGGCCCCGCCCGCGGATTTGCCCATCTTGCGCCCGTCGCTGGTGGTCAGCAGCGGCGAGGTCAGCCCGAACAGCGGCTTGTCATCCACGCGGCGCGTCAGGTCGATGCCGTTGATGATGTTGCCCCACTGGTCCGACCCGCCCATCTGCAACTGGCAGCCATAGCGGCGGTTCAGTTCCAGGAAATCATAGGCCTGCAGGATCATGTAGTTGAATTCCAGGAAGGACAGCGACTGTTCGCGGTCCAGGCGGGATTTCACGGATTCGAAGGACAGCATCCGGTTGACGCTGAAATGCCGCCCGATGTCGCGCAGGAAGGTCAGATAGTTCAGCCCGTCCAGCCATTCGGCGTTGTTCAGCATCTGCGCGCCGTCATCGCCGTAATCCAGATAGCGGGCAAAGACCTGCTGCATGCCGTCGATATTCGTCTGGATCGCGGCATCGTCCAGCAGCGGGCGTTCGTCGCTGCGGAAGGACGGATCGCCCACCTTGGTCGTGCCGCCGCCCATCAGGGTGATCGGACGGTTGCCGGTCTTCTGGAACCAGCGCAGCATCATGACATTCAGCAGGTGGCCCACATGCAGGCTGGCCGCCGTCGCGTCATAGCCGATATAGGCGGTGACCGGCCCGGCAAGCAGTACCTTGTCCAAAGCTTCGTAATCCGTGCAGTCGGCCAGATAGCCGCGCTCGGTCATCACGCGCAGAAAGTCGGATTTGGGCTGATAGGTCATGGGCTTCATCCTTTTGAACGCTCGCGATATACAGGCTGCGGCAATAAAGGAAAAGGCGCGATGATCCGGGCTTTGGGGATGATGTCGGGAACCTCGCTGGACGGGGTGGACGCGGCGATGATCGAGACCGACGGCGAAAGGATCGCCGCCTTCGGCGACAGCGCCTTCCGGGCGTTTTCCGACAACGAGGCCGCGGTGCTGTACGCGGCGCTTGGGTCGTGGCAGGATGCGCCCTGCGTCCCCGAGGCGGCAAAGCTGGTAGAGGACAGCCATGCCGCCCTGGCCCGCCAGTTTCCGCAGGCGCAGGTCGTGGGCTTTCACGGCCAGACGTTGGCCCATGACCCGCGGGGTCGCGGCACCCATCAGGCGGGCAGCGGCGCGGACCTTGCCCGCGCCATCGACCGGCCCGTCGTGTGGGATTTTCGGTCCGAGGATGTCCGCCAGGGCGGCGAAGGCGCGCCGTTGGTGCCGTTCTTTCACTGGGCCTGCGCGGAATGGGCCGTGGGGCAGGGGCATCTGCCATCGGCCCCCGTGGCCTTCCTGAACCTTGGCGGCGTGGGCAATATCAGCTGGGTCGATCCACGCAGGACCGCGCCTGAAGACGACGGGGCTTGCATCGCCTTCGATACCGGCCCCGCCAACGCGCCGCTGAACGACCTGATGCGCCGTCGCCTGCACCGGACACGCGATGAAGGCGGCGCGCTGGCCGCCAGCGGGCGGTCCGATGCGGCCATCATCGCGGATTTCCTGTCGCACCCTTATTTCGCCCGACCCGCCCCGAAATCGCTGGACCGTGACCAGTTCGCCGACCTGATCCGCGCGGTCGAAGGGTTGGACGTCGCGGATGCGGCGGCGACGCTGGTGGCGGCCGTGTCGGGTTCGGTGGCGGCGGGGATGCGCTGGCTGCCCGGGGGATGTTCGCAGGTTCTGGTCTGCGGCGGCGGTCGCCACAACGCCGCCATGATGGACGCCCTGCGGCGGGATCTGGGCATTCCCGTGCTGCCGATCGAAACCATCGGCCTTGATGGCGACATGCTGGAGGCCCAGGCCTTTGGATGGATGGCGGTCCGGGTCATGCGGGGGCTGCCGATCTCGGGTCCGATGACGACGGGCGTGCCCGCGCCGGTCTGTGGCGGACGGATCAGCCATCCAAGATAGGGCCACGCAAGGAACCCTTGCCGATCCTTGGCGGTTGGGACGGGAACGCCCTCGGGCGCCCGTATCACCAAGGAGGATATGATGGTCAGACATCTGTTGGGAACCGCCGCCGCCGTCGCATTGCTGACCGGCCCCGCCTTTGCACAGGATGCCGAAGAAGGCGCCGAGCAGGGCAGCTTGACCGTCGAGCAATGCGCCGCGTCCATCACGGTCACCCAGACCCCGCCGACCGTCACGGTCACCATGCCCGAGGCTGAAGGCGGCGAGCCGACCGTCACCGTCACGCAGGCCGCACCCGAGGTTTCCGTCGAGAACTGTGCGCCGAAGGTCATCGGGCCCGATGGCGAGGAAATGCAGGCCGAGGTCACCGAGGCGGAGCCCGAGATCACCATCAATGCCCCCGAAACTGCCGAACTGGCGGTCGAACGGATGGAGGGTGGTGAAGCGGCAGCCGATCCCGCGATGACGGACAGCCCCGAGGCCGAGGATGCTGCGGCACCGGAAGAACCGGCGGCTGAGGAAGCCGCGACTGAGCAGGCCGATGCCCCTGAACCCGCAGCGGATGACGCCATGGCAGAGGAGCCTGCGGCTGATGCGGCTGAGGAGCCGATGGCCGTGCAGCCCGAGCAGGAAGGCAATGACCAGCCGGCCCCGGCGGAGGAGACCACAGAGCAGGCACCCGAGAATGCTGAAGGCGCGGATGCTGGTGAAGCGAATGCGGACGACGAGGCGATGGATCAGATGGGTGAAGCACCCGAATCCGAAGACGAGGCGACGAATGACGCCGAACCCGCAGTGCAGCCCGCTGCCGACCCGACGGCCGACATGAATGCGCCTGTCGAGGGCGGGACGGCCGAAGTTGCCTCGGAAAGCACGACCGAACCGACCGAGGCGATGCCCGCATCCGATCCGCTGGCCAGCAACGAAACGACCGATGACCAGGCTTCGACCGATGAAGCCACGGAGAATGTCGATCCCGCGGAACTGCCTGCCGAGGCCGAAACCACCGAGGAAGCCCCTGCCGTTGGCACAAGCGACGAGGCCGCTGCCGACCAGGCTGCCACGGGCACTGCGCCCAGTGCGGGTGAGGTCGAGGCAACCGTCAATGCCATCGCCCTGCGCGAAGGCAGCGTCCTGGTCGATGCCGACGAGGTGATGGCCGAGGGAATGGACGGAACCCCCGTCTTCAGCTCGGACGATCAGGAGGTCGGCGAGATCTCGATGTTCGATGCCGAGCAGCAGGCCGCCATCATCGGCGTCGGCGGTTTCCTGGGGCTGGGTGAAAAGGACGTCGCGCTGCCGCTGGCAGAGCTGTCCTTCCAGCAGGATGGGGACGGTGAACTGCGCGCCTATATCTCGACGCCTTCAGACCAGATCGAAGCGCTGCCCGAGCATGAGGCCAGCGAATAATTCGCCAATTCCTCAAGAAATATCAATGCCTTCAAAATAATGGCGGATATTTCAGAAAAATGTCACGGGCGGCCTTGACGGGGTCGCCCGCTGTGAGTAGACACCGCCTTACTCCAGAGGACGAACGCTGGAGTGAATGAGTTGGGCGGTTGTAGCTCAGTTGGTTAGAGTACCGGCCTGTCACGCCGGGGGTCGCGGGTTCGAGCCCCGTCAACCGCGCCACAACTCATTTGTCGTCCGAAGATATGCGCGGTTGTAGCTCAGTTGGTTAGAGTACCGGCCTGTCACGCCGGGGGTCGCGGGTTCGAGCCCCGTCAACCGCGCCATTTCTTCACCTTTCCCGAACATGACGACAGACGACTTGGAAAGCCGCCCCTGCAGGGGTGCAGCCTGGTTTGGCTGCCTTGGTTTTCACGCGCGATGGCGCAGGGGGATGACGATGACTGACATGGCAACGGCGCAGACACTGATCGACGGTCTTGGCAAGGCGGCCCGCAAGGCTGCGGTCGAACTGGCTCAGGCCCCTGCACCAGCCAAGCGCGCGGCCCTGATGGCTGCTGCCGATGCCGTCATCGCGCGAACCGACGACATTCTGGCCGCGAATGAACAGGACCTGCAATTCGGCCGCGACAAGGGTCTGAGCGACGCGATGATGGACCGCCTGAGGCTGGACTCACAGCGCCTGCACGCCATTGCGAAGGGCTTGCGCGACGTGGCGGGGCAGGACGATCCGGTCGGGCAGGTCATCGCCGAATGGGACCGGCCCTCGGGGCTGAACATCCGGCGCGTGCGCACGCCGATCGGGGTGATCGGGGTCATCTATGAAAGCCGCCCGAACGTGACGGCCGACGCGGGGGCGCTGGCGCTGAAATCCGGCAATGCGGTGATCCTTCGCGGCGGATCGGAAAGCCTGAATTCCAGCGCCGCGATCCATGCCTGCATGGTCGAGGGGCTGCGTGCCGCCGGCCTGCCCGAAACCGCGATCCAGATGGTGCCGACCCGCGACCGTGCCGCCGTGACGGCGATGCTGGGCGCGCAGGGGCTGATCGACGTGATCATTCCGCGCGGCGGCAAAGGTCTGGTCGGGCTGGTCCAGCGCGAGGCCCGCGTGCCGGTCTTTGCGCATCTGGAAGGCATCTGCCACGTCTATGCCGATGGTGCCGCCGATCTGGAAAAGGCGCGCCGCGTGGTGCTGAACGCCAAGACGCGCCGCACGGGCATCTGCGGATCGGCGGAATGCCTGCTGATCGACCGCGCCTTTCTGGCGGCCCATGGCCCGGTCCTGATCGAGGATCTTCTGAAGGCCGGCGTCGAAGTCCGCGCCGAGGGCGAGTTGGCACAGATCCCCGGCACCGTGCCTGCCGAACCCGATGATTTCGGGCGCGAGTTTCTGGACATGATCATCGCGGCCAAACTGGTCGACGGGGTCGACGGCGCGATTGCCCATATCCGCCAATATGGCAGCCAACACACCGAATCGATCCTGACGCAGGAAGACGCGGTGGCCGAACGCTTCTTTGCGGGTCTGGACAGCGCGATTTTGATGCGCAACGCCTCGACCCAGTTTGCCGACGGGGCCGAATTCGGCATGGGCGCCGAGATCGGCATCGCGACGGGCAAGATGCATGCGCGCGGGCCGGTTGGCGCCGAACAGCTGACCAGCTTCAAATACCTGGTCACCGGCGACGGCACCATCCGAACCTGACGGCGCATACGGGCGGGATCAGAAGCTGATCTCGCCCCCCTTGTCGTCGAATTCATGGGTCAGGCGCTTGCCCGCCGAACGGGCGGCTTCGGCCAGCATGGCGAAATGCACCTCGGATGCGGTCGGCGTGCGGGCCGCTCCGCCGTCCAGCCAGGCCCACAGATCCGCATCCACGCGCGCACGGTCGCATTCGGCCACCAGCCGCCAGCCGGGCGCATTGCGCAGCACGATCACGCGCCCGCCCCAAGGCATCGCGGTTTCCAGGCACATCAGGGCCAGCATCACCAGCCGTATCTCGGTCCGGGCGAAATCACCCTCGGCGTCCAGCGTGATCTTCAGCCGCCCCTGCGCGGCCACGCCGTCCAGCAGGCGCGACAGTTCGGCGCGGGGGACGCGCTGATCGCCCGAGGCCATCCCGAACGCCATGCGATACCCTTGGATCCGCGACCGCGCGGCGGCCACCGCCTCGGCGATCAGGCGCATCTCGGGGGATTGGGCGATGTCGGGAAAATCGGGTGACATTTCCAGCAGTTCGACGCCGTTTCCGATCGCCCCAAGGGGGGATACCAGATCGTGGCACAGGCGCGATCCCAGCAAGGCGGCCAGATCGCCCGCAGCGATCCGCGTTGTATCGACCGTCATGATTGTCTATCTTCCTTTTTTCTGAAGGAGGTGTCCCGGTGAATGAAATCCTGGAACCCGGCATGATCGTGCGTCACCCCGGTGCACCCGAATGGGGCGAGGGGCAGGTCCAGTCCCGCATCGGCGACCGCATCACGATCAACTTTGCCGAAGCCGGCAAGCAGGTGATCGACGGCAAGCGCGTCCAGTTGCAGATCCTGCGGTTCAACGGGGGGTGATCCTGGTTCATGCGACGACCCTGCAACCCTTGGTTGCGTGACGCAAGCGTAACCTTGCCGCGACGGACCATTGGCGGGCTGCCATGTTGCAATGATGCCCCGCGTTTCCTAGACAGGCGCAACCCTATGAGAGCCGAGGCCCCGTGAACCGCGCCGAACCGTCCTTCTTCCAGATCCGTCTTGCGGAAAATTCGCGGGACCTGATGGCCGCGCAGCGCCTGCGCTATCGGGTCTTTGTCGAGGAACTGGGCGGGACCGGCCCGATGGTCGATCACGACGCCAGGCTGGAACGCGATGAATTCGATCCGGTGGTCGATCATCTGTGCCTGATCGACACCCGGCGCAGCGAACGGGATCTGGATCACGTGGTCGGTGTCTATCGCCTGCTGCCCAGTGACCGGGCCGAGGCCTTTGGTCGCTTCTATTGCGACACGGAATACGATCTGGCGCCCCTGCGCGCCAGCGGCCGTCCGCTTCTGGAACTGGGTCGGTCCTGTGTGCATGCCGATTACCGGGGCGGGTCGGCCATGTTCCTGATGTGGAACGCCCTGTCCGATTACGTGCTGGAGAAGAAGAGCGAGATCCTGTTCGGCGTCGCCAGCTTTCACGGGACCGACGTGCCGATGCTGGCACCATCGCTCAGCTGGCTGCACCACAACCATCTGGCGCCCCCTGAATTGCGGGCGCGCGCGCAGCCCGACGGCTTTGTCGAAATGAACCTGATCGCGCCGGATCGGCTGGACCGACGCGAGGCGATGGTCGGCATGCCCGCCCTGATCAAGGCCTATCTACGGGTCGGCGGGCTGGTGGGCGAGGGCGCCTATCTGGACCGCGCCTTCAACACCACGGACGTCTTCCTGATGATGGACACCTCGCTGATGTCGGCGCGTCACAAGCAGTTCTACGAAAGCCGTCGGCAGCCGTCATGACGCAGGCGACCTGGCGCGACAGTCCGCCCCGTCCCTTGCCCGGCCCGCAGGGGCCGCGCGCCTGGCTGCGCGTGGTGCGGCGGATCGTCCCGGCGGTGCTGGTCCTGATGATCGGGGTGATCCTGCTGCTGCCCCTTCGCGGGATCGAGCGGCTGATCTTTGGCCTGCGCCGTCCCTGGACCGGGCCGCATGTCCAGATCGTTTGCCGCCTGGTGCTGATCTGCCTTGGCATCCGCTGGTCGCGCCTTGGGCAACCCATGCGCGGCCCGGGCGCGATCGTGGCGAACCATTCCAGCTGGCTGGACATCCTGGTGATGAACGCCGCCATGCCGGTCTTTTTCGTCAGCAAGTCCGAGGTCGCGTCCTGGCCCGGCATCAACATCCTGACCCGCGTCACCAACACCCATTTCGTCATCCGCGACCCGCGCCTGGCCCGCCAGCAGGCCGGCGAATTCGCGGCGCGCATCCGTGCAGGGCATCGCCTGCTGTTCTTTCCCGAAGGAACGTCATCGGACGGTCTGCGCGTGCTGCCCTTCAAGGCGACGCTGTTCCAGGGGTTTCTCGCCGATGACCTGCCGCGCGATCTGGCCATCCAGCCGATGACGGCGATATATCGCGCGCCTGAAGGCGAGGATCCGCGATTCTATGGCTGGTGGGCGGACATGGATCTGGGGTCCCATCTGCTGAACGTCCTGGCAGTCAAGCGGCAGGGATCGGTGGTCGTCTGCCTGCATGATTCGATTCCCGTTGTGGATGAATCGCGAAAATCCTTATCTGCCAAGGCGGAAGAAATGGTCCGTCGCGGGCATCATGACAAGATCGGTTTGTCAACGTCATCTTATTGTTGAGTTCATCGTTGGAGAGGTCTAAAGACCTCTCCAACGCACTACATCTAGTGCAGATGAACACTCTAACATCAAAGGATGCTCTGATGACCCGCTTTGCCGCGCCGATCGCCGAACAGATCTGGGACATGAAATACCGGATGAAAGATGCCGACGGGCAGGCGGTCGACGGCTCGGTCGAGGATAGCTGGCGTCGCGTCGCGCGTGATCTGGCGCGCGTGGAACAGGAACCCGCCAAGTGGGAGGAAAAGTTCTATTCCGCGCTGGAGGATTTCAAATATCTGCCCGCAGGTCGCATCCTGGCCGGTGCCGGCACGGGCCGTTCGGTGACGCTGTTCAACTGCTTTGTCATGGGCACGATTCCGGACAGCATGTCGGGCATCTTCGACATGCTGAAGGAAGCCGCCCTGACCATGCAGCAGGGTGGCGGCATCGGCTATGACTTCAGCACGGTCCGTCCGCGCGGCGCGGCGGTCAAGGGCGTGGCGGCGGATGCCAGCGGTCCTTTGTCCTTCATGGATGTCTGGGACGCGATGTGCCGCACGATCATGTCCGCCGGTTCGCGCCGCGGTGCGATGATGGCCACGATGCGCTGCGACCACCCGGACGTCGAACAGTTCATCGAGGCCAAGCAGGACAGCGCCCGCCTGCGCATGTTCAACCTGTCGGTGCTGGTCACCGACGACTTCATGGATGCCGTGCGTGCCGATGCCCCGTGGGAGCTGAAATTCGACGGCAAGGTGTACCGCACCGTCCAGGCGCTGGACCTGTGGAACCGGATCATGAAGGCGACCTATGACTATGCCGAGCCGGGCGTCATCTTCATCGACCGGATCAACAAGGCCAACAACCTGTCCTATGTCGAGACGATCGCGGCCACCAACCCCTGCGGCGAACAGCCGCTGCCGCCCTATGGCGCCTGCCTGCTGGGGTCGATCAACCTGGCGCGCCTGGTGACCAATCCCTTCACCGACGCCGCCGAACTGGACCCCGAGGCGCTGGACGATCTGGTCCGCACCGCGATCCGCATGATGGACAACGTCGTCGACGCGTCGAAATTCCCGCTGGAGGCGCAGGCGCTGGAAGCGCAGAACAAGCGCCGCATCGGGTTGGGCGTCACCGGTCTGGCCGATGCGCTGCTGATGCTGGGCCTGCGCTATGGCGCCGAGGATGCCGTGGCGCAGACCGGTGCCTGGATGAAGGCGATCGCGCGGTCGGCCTATCTGGCTTCGGTCGATCTGGCCAAGGAAAAGGGCGCGTTCCCGCTGTTCGATGCCAAGAAATACCTGGCCTCGGGCTTCATGTCCAAGATGGACAAGGACGTGCGTGACGCCATCGCCAAGCACGGCATCCGCAACGCGCTGCTGACCTCGATCGCGCCCACGGGCACCATCAGCCTCTATGCGGGCAACGTGTCCTCGGGGATCGAGCCGGTCTTTGCCTATGCCTATACCCGCAAGGTCCTGCAGAAGGACGGGTCGCGCACCGAGGAAGAGGTGGTCGATTACGCCGTGCAGATGTGGCGCGACCTGAAAGGCGATGCCGAACTGCCCGATTACTTCGTGAACGCCCAGACCCTGGCCCCCAAGGACCACGTGGCGATGCAGGCGGCAGCACAGGAATGGGTCGACAGCTCGATCTCGAAGACGATCAACTGCCCGGAAGATATCAGCTTCGAGGCGTTCAAGGACGTCTACATGTCGGCTTGGGACCTGGGCTGCAAGGGCTGCACCACCTATCGTCCGAACGACGTCACGGGTTCGGTCCTGTCGGTCAGCGAAAAGACCGAAAAGGCCCCCGAAGCCGATACCGGCGCCGATGTCGTCTATCTGACCGAGCCGCTGGACCGCCCCGCGGCCCTGGAGGGCGCGACCTACAAGCTGAAATGGCCGGGGTCCGAACACGCGATCTATATCACGATCAACGACATCATCCACGGCAACCACCGCCGCCCGTTCGAGATCTTCATCAACTCGAAGAACATGGAACACTACGCCTGGACCGTGGCGCTGACGCGCATGGTGTCGGCGGTCTTCCGTCGCGGCGGCGATGTCAGCTTCGTGGTCGAGGAGCTGAAGGCGGTCTTCGATCCGCGCGGCGGTGCCTGGATGCAGGGACGCTATGTCCCCTCGATCCTGGCGGCCATCGGCGGCGTGATCGAGCGGCACCTGATCGAGACGGGCTTCCTGGCCGGCGAAGGCCTGGGCCTGAAGACCGACCCCAAGGCCGAGGTGATGGCCGTGGGCGAAGCGCCGCGCGGGCCGTCCTGCCCCAGCTGTGGCCAGTTCGGCATGCGCATGGTCGAAGGCTGCATGACCTGCCCCAGCTGCGGCCATTCCAAATGCGGCTGATGCCATAGGGCTGACTGCGCGGCCAAGCATGAAATGAGCCTTACCAAAACTCTTTGAGCCTTTTTGCAAACATAAAGTGAGCCCGGGAATTTCCCGGGCTCATTTTTATATTACTTATCAAAATCATAGTAAAATCGGCATCTTTAGACCCAAGGGCTATTTCCAGCCCGTCCGATGAGGGCCAGGGTCTGTTGACGAACCGGGTATGACTACGCATCGTCAGAGCACCTGCTTTGTGATGGCTGGTCGTGGCTCAATGCTGCCCGGCCTCGCTTGAAGCCTCACGTATAGTTGCCATCGCCTGCGAAAAAGCGTTCGCTTCTCCGTCCAGTTCAGTTTTGCCTCTGAAATGAGGTTCGCTCATGTCCCCCGATCCTGTCCAAGAGATGGGGAGTAGCTCAGCACTGCGGGATCTTGGGATCGAACCGGTCGCAGACCCGGCCGTCCTGATGGTCACGCTTTCTAGAAGAACCGACATTCCGCCGGAATTCCATACGAACGTATTCTGACCAGCCCTCTCCAGGTATAAAAAAGCCGCCCTTTGAGGCGGCTTTTTCATGACTGGTGGCCGATACGCCGAAGACATCTTTCCCTTGCGGAAGGACAAGCTTCTCTCTGTTTCTAGATCAAGGCGGCGCGTTTTCAGATGCTTAGAATTTCGTGGAGGAAAACTTTTGGCTGTCGGCACGGACGGCGTTGCCGTCGCGGATTGACAGGAACGGCGCGGGATAGTCCCGCGCCGTTCTTTCATGTCGGGGGCGGGGCATCCCGCACGCCCTATTCGGCGGGCAGGGCGGCCGCCTGCCGGTCCAGGCGACCTGAAAGGCGCGTCAGCACCACCCCCACCGCGACGACGCCGGCGCCCAGGAAGGGAGTCGCCGCAAGGCCCACGGTTTCGACGGCAATCCCGCCCGCCCAGGCACCCAAGGCGATGCCAAGGTTGAAGGCCCCGATATTCAGCCCCGAGGCGACGTCGACGGCCTCGGGGGCAACCTCGCGGGCGATCTGCACGGTATAGACCTGCAGCGGCGGGACATTGGCAAAGGCGAAGCCGCCCCAGACGGCGATGACCGCGACGGCCGCAATGGGCGAGGTGATCGTCAGGCCAAGCGCCAGCAACACCAGGGTCAGCCCGCCGAAGATCAGCGTCAGTGCGGGAACCGCGCCCATGCGGTCCGCCAGCTTGCCGCCGACGACATTGCCCACCGCGACCGAGGCGCCGTAAAGCAGGATCACCAGGCTGACCGCACCGGCGCCAAGCCCGGTCACCTGTGTCAGCATCGGGGCAAGATAGGTGAAGGCGATGAAGTTGCCGCCATACCCGATCGCGGTGATCAGATAGACCATCAGCAGCCGGGGCGATGTCAGCACCCTGGCCTGCGCCCGCAATCCCGGTGCCGCACCCTGTGGCAGGTTCGACGGGATCAGCAGCGCCGAGGCGATCAGCCCGATCAGGCCCAGGGCGACCACGCCCAGGAAGGTCGACTGCCAACCGAAGCTCTGGCCGATCCAGGTCCCCAGGGGCACGCCCGTCACCAGTGCGACGGTCAGTCCCAGGAAGACCAGCGCGATGGCCGAACTTTCTTTTTCGCGGGCGACAAGGCTGGTGGCGATGGTCGAGGCGATGGCGAAGAAGACGCCATGCGCCAGCCCGGTCAGGAACCGCGCGGCGATCAGGCTTTCATAACCGGGGGCAAAGGCCGCAAAGGCGTTGCCCGCGATGAACAGCGACAGCAGCGACAGCAGCAGGGTCTTGCGCGGCATGCGACCGGCCAGCGCCGTCAGCACCGGCGCGCCGATGGTCACGCCAAGGGCATAGAGGCTGACCAGCAATCCCGCCGAAGGCAGTGAGACGTCAAGGTCCGCGGCGATGGTGGGAAGCAGGCCGACGATCACGAATTCGGTCGTGCCGACGGCAAAGGCGCTGATGGTCAGCGCCCAAAGGGCGAGAGGCATGGGGATCTCCTGGTGGTTTGAGCTTTCGCGCAGAAGATGGCAGCGTTAGGCTTTTGCGTGAACGGACAGCTTGGCAAAGGATCATTGCGCCAGATGCACGAATTGCCCCAGACCCGCGATCTGGCCGCCTTTGTGGCGGTGGTCGAGGATGGCGGTTTCGCCGAGGCCGGGCGGCGGCTTGGCGTTGCGCCCTCGACGCTCAGCCGGACGGTGTCGCGGCTGGAACAGCAGCTGGGCGCGACCCTGCTGCGACGCTCCACGCGCATGATCGAGATGACGCCCGAGGGTCGCGACCTGCTGGAGGCCGCGCGCGGCATCCTTGACCGGACCGAGGCCCTGTCGGACCTTGTCCTGGGCAGTCGGAGCCCGCGCGGCCCGTTGCGGGTGAACGCGCCTGTGCCATTTGTGCTGCACGGCCTGGCCCCGCGCCTGGCCGAATTTCGCGCCGCCTATCCCGAGGTCGAGCTGACCTTGGACATGACCGACAACCCGGTGGACCTGATTGGCGCGCATGCGGATGTCGCCATCCGCTTTGGCCCGCTGCCCGACAGCGCGATGCTGCACCGCCGTCTGGGACATGCGCCCTGGCGGCTGGTGGCCGCCCCGCAATATCTGGACCGGGTGGGATGGCCCGCCACCCCCGCCGATCTGGAAAGGCTGGAGCAGGTCCGCTTTGCGGCCCCCGATCACATCAACCTGTTGCGCTTTCGGCACATGCCCGCGCCCGTGGCGTTACGGACATCGGTGACGGCGGGCAATGGAGAGGCCGTGCGGCATCTGGTACTGGGCGGTCTGGGGATCGCGCGGTTTTCGCAGTTCATGGTGGCCGAGGATCTGGCGGCGGGTCGTCTTGTCGATCTGTTTTCGGACGAACTGGTGGCCGAACCCCTGCAGATCACCGCGCTTTACCTGACCCGCAGTTCGGGCCTACGCAGGCTGGCGGTCTTTCTGGATTGGTTGGAGGGCATCGTCTGACCAGGGCGTTCGCCGATCCGCAATGAAAAGGCCCGGTCGATCGACCGGGCCTTTCCGTCATTCAGTCCGACAGGATCAGGGCAGCTTGTAGGACATGATGTAATCGCCCGGCTTGGTGCCGACCGACCCGTGACCGCCGGCCACGATGACGACGTATTGTTCGCCATCCTGCTCATAGGTCATGGGCGTGGACTGGCCGCCTGCAGGCAGACGGGTTTCCCACAGCTGGTCGCCGGTCGTCAGGTCATAGGCGCGCAGGTAATCGTCCACCGCAGCACCCAGGAAGACCACGCCGCCCCGGGTGATCATCGGACCACCGATGCCCGGAACGCCCAGCTTGATCTTCAGGGGCAGGGGCGTCATGTCGCGGATCGTGCCGTTCTTGTGCTTCCACACGACGCTTTCGGTGTTCAGATCGGCACCGGCGACAAAGCCCCAGGGCGGGGCGGTGCAGGGCACGCCAAGCGGGCTGAGGAAGGGACCCATGAAGACGCCGTAATCGGCACCCTCGTTGCGGTTCAGGCCCTGTTCGCTGGCCTTCTCATCCTCGCCCTTGGGGGGGATTTCGCTGGCCGGAACCAGGCGCGCGGTGAAGGGCAGATAGGTCGGCATGCCGAACATCACCTGACGTTCGGGATCGACCGCCACCGAACCCCAGTTGAAGGTCCCGAAATTGCCCGGATAGACCAGCGTGCCGTTCAGCGACGGCGGCGTGTACTGGCCTTCATAGTCCAGGCTTTGGAACTGGATGCGGCACATCATCTGGTCGATCATCGTGCCGCCCCACATGTTCGCGCCCGTCAGGCGGTCGGGACGGAAGGTCAGCGCCGAGATGGGCTGCGTGGGCGAGGTCTCCTCGCCCGGGATCTTGCTGGGGGCCGCGGGCAGTTCGTCACGCGGGCTCAGCGGTTCGCCGGTGCGGCGGTCCAGGATCCAGATGTCGCCCTGCTTGGTGGGACCGACAAGGGCGGGAACGGTCTGTCCGTCGCGCGTCAGGTCGATCAGCACCGGCTGCGCGGGAACATCCATGTCCCACAGGTCGTGATGCACCGTCTGGCGGATCCACTGTTCCTGACCCGTCGCGATGTCCAGCGCCACGATGGCCGAGGACCGTGCCTCGACCTCGGGGCTGCGGTTCATGCCCAGCTGGTCGGGGACCTGGTTGCCGGTGGGGATATAGACCAGCCCCAGTTCCGCATCGGCGGAAAACACCGACCAGCTGTTGGGCGAATTGGTGGTGTAGCGTTCGCCGCCCTCGATATCGATGGGGGTGGTATCCTCGGGGTTGCCGCTGTCCCAGTTCCACAGCAGTTCGCCCGTGTCGATGTCGAAGGCGCGGATGACGCCCGACTGCGACTTGGTCGAGAAGTTGTCGTTGACGGCGCCGCCGATGATCAGCTTGCCATCGACCGCGACGGGGGGCGAGGTCGAGTAGTAGTAACCCGCCGGGTTGTATTCCATGCCACGCTCCAGCGCCAGCGTGCCCTCTTCGCCAAAGAAGCTGCAAACCTCGCCCGTATCGGCATTCAACGCGATCAGACGCGCATCCGCGGTGGGCAGGTAGACACGGCGGGGGCATTCGGCCGCCGCCGCCGCGCGCAGGGCGGTGTCGTCGGCGGGTTGGTCATCGACGGGCTGCACCGCAGGCTCGTCCGCGGTTTCGACCTGGGTCGCATCGGGCTGATCGTCCGTGGATGCGGCTGCCGTGACCTCGGGTGCCTGCCAATAGGTGACACCGCGGCAGGTCTGGTGCTGGCGATCCGGGTTCATGCCCGAATTGGCGTCGAACCGCCAGTTTTCCTTGCCGGTCTTGGCATCGATCGAGATCGCAATGTTATGCGGCGTGCAGACATAGAGGCTGTCGCCCACCTTCAACGGCGTGACCTGATAGGTCGTCTCGCCCACGTCGTCGGGGCGCTTGACGTCGCCTGTCTGGTATTCCCAGGCCAGCTCCAGATCGGCCACGTTGGCGGGGGTGATCTGTTCCAGCGGTGACCAGCGCTGGCCGTAATTCGTGCGGCCGTACTGATGCCATTCGCCGTCTTCCATGGCGTTGCCGGTATTGGCGTCGGTGGTCAGCTTTTCGGCGGGCAATTCGCCGATGATCCGGCTGGGTTCCTGGAACAGCGAATAACCCGCCACCAGGATCGACACGACCGATGCCAAGGCAACCGGCAGCACCGACGCCGCGCGCGGGGCGCCGACCTCGGAGCGGTCGCCCAGGTTGCGACGGAAGGCCGGCAGGCACAGGATCAGCGCGATCAGGACCAGGATGCCGCCGCGGGGCGCAAGCTGCCACCAGTCGAAACCGACTTCCCAGACGGCCCATGCCAATGTTCCGATGACGATCGCGGCATAGAGCCAAAGCGATGCGGCCTTGCGGCGGAACATCAGAAGGGCGGTCACCAGCAGCGCCACCCCGACAATGATATAATAGAGACTGCCTCCCAGCATTGCCAGTTTCGTGCCGCCCAAGGCCAGCGCCAAACCAAGCAATCCAAGAATGCAGGACATGAATGAGATCATCATGATGATCTTCCTTTTTTGTCCATATCGGCATCAGGCATGAAACGAGGAGGAGGGATGCCGGATGCGATGCATGAAAATCAGAAAAGGTCCGGATCACGCCGCGATGATGTACCATTGCATGCCGAACCTGCGGGCCTGTTAAACCTCATGGATATGTAACGCAATCATTCGACGCCTGCGTATTTCGACCGCCACGGGCGTCGCGTCGGATCAGGGCGTCACAGGGTCAACACGGTGGCGTGATCGGGGGTTCCGCATGCGAATGGATTGCAACCCGGTGCCCGATCGAGTGTTATGGTCGCCGGAACATAACGCCGACGGGACATGCGATGACGCGCCTTGCGCCGAAACTGACTTTGGGGGTCGTGCTGGCCTTGGCCTGCGCCACCCCGATGCGCGCCGAACAGATCACCGTCTTCGCCGCCGCCAGCCTGAAGACTGCGCTGGACCGGGTTGCCGATGATTGGAACGCGATGTCGGATGACACGGTGGTGGTGTCCTATGCGGGCAGTTCGGCCTTGGCCAAACAGATCCAGCAGGGCGCACCGGCCGACATCTTCATCTCGGCCGCGGTGGATTGGATGGACCTGCTGCAGGATCAGGACCTGATCGTACCGGACAGCCGGGTTGACCTGCTGGGCAACAGCCTGGTGCTGATCGGCGGGCAGGGTGCCGAACCCCTCACGCTGGCCCCCGATTTCGACCTGTCGGGTCTGCTGGGTCAGGGCAAGCTGGCGATGGCGCTGGTCGATTCGGTTCCTGCCGGCGTCTATGGCAAGCAGTCGCTTCAGTCGCTTGGGCTGTGGCAGGGGGTGGCGGCCAATGTGGCGCAGGCCGACAATGTCCGCGCTGCCCTGGCGTTGGTCGCCAGCGGCGAGGCGCCCTTGGGCATCGTTTACGCCACCGATGCCGCGGCTGAACCGGATGTGGTCGTGATCGGCCGCTTGCCCGACGACAGCCACGATCCGATCACCTATCCCGCAGCCCTTGTCGCCGAGAGCAGCCACCCGCAGGCCCGCGATTTCCTGGATCACCTTCAGGGCGATCAGGCCGAAGGTGTCTTCGAGGCCGAAGGATTTACCGTGATCGGCGCCGATGGATAGCACCTTTGGCCTGACGCCGCAGGAATGGCAGGCCGTGGTCCTGTCGCTCAAGGTGTCGCTCTGGGCGACGGTGGTCAGCCTGCCTTTTGGGGTGGCGGTCGCCTATCTGCTGGCGCGACGCCAGTTCTGGGGCAAGCAGCTGCTGAACGGATTGGTGCATCTGCCGCTGATCCTGCCGCCGGTCGTGACAGGCTATATCCTGCTGATGGGGTTCGGCAGGCGCGGCCCGGTCGGCGGCTTTCTTGACGACTGCTGCGGCATCGTTCTGGCCTTCCGCTGGACCGGGGCCGCGCTGGCGGCGGCGATCATGGCCTTTCCGCTGATGGTCCGCGCCATCCGACTGGCCATCGAGGCCGTGGACCCCAAGCTGGAACAGGTCGCAGGCACGCTTGGCGCGAACGGCGCGTGGGTCTTTCTGACCGTCACCCTGCCGCTGATCCTGCCGGGCATCGTCGCGGGCGCCATCCTGGCCTTCGCCAAGGCGATGGGAGAGTTCGGCGCCACCATCACCTTCGTCAGCAACATCCCCGGCCAGACCCAGACCCTGCCTTCGGCCATCTATTCCTTCCTGCAGGTCCCCGGTGGCGAAGGAGCCGCGCTGCGCCTTGTCCTGATCGCGGTCGGCATCGCCATGGTTGCGCTGGTGATGTCGGAATGGGTCGGCCGCGCCATCGCCCGACGGATCGCCGGGACATGAGCCTCTCTGTCACGCTGCATCATCGCTTTGCCGGCTTCACCCTGGACGTCGAATTCCAAGCCCAGGCTGGTGTCACGGCGCTGTTCGGACGATCGGGGTCGGGCAAGACCTCGGTGATCAATGCGGTGGCGGGTCTGTTGCGCCCCGAGCGCGGGCGCGTGACGCTGGACGGTCAGGACCTGTCGAACAGCCAGACGGGGCGCTGGCTGCCGCCTCACCGTCGCGGGCTGGGCTATGTCTTTCAGGACAGTCGCCTGTTTCCGCATCTGAGCGTGCGGCAGAACCTGACCTATGGCCGCTGGTTTTCCCGCCATTCCGACCGGATCGGCCTGGACGATGTCGTGTCGCTTCTGGGGATCGGCGATCTGCTGGACCGCCGCCCGGGCGCCCTGTCGGGAGGAGAGAAGCAGCGCGTCGCCATCGGCCGCGCCCTTCTGTCCCGCCCGCGCATGTTGCTGATGGACGAACCCCTGGCCGCGTTGGATGATGCGCGCAAATCCGAAATCCTGCCCTATCTGGAGCGTCTGCGCGATCAGACGCAGATCCCCATCCTCTATGTCAGCCACGCGATGTCCGAAGTCGCCCGGCTGGCGACGACGTTGGTGATCATGCAGGACGGAAAGGTCGCGCAGGTCGGGCCGTTGGGACAGCTGATGTCCGACCCGGAGACCGCGCGACATCTTGGAATGCAGGAAACCGGTTCGGTCGTCGAGGCCACGGTCGAAGGGCATGACGATGACGGTTTGACACGGCTGGCAAGTTCCCTGGGGCAATTGCTTGTACCCGGAATGGCCGCGCCACCCGGCCAGCACCTGCGCCTGCGTATCCATGCGCAGGACGTCATGCTGTCCTTGTCGCCGCCGAAGGATGTCTCGGCGTTGAACATCTTGGCCGCCAGGGTCTTGTCCGTGACCAGGGGCGCTGGTCCGGATGTTCTGGTCCAACTGTCTGTGGGCCAGGACCACTTGCTGGCCCGCATCACCGCCCGGTCCGCGGCGTCGCTGCAGCTGGGGCCAGGTTTTGCGGTCTATGCCATTATCAAATCCGTCGCCGTGACCCGAAAGGCCTAGGGTGATCGTTCTGCCGAAAGGCACCGCCTGACGATCTGTTCAAAGAGATTGAGAATATGCCAAAAATGCCCTTGTCACCCCCCGGCGACATCCATATACGGATCAGCGGAGACGTGGCCGAGTGGTCGAAGGCACACCCCTGCTAAGGGTGCAGGCCCGAAAGGGTCTCGAGGGTTCGAATCCCTTCGTCTCCGCCATTTAACCTTGTAAAGCACTGTTTTCATTCTGGTTTCCTAAAATTTTCTGATTTGACCCCCCGCGCGATCCCCCACCGTAAAATGGATGATGCAGGGAGGCGCGGGAAGATTGTTCATCTGCGCGGTCGCGTCCGCATCATGGTTTTGCTGCCATGGCGATAAGTTTCAAGTACACCTTTCCTGATCCAATTTCGCACCGTGGCAGTGGTTACACCGACACGATCGGCGTAATCCTTGATCGATATCCAGTCGGGAAGGGGCGTGATTTTCACTGCCTTCAGTTCATCCCTGAGCGCCCTATTTTCAGCGCGCAGCCGGGTGATTTCGTCAGCCTCGACCAGAATCATCACTCTATCCGCCATCGTGACCCCCTTCGGTTTGCACATGCAGAGCATGGCTGATTCCGATAGCAGCGTCTCTAAACGGCTTAACGTCATCGGGGACGTCAGACTGGGCCAACTTCCAAGAAACAGCCTCCACGGTCGCGACCAGGTTGGCAATATTGTTCAGCTTTGATTCGAGCGCCCAGATCTGCTCTTTTGCAGCGTCGCTCATGTTTCACCGCCTTTGGCAGCTAGGTGAGCCGCAACGACGAGGCCCCGTTCATCGCTTATCCATGTCCACCAGCGGTTCGGTCGAGGCATCCAGCCAGATGTTCAGCTTGAGCTGCCTGAAGCTCTGCCGATCACCAACGCTGCGCTGCGACCGCTTGGCGTGACGCCGGAAGCCTGCCAGCGACGGATAGCCATGCTGCAAGCCGGGGTTCACGCGGTGCCAAAGGTCTTCGTCTTCCCAATCCTCTCGCCGGTCGGCCTCAAACAGGATCGGCAGGATTGAGGGATCATCGACCTTGCCGCGCGCCACCTTGCGGGCATCCTCGAAGAAGTCCCAGGCCAAGTTTTCCTGACCCCGGCCAGCGGTCGAGGCCACTACCAGAAGGCTGTCATCGATCTTTTCCAAGCCGTTGGTCGGCGCCTCCCAAAGGTAGCGGCCCTTCCAGATCTGGCTTTCATCGGCCAGCACGAAGCCGGGGGTGCGGCCATGTCGCGGCCCGCCATCGCCAGAGATGACTTCGAGGTAAGACTGTTCCTTGCGGTAAATCAGCTTCTTCGCGACGTTGTGCGCGTCATAGATGCCCATCCATCCGCGGCAAGCCCAGATCCAGCACCACAAGATCGTAGCCCTCGGTTCCTCCGGCAAACCATGCCTCCTCGCCATCCGCCCGGCGTTCGACGTGAAAGCCGCTGCGGGTCAGCGCCTCTGACAGGTCGGCGGCAATGGTGTCGTCATCCTCGACGATCAGGCAATGCATCGCGTCATAAATCCTTGTCCCCGGCGCCATGTTCGATTTCGAGTATCTGGCCCGTCGCCGCGTCCACCTCAACCTCGAAGACATGGTCGTTGGGGCTGATCAGGTCGAATTCATAGATCAGCGCGCCTTCTTCCAGTTCAAGCTGGATGGCGATGATCTCGCCTTCGATCCGGTCCCGCAGAATGTCGAGGATCTTCTCCAGCGGCATGATCCGCCCGCTTTGGACGGCCGCACGCGCGAAGGCGGCATCAAGACCGTCCTCGGTCTCAAGCGAGGGCATGGCCTCGGTCGTGGTGGGCAAGCTGCCCAAAAGGAATGTGATGACATGCAACATGCCCCACCCCCTAGCGCGATCCTGCTGACAATTCCCTGACAGCCGCCATCAGGTCGCTGTCAGCAGGCGTCATGCAGAAGGGGGGCGAACACAAGCAATGACGGAGAATCATCCATGGTACGGTTCATGATGCTGGGCAGCCTGCTGGCCCTTGCGGCGTGCGGCAGCGGTGGCGGCGACAATGATGACCCACTGGCCGATTACAACGATGACGCCGCGCGCGCCGTCCGCATCGTCGCCGAGACCCAGAACCTCGCGCAGACGTCGGCGGCATCGATGCCGGTCCGGGGCAGGGCGGAATATGACGGTGTCGTCGGTCTTGCCTTCGGCGATGAATCCGCATCCCTAGAAAGGGCCGACGTCATCGACGATCTATATCTGGATGCCGATTTCGTGGCCGGCACGATCCGGAGTGAAATGGACGATTTCAACACCCGCGACAGTCGCGAACTGGAGGGGGAACTGAGAGTCACGGATGGCCGCATCGACGGCTCGGGCTTCTCGGGAACTGAGCGTGGAACCCTTGCGGGGGGCGCGGACGCGCCGGGCCGGGTCGATGCGACGGTCCAGGGCGGGTTCCCCGGGCTTGGGGCGGATGACTTGTCGGGGAGCGGGACCGGGTCCAGTGCCGGCGGCGACGTGTCGCTGGTGTTCCGCGGACAGCGCGACCTGGACCGAGACGCGGGTTTCATCGGCGGGACGGGCCTTTCTGGGCCTACAGTGCTTTCTGCACGGCCCCGCGGGTCCATCCCTTCAGCCCCTGCCATCGAGACATGCGCTGGTGCCGCTGTTGCGCCATGACACGAACGTCAATGGAGGCATCCCGTCGGACCGCATCACCATCGGTGGACTGCCCTTTCGGGTGTCCGACGATTCGCGGGCAAGATCGGGTGTTCTGATGGGGCTGCGCTATACTGGTTGGCAAAGCCTGTCATTCAGTTGCGCGGCCCGCCTGCGTCTGTCACACAGCTACAGTGCCGAGGCCGAACCGAAGCATGGGTTTCATCGCTTGTATGCCGGGGCGCGCGCCTGTGCTGACCGGCCCTTGGAACGCTGGACATGGGTCAAGGGCTGCCGTCGGGGTTTTACGATGATGACAGCGTGGATGCCGAAACAGCCGTGACCGGCCAGATCGGCATGCGGCGGCTGTTCCGCACTCCGGTCGGCTTTCATCAGGCGCAGGTCGCGTTGGCCCGAACGCATCAGGATGATTATCGCAAGGATGCCATCCATCTGACCAGCCATACGCTGACCAAGGCGGGGTTGTTCGGGTTGGACGTCTCACCGGGGGAACGTATGACGGGGCAGAACACCCTGCGCACCCGGGTCGCGGCCAGTTGGTCCGGAACCCTGGGCAGGCAGCCGGTGACGCTCCGGTTGTCCAGGGCCCTTACCACCGGCGCAATGTTTCTGGGTGCCGCCCGAGAGGACCGCATCACGCGCGTCAGGGTCGAGACTCCGCTCTCCATTCTGGATCTGGGGGTCTATGCCGAGGGACGCCAGTCGACCATCGACACCTATGGCGGCACGGATGTCGGGATCGACCTGGGCCTGCGGATCAACCTGCTGGAATAACGGACGCGACCCGAGGGGCAGACACAATGCCCGATGGGGGCGACGGACAGGCCGCCGCCCGCGCCGTTCATTAGGAGAAGGTCAGTTCCTGATGCTTCTTGTCGTGGCCGTGGCCATGTCCATGACCCCGGCCGGGAAAGTCCCGGCCACCGCCCATACCGTGGGTCAGATCCTCCAACGTACCGTGGGTGCGCAGTGCCGGTGCAGCATATGTCTTTTTCATCATCAAAACCCAACTGAGAACAAAAGTGCCATCATTCGACACCCCATCAGCCTAGCCATCGATGACGTCATGGACACAGTTGGCTTTATGGACAGGCCGGAATGCGACGCCCCCATCGGCCCGCGCTGCTGGGACGGAGGCCGACCGCTTACCGACCGCCGCCGCTTTAGGCCATCAGGCCGCGTTTCACAAAAGGCCCGAGGCCCGGAAGGACGTTTCGGCATCCTTGCCGATGATGACGTGGTCATGGACGGTGACATCGATCGCCTCGCAGGCCGCCATGACGCGGGCGGTCATAGTGATGTCCTCGCGGCTGGGGGTGGGATCGCCCGAGGGGTGATTGTGCACCAGGATGACGGCGCTGGCCTCCAGCTCCAACGCGCGCTTTGCGACCTCGCGCGGATAGACTGGGACATGTCCGACCGTGCCCGTGCCCAGCGCTTCATCGGCGACGACGGTGTTCTTGCGGTCCAGGAACAGCACGCGGAACTGCTCGGTCCCACGATGGGCCATGCAGGTCCGGCAATAGGCGATCAATTCGTCCCAGGATGACAGGACCTCGCGTTGAAGCACCTTGGCCTGGGCCATGCGCTGGGCGAAGGCGTCGATGATGCGCAGCTGCAGATAGACCCAGCGATCTGCGCCCTCGACCTGTAGGATGCGATGCTCGGACGCGGCGATCACGCCGTTCAGATCCCCGAAGGCCTCCAGCAGGCGCTTGGCCAGCGGTTTGACGTCGATCTTCTGGATCGCGTTGAACAGCAGCAGTTCCAGCAATTCATATTCGGGCATCGGGCCGTGGCCACTGGCCAGAAACCGGGTCCGAAGCCGCTCCCGGTGCCCCCAGTAATGCGGACGGGCCGTGCCGTTTGCGGCGCGGATCAGCCCGCCCCCCGCTGCGGCGTCCGGTCTCAGGCGGTCGGTCATGCGGAAGGATGGCGCAAAGGCGGGTTCGGTCATGGCATCGGCCGGAGGCATGCGCGCCTCCAGTTCGGCCAGCCCCGCCATCGCCTCCTCGGAAAAGCCGCCCTGTCGACGCCCGGAGCCCGTCATCCGATCAAGGCTCTGCTCAGCGATCGGGGCGGGGTCGCCTTTGGGTTCGAACCGATCCGTCATCCATTCTGTCCAGTCGTGATTTCGTCCAGAAGGCGGCCGCCGGGATGTCGCCCGCCATTTCCCTGCGAACCTGCCCGATCAGGGTAAAGAAAACGTTAATTCCGTGACGCGGCTGCGTCACGGGTCATGGCCGACCGATCCTGCCCAAGGCGCGGGGGATTTTGCCCGTTCAGCAAGCCTCGCGTGAATTGACAATCGTCAAGTCTGCGGCGCCCGTGGTAAGATTGATGGCGGGGGCAACAGAGGGGGCTGCGCTGGCGGATGACGCCGGGTCATTGATTATGTTTGCACAAGAAACTATGTTTCAAGCTCGTTCCTTTGGGGGGATGAAGGGCAGGGGGAAACACGATGGCGACAAGATCGGATTGCAAATGAAATCGGTGCCGGATTGGGACGACGTGACCGTATGACCTATGCCCGAGACACCAAGGGCACCATCGCGCCCGAAATCGAGGTGCTGCCGATCCACAGCCAGTTGACGGCCGGGGCGCGGTCCTTCCGCGACCGGCGGCACCATGCCGTCGCCATGAAGGCGGGGCAGGGGAAGGTGCATCTGAAGGAGGGGGCCGTTCCCTTCGTGGCCCCCTGCATCATCTGGCTTCCTGCCGATACCGGAAATTCGGTCACCATGCAGGCCGGCACGCGCGGCATGATCCTGTCCCTGTCCGAGGTCGGCATCGCCCAGGCCATCGCCGCAGGACCCATGGCCGACAGCCTGCGCTCGATCATCATGCTGCCCTTCGTCTCGACCGATCTTGATCGCGGGTTCGCCGAACAGTTCCATCGCGGCCTGGACCGCCTGCGCGCCGAGATCGAGGGTGAACAGCCCGGTCATCTGGAAGTGATGCGCCACCACACGGCGGTCCTGTGCATCGATATCTGGCGGCTGACGCGACCGCTGGACCATTCGGCGCAGAATTCGGACCGCATGATCGCCGTGCGCTTTCTGCAGCTGGTGGAAAAGAACCTGCGCGCCCAATGGCCGATCGCCCGCTATGCCCAGGAATTGCAGATCACGCCCGAACGTCTCAGCGCGATCCTGCGCAAGACGACGGAACGGGCGCCCCTGGCGCTGATCCATGCCCGCATCATCCAGGAGGCGAACGTCCTGCTGGCCAGTTCCAGCATGCAGATCGCGGATATCGCCGAGAACCTGGGCTTTTCCGATCCGGCCTATTTCAGCCGCTTCTACAAGCGCATGACGGGGCATTCCCCGAACCGCCAGCGCCGCGACCCCGCCAACCAGAACACCGGCACGACCTTTGCCGCCTGGCCCTAGGGGGTCAGCTGGGTCCGGCTCTCCTGCATCGCGCGCCCGTTGGCCACATGGCGGGCCACCATGCGCCTGGCCCGGGCACCCTGCACCAGCCGTCGCGCCGCCACGCGGCTTTCGGATGTCTGGAAGATCTGTGCATATTCCAGCCTGAGGCGCGCAGGCAGGGACCGCATCGCCTGATCGCCGGGAAAGAAGCTTTCCGACCAGCAACCGTTGGCGCAGATCACCTGATGCCCGTCAAAGACCAGGTGCAGATAGCTGACCGGCCCGCGGGGGGATGGCTGGGTGATGCCGGGCATCGACAGCAGTGCCTTGGCCGGGATCAGCGTTGCCGCGCCCGCCATGCGTCGGGCGATGGGGCTGTCCACCAGGATGCGGTGCTGCGGGGATACGTCCAGGTCCTGCGCGGGAACCTGCGGGCCAAGGCTGCCGGCCCTGATCGTCACGGGCCAGAGATGGGGGCGCAGCGCGATCTCTTGCGCGCCCAAGGTCCGGCAGTTGATGGCGCGCAGGGGAAGGGCGGTGCCGTCGCGGGTCGTGATCAGGTCGCCCACGCGCAGGGTCTCGATCGGTCGCGCGCCTTGCGGGGTCTGGATCAGGGTTCCCGCACAGAAGCAGACGACATTGATGTTGATGGCCGTCAGATCGTCCATGCTGGTGTCGAGGACGCGAATGCTGCCACCACCCGATTCAGGGGGCAGAGCGATCATCAGCGACCCGTCCGGCATCTGCGTCGCGGCCGCGACCACCGCATCCAGCGTGTTGAAATGCGATCCCAGGTCGATGACATCGCCATCGGCATCCGAAAAGTCGGTGATGGTGCCGGTCCCCTCGGGGCGGATGCGGAACAGGTCCGCACCTGCGCCGCCGGTCAGACGGTCATTGCCGCTGCCGCCATCCAGCGTGTCGTTGCCGGTGCCACCCTCAAGCAGGTCGTCGCCCTCGCCTCCCCAAAGGTAATCGTCGCCCCCGCCGCCAAGAAGCGTGTCGTCATTGATGCCGCCATAGATGTCCTCGTGGAAGAACTGGCCCTGAACGGTGGTGGCGCTTGCTCCTTGGGTCTGGGCCGACAGCATCGTCATGCGCGGGAAATCATCCGCCACGCGGGCATTCGCAGATGACAGCGACTGGATGGTTTCAGCCAGATCCGCGTAATGGGGCGAAAAGGACGTCGATTGCGCGAAGTGCTGCACATGTCCCGAACTGTCCGTCATGGTTCCCGCACGCGCGACCGCGCCGATCAGATAGGTCTGGGACTGCCCATCCCCATCGGGATCGAAATCCAAGTAATTTCCCGAACCGCTCATGCCGCCGGTGACCTCGGCGCCCTGGATGGTGAAATAGCCGCCGATATCGCCGTTCACCTGCTGTTCGGTATAGCCCCCCTGCGACAGCGTTCCGCTGGTCTCGTGCAGAACGCCGTCCCGCCCGTTCAGCGACCCATCCGCCGAAGGATAGCCGGTGATGGTCACGGTTCCCGTCAGATCGCCCGGATCATTGGCGATCAGCAAGGGCGCGGCAGGCCCGTCATAGAAATCGCCGGTCGAAGTCAGCCGGTGGCCCACCTGCAGCCCGATGTCGAAGCCGGCCTTGACGAAATCCTTGTTGCCATCGCCGTCCAGATCGTCGCGATAGGCGGTCCAAGGCGAGGTGCCGTCACGCAGGGTGAATTCATATTCGTTGGTCTTGTGCTGGGGGGCCTGGCCGTCAAGGCTGCGCTGCGGGATGGCTTTGCTGCCTCCTCCCAGTGCAGGATCGTGGTTGGCGCTGAAATATATCCCCCCTCCGATATGGGCACCCGAAAACTTCACGTCCACGGCGCTGAGATGTTCCAATTCAACCGAAGCGGGATCTACGATGACCAAGGTCATGGGCGCACTTTCCTGATTGAAGCGGCCGGATTGCACTGCCGCCAGATGCCGTTAACCAAGCCATGCTGTGACGGCAGATGATTCCAATCAAGAAATTCACACGCGCAGCGTGCAAATTTCTCAGAATCTGGAATTAAATGGCATTTTTGGCAGATTAACTCTGCACAATTAAAGGTTGTTATGGGCGTATCCGGAACGATCGGCAGTCAGGCCGCATTCCGGCCATCGGCGCGTCTTGCAGGGCACTTGCAAGGATGGCGGGCATGCGCCAACCTGCACGTCATGAACCCTGCACCAAGCGGGACCGAAAAAATAACCTACAGGGAAACCCATCATGACGCTGAACCTGACCACGCGCGCCGCGCTGCTGGCATCCGCCCTTGCGCTGTCGACCGCCGCCTATGCCGAGACCCCGGCCGATACGCTGGTCGTCGCCCATACCATCGACGACATCATCAGCCTGGATCCTGCCCAATCCTTCGAGTTTTCGGGCAATGACGTGAACAACAACACCTATGACCGGCTGGTCGATTTCGACCCGCTGGACATGGAAGCGGGTTTCAAGCCCAGCCTGGCCGAAAGCTGGGAAGTGTCCGAGGACGGCCTGTCGATCACCTTCACCCTGCGCGAGGGGGTGACCTTCCATTCCGGCAACCCCGTCCGCGCCGAAGACGCCGCCTGGTCGTTGCAGCGCGCCGTCAAGCTGGACAAGACGCCTGCCTTCATCCTGACGCAGTTCGGCTTTACCGCCGACAATGCCGAGGAAAAGATCACCGCCGACGGCAACAAGCTGACCCTGGTGATGGACAAGCCCTATGCGCCGTCCTTCGTCCTGAACTGCCTGACCGCAAACATCGCCAGCGTCGTGGACAAGGAAACCGTGCTTGCCAATGAACAGGACGGCGATCTGGGCAATGGCTGGCTGAACACGAACGAGGCGGGGTCCGGCGCCTATACGCTGTCCGCCTGGCGCCCGAACGAGGCCGTGCAGCTGGCCGCCTATGAGGATTACTGGCAGGGCGCCCCCGCGATGAAGCGGGTGATCGTGCGCAACGTGGCCGAATCCAGCGCGCAGCGCCTGCTGCTGGAACAGGGCGATATCGATGTCGCGCGCAACCTGACCCCCACCGATGTCGAAAGCATCGGCGCAGTCGAGGGCGTCAAGATCCAGGACGAACCGCGCGGCCGCATGATGTATATGGGCCTGAACCAGAAGGACGAACTGCTGTCCAACCCTGCCGTGATCGAGGCGATGAAATATCTGGTCGATTACGAAGGCATCACCGGCAGCTTCCTGAAGGGCCAGTTCACCACCCATCAGGCCTTCCTGCCGCTTGGCTATCTGGGCGTGCTGGAGGACCAGCCCTGGACCTATGACGTCGAAAAGGCCAAGCAGATCCTGGCCGATGCAGGCATCGAGGGCGGCACCATCACCACCCGCATCCGCGACCTGCGCGAATATATCGATGTCGCGCAGACCCTGCAGGCATCCATGGCACAGGCCGGCCTGACGCTGGAGATCGAGCAGATGACCGGGGCGCAGGTGCTGGACGCCTATCGCGCCCGCGAAGTGCCGATCTTCATCGGCGAATGGGGCCCGGATTATTCCGACCCGAACACCAATGCCGCGACATTCGCCTATAACCCCGACAACAGCGACGAGGCGCAGGCCGTGGGTCTTCTGGCATGGCGCAACGCTTATGCCGTCCCCGAGGAGATGAACGAGGCCACCGTTGCCGCGACCCTCGAACAGGATGCCGACAAGCGCGCCCAGATGTACAAGGACATCCAGGCCCAGTACCAGGCCGAGGCTCCGATCATCCCGCTGTTCCAGCGCATCGAACAGGCGGGCCTGCAGGACAATGTCGAAAACTGGTTCAGCGGCGGGGCCGTCACCTCGGTCATCTACCGCCAGGTGACGAAGGGCGAATAAGCCTGTGGCCATGACCGACAACACGGGCGCCGGGGGCAACACCCCCGGCGCAGACCGTCCCGACCCCTCGGCCCGCAACGCCTTGCGCCGCCGCCGCGCCCGCAGCATCGCAGGCACCGTCCTGTCGCTGGCCCTGACATTGCTGGGCCTGTTGCTGGTGACCTTCATCATCGGTCGCGTCATGCCCATCGACCCGGTGCTGAAGGTCGTGGGCGACCGCGCGACGCAGGCGCAATATGACGCCGCCTATGTCGCCATGGGGCTGGACCGCCCGCTGATCGTGCAGTTCTTCGGCTATATCGGCGACGTGCTGACCGGCGATTTCGGCAGGTCCATATCGACCGGCCAACCCGTGGCCGAGGATATCAAGCGCGTCTTCCCCGCCACATTCGAGCTGGCGACCCTGGGGACGCTGATCGGCATCTTCGTGGGCGTGCCCTTGGGCGTCATCGCCGCCGCGCGCAAGGGCGGCATCATCGACCAGGTGGCCCGCGTGGTGGCGCTGGTCGGGTATTCCATGCCGATCTTCTGGCTGGGGCTGATGGGCTTGCTGATCTTCTATGGCATCCTGGGCTGGGTCGGCGGACCGGGGCGCCAAGGCATCATCTATGACGGCATGGTGCCCACCGTCACCGGCATGATCCTGGTCGACAGCCTGCTGGCGGGGGATTGGGCAGCCTTCCGCGACGCCTTCAGCCACATCATCCTGCCGGCCAGCCTGCTGGGCTATTACAGCTTGGCCTATATCAGCCGGATGACGCGCAGCTTCATGCTGGAACAGCTGTCAGCGGAATATGTCATCACCGCCCGCGTCAAGGGCATGTCCGAAGGCGCGGTCATCTGGCGCCACGCCTTCCGCAACATCGCCATTCCCCTGACCACGGTCATCGCCCTGTCCTTTGGATCGCTGCTGGAGGGGTCGGTCCTGACCGAGATCATCTTCAGCTGGCCCGGTCTTGGCAGCTATATCACGCGCGGCCTTCTTTCGGGCGACATGAACGCGGTCCTGGGCGGCACGGTCGTCGTCGGCGTCTGCTTCGTCGTCCTGAACCTGTTCAGCGACCTGCTGTACCGCGTCCTTGACCCGAGGTCGAAATGAGCAACTCCATATCCCGTCGCGACTGGCTGCTGTCCGACGCCCCCCAGACCCGCAGACAGGCGCGTCTTGGGGCCATCTATCAGGGCTGGCTGACCTTTCGGTCCAACAAGCTGGCCATGGTCGGGCTGATCATCCTTGTCCTGTTGATCGGGATGGCGATCTTTGCGCCGCTGCTGGCGCCGCAGAACCCCTATGCCCAGGATCTGGGCGCGCGGTTGCAGCCGCCATCGGCGGCCCATTGGCTGGGCACGGACGGGCTGGGCCGCGATATCATGTCCCGCCTGATCCACGGGTCGCGGATCACGCTGTTCATCGTGGGCACGGTGGCGTTGATCGCGCCGGTGATCGGGCTGTTCATCGGCACCGTCGCGGGCTTTGCGGGCGGTTGGGTCGATCAGGTGCTGATGCGCGTGACCGACATCTTCCTGGCCTTCCCCAAGCTGATCCTGGCGCTGGCCTTCGTGGCGGCGCTTGGTCCCAGTATCGGCAACGCGGTGCTGGCCCTGGCGCTGACCGCATGGCCGCCCTATGCGCGACTGGCACGGGCCGAGACGCTGACCATCCGCCACGCCGATTTCATCGCCGCCGCGCGCCTGCAAGGCGCCGGTCGCCTGCGTCTGCTGATCCGGCATATCTGGCCCCTCTGCGTCAGTTCGCTGATCGTGCGGGTGGCGCTGGACATGGCGGGGATCATCCTGTCGGCCGCGGGCCTGGGCTTCCTGGGGCTTGGCGCGCAGCCGCCGATGCCCGAATGGGGGGCGATGATCTCGGATGGGCGGACCTATATCCTGGATTTCTGGTGGGTCGCGGCCATGCCGGGCCTGGCGATCTTCACCGTCTCGATCGCGTTCAACCTGCTGGGCGACGGGCTGCGTGACGTCCTGGACCCGAAAGGAGACAAGTCATGACCGACGCCCCCCTTCTGTCGGTGCGCGACCTGCGCGTCACCTTCCCGACCCGTCAGGGCAGCTTTCAGGCCGTGCGCGGGGTCAGCTTCGATCTGGGCCGCGAACGTCTGGGGGTCGTGGGCGAATCCGGCAGCGGCAAGTCGATGACGGGCCGCGCCATCCTGGGCTTGGTCCGCCCCCCCGGCCAGGTCACCGCGGCGTCGATGACGCTCGAGGGACAGTCGATCCTGAACCTGCCCGATCGCCAGATGCGCCAGATCCGCGGCGGGCGCATCAGCATGGTCATGCAGGACCCCAAGTTCAGCCTGAACCCCGTGATGACCGTCGGCCAGCAGATCATTGAGGCTTACCGCCTGCACGCCAAGGCCCCACGCGACACCGCCCGCCAGAAGGCGCTGGAGATGCTGGAGGCCGTGCAGATCCGCGACCCCGAACGCGTCATGAACGCCTATCCCCACGAGGTGTCGGGCGGCATGGGCCAGCGCATCATGATCGCCATGATGCTGGCCCCCGATCCGCGCATCCTGATCGCCGATGAACCGACATCGGCGCTGGACGTGTCGGTCCGGACCGAGGTTCTGAACATCATGGACCGTTTGGTGCGCGACCGGGGCATGGGGCTGATCTTCGTCAGCCACGACCTGAACCTGGTGGCGCAGTTCTGCGACCGGGTGCTGATCATGTATGCGGGGCGCATCGTGGAAACGCTGGCGGCGCGCGATCTGCACAAGGCGCGCCACCCCTATACCCAGGGACTGCTCTCCAGCCTGCCGCGGCTGGAGGCACCGGTCGACCGCCTGCCGGTGCTGCAGCGCCAGGACAGCTGGCGTGACGGGGAAACCCTGATGCCCCATGCCGACACCGACCTGCCCGGAGGGCTGTAAGCCATGCTGAACGTCAACGAACTGAATGTCTGGTTCGGCCTTGCGCCGGACCGGGTCGATGCGGTCAAGGATGCCACTTTTTCGGTCCAGCCGGGCGAAAGCTTTGGCTTGGTCGGGGAATCGGGGTCGGGGAAATCGACCATCCTGCGGGCGATCGCGGGCCTGATCCCGACATGGTCGGGCGACATCGCGGTGGAGGGCAGGACGCTGAAATCCGACCGCCGCGACCGTGCCTTTTTCAAGACCGTGCAGATGGTCTTTCAGGACCCCTATGCCAGCCTGCATCCGCGTCATTCCGTCGACGCCGTGCTGGCCGAGACGCTGCGCCTGCAGGGCATGGACAATATCGACGCCCGCATCACCCGCCTGTTGGAGGATGTGGGCCTGGGCCGCGGCTTCCGTTTCCGCTATCCGCACCAGCTGTCGGGCGGCCAGCGCCAGCGGGTGGCCATTGCGCGGGCCCTGGCCGCCGAACCGCGCCTGCTGCTGCTGGACGAACCGACCAGCGCGCTGGATGTCAGTGTTCAGGCTGAAATCCTGAACCTGCTGGCCGATCTGCGCGCCGAACACGGGCTGACCTATGTGATGGTCAGCCATGATCTGTCGGTGGTCGGGCATATGTGCGACCGCCTGGCGGTCATGCAACATGGCCGCATCGTCGAGGTGATGTCGGTCGATGCCCTGCGCCGGGGTGCGGGCGAACAGGACTACACCCGCCACCTGATCCGCGCTTCAAGCGGCTATCAGCCTGCCTGATTGAGCTTGGGCGCCCTTTCACGCTAGAACGCCCGTCAAACGCCGTCCGCGCCGTCAGGGCCGGGCGGCGATCCCGTTTCAACGCGCCGCGCGCCTTACCCGAAAGACCCGTTTCATGACCATCACCCAGCTTGTCACCCATTCCGGCGCGTTTCACGCCGATGAACTGCTCTCCAGCGTCATCCTGACTCGGCTGTTCCCCGACGCTGCGGTGATCCGCACCCGCGACCGCGACCTGACCACCCCCGCCGAAGGGCGCGTCATCTATGACGTGGGCCGCGAATACGACGCCGATCGCAGCATCTTCGACCACCATCAGCCCGACGCGCCGCTGCGCGAAGAGGGTCATCCGCTCAGTTCCTTCGGGCTGATCTGGCGGCATTTCGGCATGGATTACCTGGCCGCGCTGGACATCCCCGACGATCACCGCCCCGAGGTCTTCCGGTCCTTCGACCAGGGCTTCGTGCTGCCCATCGACCTGGTGGATAACGGCGTTCTGGTGACCGCGGCCGCTGGCGCGATGCTGTCCGACATGACCCTGCCTGCGCTGCTGGAGAGCCTGAAGCCGGTCTTTGACGACCAGAGCCCCGATGCCGATGACCGGGCCTTCCACGCCGCCCTGCAGATCGCCCGCGCCTTCGTCGAGGCCCGCATCCAGCGCAAGGCATCCAAGCTGCGCGCCGAATCCATGGTGATGGCGGCGATCGAACGGGCAGGGAACGGCAAGGTTCTGGAACTGCCGATGGGCATGCCGTTCCGGTCGGCGGTCCTGAAGGCCGGGGCCGACCACCTGCTGTTCGTGGCGACGCCGCGTTCGGACGGCTGGACCCTGACCGGCATCCGCCTGTCCGAGGACGGGTTCGAACAGCGCGCCGACCTGCCCGCCGCATGGGCGGGCCTGACCGACAAGGAGCTTGAGGATGCATCCGGCGTCAAGGGCGCCAAATTCTGTCACAACGGCCGCTTCATCGCTGTCGCCGACACGCGCGAGGCGATCATGAACATGGCCGAACTGGCCGTCGCCGAAGCCGAGGCCGTGCAGGCATGATGTCTGCGCCGCGCCCGGTGACGGGCGCGGCGGGATCCGCCCTCAGCCGATGCCGCCAAGGCAGATGTTCTTGATCTCGAGGTAATCCTCGATCCCGTATTTCGACCCTTCGCGGCCCAGCCCCGACTGCTTGATGCCACCGAACGGCGCGACCTCGGTCGAGATCAGGCCGGTATTCACCCCGACCATGCCGCTTTCCAGACGTTCGGACACGCGCCAGACGCGGTTCAGGTCGCGGCTGTAGAAATAGGCCGCCAGCCCGAATTCGCTGTCATTGGCCATTTCGATCGCCTGCGCATCGGTGTCGAAGCGGATCAGGGCGGCCAGCGGGCCAAAGGTTTCCTCGCGGCAGACCAGCATGTCGCGGGTCACATCGCGGATCACGGTGGGCTGGAAGAACGACCCGCCCAGATCGGATCGTGTACCGCCCGCCAGCACCGTGGCGCCATTGCCCTGCGCATCGGCGATGTGGCTTTCGACCTTGGCGACGGCGGCATCGTTGATCAGCGGGCCGGTGGTGATGCCCTGGTCGAAACCGTTGCCGACCCTCAGCGCCGCGACAGCCGCGACCAGCTTGTCGGCAAAGGCTTCATAGACCCCCGCCTGCACATAGATGCGGTTGGCGCAGACGCAGGTCTGGCCGTTGTTGCGGAACTTGGCGATCATCGCGCCCTCGACCGCGGCGTCCAGATCGGCGTCGTCGAAGACGATGAAGGGGGCATTGCCGCCCAGTTCCAGCGACAGCTTCTTGATGGTGCCCGCGCTCTGCTCCATCAGGATTTTGCCGACGCGGGTCGATCCGGTGAAGGTGATCTTGGCCACCTTGGGATTGGCGCAGAGTTCCTGCCCCACACCTGCCGCGTCGGTCGAGGGGATGATGTTCAGCACCCCCGCCGGAATCCCCGCCCGTTCGCCCAGCACCGCCATCGCCAGCGCGGACAGCGGCGTCAGGTCGGCGGGCCGCCCGACAAAGGTGCAACCGGCGGCCAGCGCGGGCGCGACCTTGCGGGCGATCATGGCGTTCGGGAAATTCCACGGCGTGATGGCGCCCACGACGCCGATGGGCTGCTTCAGGACCATGATGCGCTTGTCGCGCTGATGGCCCGGGATGACATCGCCATAGATGCGCTTGGCCTCTTCGGCGAACCATTCGATGAAGGACGCGCCATAGAGGATCTCTCCGCGCGCCTCGGGCAAGGGCTTGCCCATTTCAACAGTCAGGATGGTGGCCAGATCATCGGCATTGGCCACGATCAGGTCATGCCAGCGACGCATGATGGCCGCGCGTTCCTTGCCCGTCATCGCAGCCCAATCGGGACCGGCGCGATGGGCGGCATCAATGGCGGCGGCGGTATCTTCGACGGTCAGGTCCGCGACCTGGGCGATCAACGCGCCCGTCGCGGGGTCCTGGACGTCAAAGCGGGCCGCACCCTCGATCCAACGGCCATCCACGAAACCGCGCGTTTCCAGCAGCGAGGGGTCGTTCAATGTCAGGGGTTTCGGGCTGGTGGCGATGTTCATTTCCCGGCACCTTTCACGGCATCGATCGACGCCTCGAGGATGTCCAGCGCTTCGGCGAAGATGTCGTCGGGGATGGTCAGCGGCGCCAGGAACCGGATGACGTTGCCATAGACGCCGCAGGTCAGCAGGACCAGGCCACGGCGCAGCGCCTCGGCGCGGATGGCATTGGTCATGTCGGGGTTGGGGGTCTTGCCGTCGGGCATGTTGAATTCCGCGGCGACCATGAAGCCCGGGCCGCGCACATCGACCATTTCCGGCACGCGGGCGCGGATCGATTCCAGGCGCTGCTTCAGCCGCGATCCCAAGGCATTGGCGCGGTTGCACAGATCCTCGTCCTCGATCACGTCCAAGACGGCGTGGGACGCGGCGATGCCCAGGGGGTTGCCGCCATAGGTGCCGCCAAGGCCGCCGGGCTGGGCCGCATCCATGATCTCGGCCCGTCCGGTCAGCGCGGCAAGGGGCAGGCCGCCCGCAAGGCCCTTGGCCATGGTGGTGATGTCCGGGACGACGTCGTAATTCTCCATCGCGAACATGCGGCCCGTGCGGGCGAAACCGGTCTGGATCTCATCCGCGATCATGATGATGCCATGGTCGTCGCACAACTGGCGCAGGTCGCGCATCAGCTGGGCGGGCGCGGGATAGAAGCCGCCTTCGCCCTGCACGGGTTCGATGATGATGGCGGCGACGCGGTCGGGGTCCAGGTCGGCCTTGAACAGCTTGTGCAGCGACCCCATCGTCTCCTCGACCGAGGTGCCGTGCAATTCGATCGGGAAGGGCACGTGATAGACGTCGGGCATCATCGCGCCGAAGTTCTTCTTGTAAGGCGCGACCTTGCCCGTCAGGCTCATGCCCATGAAGGTCCGGCCGTGGAAGGCGCCGCCGAAGGCGATGACGGCGGGGCGGCCGGTGGCAGCGCGGGCGACCTTGATGGCGTTTTCGACGGCCTCGGCGCCGGTGGTGACAAAAACGGTTTTCTTGGCGAAATCGCCCGGCACCTTGTCGTTCAGACGCTCGGCCAGGTGAATATAGTTCTCATAGGGCAGGACCTGGTGGCAGGTATGGGTGAAGGCCTGGGCCTGCTTCGTCACCGCCTCGATGATGCGGGGATGGCAGTGGCCGGTGTTCACGACCGCGATGCCGGCGGCGAAATCGATATAGCGGTTGCCCTCGATGTCCCACACCTCGGACCCCAGGGCGCGCTCGACATAGACCTGCGTCTGCATCCCCACCCCGTTCGAGATGGCCGCATCGCGCCGCTTCGAGATCTCTGCATTCTTCATTGGTCAGGTCCTGTCCATGGGTGGTGGTGATGACAGCAGGATAGAACGTTAAGTTTTCTGCGAAAGTCTGTTTCTTCGATCCGCCAAGTGATTGTAATGGTTGACGGCATAATGATCCGTAGGTGAATCATGAACGACATTAACGCTTTGCCCCCCGAAACTGAACTTGGGTTGCGCCTGCGGTTCGTTCGCGAACGTGCCGGGCATTCGCAGCGCGCGCTGGCGAAGCTGACCGGCGTTCCCAATTCCACCATATCGCTGATCGAATCCGGCAAGATGAACCCATCGGTCGGGGCGCTGCGTCGGGTGCTGGAGGGCATCCCGATCAGCCTGTCGGAATTCTTCGCCTTCGAACCCGATCCCGAACAGGTCAGCTTCTATTCCGAACGCGACCTGACCGAGATCGGCAAGGGCAAGCTGTCGCTGAAACAGGTGGGGGCCAATCTTTTCGGACGCCAGTTGATGATGCTGCGCGAAACCTATGACATCGGCGCCGATACGGGCCGCGTCATGTATGGCCACCTGGGCGAGGAGGCCGGGATCGTCCTGTCGGGCCGGGTCGAGGTGACCGTCGGCCCGCAGCGCAAGATCCTGGGGCCGGGGGACGCCTATTACTTCGACAGCCGCGCCCCCCACAGGTTCCGCTAGGTCGGACCAGAGAAATGCGTGCTGGTCAGCGCCTGCACGCCGCCGACCTTCTGAACGCCAGCCGCCCCGGCGGAAATGCACGGATTTGTGAAATCCCTCTTAACAGCGAGGTACAATCCGACTAAAGACGCCCCTGCAGCAAGCCCGCGCGCATCGTCGCCATCGCCAGCCGTCCACGCACCCGATGGAGACGACCCATGCCCAGACCCAGCATGGCAGCGCTTTTGCTTGGCACTGCCTTTCTTCCCGCAATCGCTTTCGCGCAAACCGCAGCCGACCCCGTCGTGCTGCAGCCGATCGTCCTTCAGGCCGACGAACAGGACACCAGCCAGGTGTCGGTGACCGCCGATCAGCTGGACGACGCCCGCACCGGCAGCATGAAGGACATCTTTCGCGCCGAACCAAGCGTCATCGTCGGCGGCGGCATGACCGTGACCGAACGCGTCTTCGTCAACGGCATCGACCAGCAGCAGCTGGCCGTCACCGTCGATGGCGCGGCCCAGAACAACCGGATGTTCCACCACACCGGCACCAACATCATCGATCCGAACCTGCTGAAGGCCGCGCGCGTCGATGCGGGCGTGGCACCGGCCGATGCGGGCTTTGGCGCGCTGGCGGGCAGTATCGCCTATGAGACCAAATCCGCGCTGGACATGCTGGAGGATGGCCAGACCCATGGCGGGCAGGTGACGACGGGCTATGCCTCGAACGGGGGAACGACCGAGGGGTCGGTGACGCTCTATGGGCGTCAGGGTCCCGTCGATGCGTTGGTCTATGCCAAGCGCGCGACCGGCGATGATTACCAGGACGGCGCCGGCGATGACGTCGCCTATTCGGGCGCGGACCTGAACAGCTATGCGCTGAAGCTGGGCGCCCAGATGGGCGACTGGCGGGCCGAATTCGGCGCCCTGCAGGTGCAGGACGACGCGCTGCGCCCCTATCGTGCGAATTTCGGCGGTCTGGTCGGTCGTCCCAACGACAAGCGCCGCTATGCGCTGAAGCAGACGACCCAGACCCTGAGCCTGCGGCGCCTGTCGGCGGATGGGCTTGTCGATCCGGAATTCCTCGTCACCCAGTCCCGCAGCGATCTGGACACCACCGACCTGAATGCCGACAGCAGCCCCAGCGGCGATTTCAACAAGGGCGATGCCGACACGCTGACCGTCAAGGCGCAGAACCATTTCGCGCTTGGCGTGATGGACGTCACCGCCGGTGTCGAGAACAGCCGCAGCAAGGCCACCTATGATGGTGTCTTCCGTGGCACCGCCGGTTCCTTCCGCGAGGATGTGACCAATACCGGCGCCTTCGCCCAGGCACGCGGGACGCATGGCCGGTTCGATTACAGCGCCGGCCTGCGCTATGACTGGAACCGCTTTACCGGAGCGGGCGGCCAGTCGGTCGATACCGAGGGCGCCAGTGCCAATGCCGCCGTCACCTGGCACGCGACCGATGCGCTGGCGTTGAATGCCGGGTATTCGACGGTCTTCGGGGGCACGCCGCTGGCTGCTGTCTATGACCTTTCCGATGCCTATCAACTTGCCGGCGCCTATGACGATCTGCGCCACACCCGCGCGCAGAACGTCGTCCTTGGGGCCGAATGGACCACCGGAAACACCACCCTGGGGGCCGAGCTGTTCCGCACCCGCCTGAACGATGCCCGCAAGAAGCTGGCCGTGCGTGACGTCGAATCCAAGGGCTTCCGCCTGTCGGCCCGTCAGGATTGGCTGGGGGGCTATGCCACGCTGCGCTATAGCGACACGGATGTGCAGGTCGATGGCGGCGATGCCAGCACCTATGACCTGTTGGATCTGGGCACCGTTCCGGGCCGCATCCTGACGCTGGAGGCCCGCCACGAGGTCATGGCCGGTCTGGAACTGGGCGGTGTCGTCCAGCACACGCTGGACGAGGACGGCAAGGGCGTGGATGCGACCCGCGACTGGCCCGGCTATACCGTCGTCGACGTCTTTGCCGAATACGAACCCGCGCAATATGCCAACGTCACCCTGCGCGCCGAGGTCAACAACCTGTTCGATCGCGATTATGTCGACCGCGCCAGCTATGGCGGTGATTTCGACGAAATCCTGGGCCAGAAGGAACCCGGTCGCAGCATCGGCCTGTCCGCCCGCGTCCGGTTCTGACGACAGCGCGATCGGCGCAAATGGCAAGGGCCCGGCAGATCGCCGGGCCCTTTGTGCGATCCGGCATCAGGCGGCGCGGCGGGCGGCCAGCAACCTGATGCGGCCCAGATCGGCCGTCATGGTCGCCATCGGGGCGGGCCCGAACCATTCCAGCGACATGTCGGCATCATCCGGGACCCCGGAGAGGATCGTCCGGTAATCCAGCACGCCTTCGAACAGAGGGCACATCCCGTCGCGGCTGCCCGCGGCATCATGGACGTTCCCGGGGGCAAAGACCGAAAGCCGATCGCGCGCCGTCACGTTCTTCAGGTGCAGGTGCAGCAGATGGGGGGACAGCACGGGCAGGGCGGCCAGCGGGTCGGCGCCGCCCTCCCAGACATGCAGGATATCGACGTTCAGCCCGACCGCCGGATGGTCCAGCCCCTGCATCAGCGCCAGCGTGGCGGGCAGGCTGTCGGCCAGCGTGCCGGGATGGGTCTCGATCGCGATGCGGATGCCATGGTCCTGCGCCATGTCGGCCACGATGCGCAGGTCGCGGATGATGGCGGCGCGGTCGTCACCGCTGGCCGTGTCCCAGCCCACGCCGCCCGCAAAAAGCCGCAGTCGCCGGGCCTGCCAGCGGGTCGTCAGCCCCACCAGCCGCAGCGCATCCTGGGCGTCAAAGGCAGCGGTGCCGACCGGCAGGTATCCAGACAGCATCGGAACGACGGGCCGCCGCGCCAAGGCCGCCCAATCGGCCTGAAGTGCTTCCGCATGGGGTGCCCAGATCTCCAGCCCGTCAAAGCCTGCGTCCAGAACCTGGGTCGCCAGACCCTGCGCGGTGATCCTGTCATGGCGCAGGGCGACGGAACAGGCATGGACCCTCATGTCCGGCGCCCCTGCCAGCGGGCGTGCCATTCAGCCACCGTGGCCTTGATCCCGCGTTCCAGCGTCGCCAGCGCATTCAGATCCTGCATCACGCGGGCCAGATCGTCCGCATCGCCGTTCCGGGCAAAGGCCACGGCGCGCAGATGGACCGCGTTCAGCCCGCCATGCAGCGCCGCGATCCGGTCGCAGCATTCCTCGAAGGCATCGTGATCGGTGCCCTCGATATCGCCAAAGATCGCCAGCGCATGTTCATAGGCATATTTCCGGATCGCGATGACCGGCAGCTCGCGCAGCGCCCCTTCCAGGTCGGGGCGGGGCAGGAATGTCGCATGGGCCTGGACGATGCGGGTGATCGCGTCGATCAGGGGCACGGCATCAGCATCGAAGGTCGCATCATGGATCGCCTGGATGTCGGCATCGCTGGCGGGATGGGCGTCGGCATTGTCGAAGACATATCCCCCGGCCACGCTGTCGCGCAGAAAGGCCGCGCGCAGATCGGCGGCGGGGACGTCGCCCTCCCACCGGAAATCGGGGTCGCGCATCAGCCAGGTGTCGGGATCGGCGGTCGGCTGGATCAGTGCGTAATGCGGAAAGGGGTCCTGGGCGAATTTGTTGTCGCGGGTCGGCAGCAGGAACATGTCCACCATCGGCATGATGTAAAGACCCGGACGCCAATCGGCCAGCAGCTGTTGCAGGCGGGCCAGGTTGTCCCGCTTGGACGCGGCATCGTCGTACCAGCGCGTGACCCGCAGCCCGAACAGGCGCTGCGCCCAGTCCAGATAGAAGCCGTGGTCGATATCGGTGGCATGATAGGACAGGCGCATCCGGTCATCGACCACCACCTGCCCATCCCACAGCCCGATATAGAGGGGACGGTGATCGATGCCGCCCTTGTCCTTCAACGCCTGCGACAGGCAGCTGACGACGCAATGGACCTTGATGTCCACGGGTTCGTCGTCCGCCGGGGTGACGCCTGCCAAAGCCTCGGCCAAAGCGCGGACGGTCATGCCGGGGGCGCGGTCGAAGGTGTCTTCGGCCATCTCGATGCCCGCCTCGTCCAGGTGCAGCATCAGCGTCATCAGCGCGACGGAATCCAGGCCCAGGTCATGGCCAAGCCGAGCGTCGGGGCCGAAATCGGCCATACGGGGGTTCGCCATCGGTCCGGCCAGAATGTCCCGGATGGCCGCCATGGCATCATCGGGGGTGGGGATGGGAGCGGGCTGGTTCATGCGGATACCTCGGTCAGGGTTTCGGCCAAAGATTCGGCCAGGCTGCGGCGCGCGATCTTGCCATTCGCGCCACGCGGCAGCTTCTCCATGCGGATCAGGCGGGCAGGGCGCTGGCGGGGCGACAACGTCCGCGCCAGATGGGCGTCCAGCATGTCGGGGGGCACATCGCCCACATAGGCCAGCGCGGGGCGCTGCGTGGAAACCGGGTCGGGGATGGCGAAGGCGACGGCGTCCCGGATGCCTGGCAGCGACAGGGCCGCGGCCTCGATCTGGTCGGGATAGACATTCAGGCCGGACACGTCGATCACCTCGGCCGCGCGCCCGGCATAGATCAGGTGACCGCGGTCATCCATGACCCCCAGATCGCCCGTCGGAACCGGATCGCCCGCGCCGTGGATGGTGACGGGGCCGGGCGCGACCCGACCCGCCGTGATCCGGACATGGGGCAGCGGCGCGCCCATGTCCTGCGGGCTGACGGGGGCGCTGGCAATCGCCACGCAGCCGGTCTCGGAACAACCATATTGCTGGAACAGGTGCGTGCAGGCCGCGCCGATGTCATCGAACCAGCCCTGCGGCAGCACCGTCCCCGATGACATGACCGCGTGCATCCCGCCCTTGCCCGCGAAGCGCGACAGGATGTGCAGCAGCGGCGGCGCCGCATAGAGCAGCGGCCGGTCGATCGCCTTCAGCTGGCGCAGGATGGCCTTGGGATTGGTGCCGTCCAGCACGACGGGCCGGTGGCCACGCGCCTGTCCCACCATCACCCCCGCGATCAGCCCATAGGAATGGGTGATCGGTGCCGCGATCACCGGCGTCATCTCGGCGGCCTGCGGGAAGGCCGTGATATAGGCCTCGATCTCAGTCCGGATCGCGGCCCAGCTGCGGGCGATGATCTTGGGGGCGCCCGTCGTGCCGCTGCTGGTTTGGATCAGCACGCCACCGGGACAGTGGGGCGCATCCTGATCCAGATCGCTGATGCCCGCATCATCGGCCATGGCATTGCAGCCTGCGCGCAACGCCATCTGACGGCCCTGATCGGTGGGCGTCTCGGGGTGGATCGGATAGCAGGACGCCCCCGCATCGCGCAGCCGCAGGATCTGCGACAGGCAGGTGGCCTTGTTCGTCATGTGCAGGGCGATCCGCGTCCGTTCGGGGTCGCGGCCCTGCAGCAGGTCGGGCAGGGCGGGATCGTTCGGGTCCACGATGCGGTCATCAAGACAAAAGAGATCGGCCATTGGTTCAGCAATCCTCAGCGGGTTGGGGGCAGGGTGGGTCGCCGTCACGCCCAAGATGCGCGCGGCAAGGCTTTCGGCGGGATAGGTCGGCTGGTCGGTCCCGAACCCCGGCGCGGGGCGCAGCACGTCGCGGGCCATGGCCCAGAATTCGGCCTCGGGCAGGGTGCCGTCCCGGTGCAGCATGTCGGCCATGTCGGACAGCACATGCGTGACCAGGCAATCCATCACCAGGTCGCGCAGATCGGTCGCCGACCCCATCCGATGATAAACGCCGTCGAGGGCATCGGCCATCGCGGGTTCGATGGTGGCCAGGTCGGGCAGCAGATCGGGACGTGCCAGCAGGCCGGGGACGTATTCCAGGCTTTCGCTGAAATCGCGGGCGACCAGACCGGTGGGCCAGCCATCCGACTGGCGGATCAGCATGTTTTGGCCATGCGCCTCCAGCGCGATGCCGTGATGGGTCATCAGGTGCCAGATGGGGCGCAGGACCGTCAGGAACCGCGCCACCCAAGGCCGCACCCCATGGCGTGCAAGCCAGGGCGCGATGACCGCCCGCCCGTCGGGGTCGCGCAGCGACAGCATCGACAGCGGCACGGCGTCATCGGGGGGCGGGCTGCGGCGGATGACGGCCAGCCGGCCGCCGATCCGGTTGCGTCCGACGATGGCCGCGCCATGTTCCGGCAGGATGGTCAGCCCCGCCAGCGCCGGGTCACTGTCCACCACCCGCATCAGCCACCCCGAGATCGCGGGCGCGACGCCCACCGACCAGGGCACCAGATCGCGGACCGAGGATGTGACCCCGACCCCAAGCGCCAGTTTCAGATGATCGCCGCCATCGCGCGCTGCCAAGGTCCGCAGCGACGCCGTCGCCTGCATTGCCGGGCCCCGATGGTCCAGCACCGCCAGGCGGCCCCGATCCAGCCACGCGCGGATCAGGGGTTCGTCGCGCAGCCGTGCCCATTGCCAGGGGTGGACGGGCATCGCGCCATCCGGTGCCAGGTCTGCCGCGACATCGCTGCCGGTGCGGGTGATCAGCGCCGGATCGACGGCCAGCCACAGCGGATGGATCGGCGCCCCGAATTCGGGGGCATAGGCCGCGTTGTCGGCATCCGTAAAGCCGATCCGCGCCTTGAAGCCCGGGTGATAGGGATGCCCTTCGGACAGGGCCGCCTCCAGCGGCAGGGCGCGCAGCGACAGGCGGTCGGGACGCGGCGGACCCGCTGCGCGCAGGAAATGCGCGCTGCGGCGCATGGCGCGCAGCAGGGGGGCGGGGTCATGGCCCGCCCGTTCCAGCCCGCGCCCCAGATCCTCGGGCGTCAGCGGCCCGCCCGCCTGCCCCTGCGGATCGCCCAACAGGCGGATGCGGCCCGTCATCTGCAGGCGATGGGGCGCCAGGATCGTGACACCGCCGATGGTCCAGCCACTAGGGCAGGGCGTCAGGATGCCTTCGAAGGCCAAGGCCTCGATCGTCTGGCGCAGGGTGCGGGTCTCAGGCGACATCGGCCAGCACCTTGGCCTGCCGGGGCAGTGGGTTCGGGACGCGGATCATCGGCGCGCGTTCGCCCGGGATCAGCAATTCATCCGTGCCGCCCAGCTGGGTCAGCATGTTTCCCTTGGCGGGCAGATCCGCATCCGACAGCCAGCGCGCGGCAAGCCGCCCGCCATGACCCGGCAGGTCGGTCAGCCCGCGCAGATGCACCGCCAGCTGCTCCAGCGCGTGACTTTCCGTCATGATCCCGTCCAGCGCCATGCGGTGAATGACGCCAAAGACCTGGTTCACGATCAGCGTATAGGTCAGCGCGTCCTCGGCCTCGGGCCGGGGATAGACCAGCTGCGCGATGGCGCGCAGTTCGGCATCGGCCATGTCCTCAGCGACATAGAAGCCCTGGTTGTCGCGAATGTCGCAGCGGCGCGGCAGGCCGTGGGACAGGTCCAGCAGGGCATTCTGCTGATGCGCCTCGACCGCGATGCCCGTGGCGTCATAGACGCGCAGCAGGGGCGCGACGGCGCATGCCAGATAGGCGTCGAACCAGCGCACCGCATCATGCCCCGCCATCACCTGCGCCAACAGCGACTCCCGCCCGGGCAGGGGTTCCGCCACCAGCCCCGCCACCTGCATGACCTTGCCGCCCTGCCAAGGATTGTCGCGAAAGATCACTTCCAGCCCGGATTCGTCCCGGCCCGGCAGCCGCAGCGCCATCCAATGCGGATCGCCGATCAGCCGCAGCGGGCCGCAGCGCGCCATCAGCCCCCCGATGCGCCGCGCCATGGCGGCACCGGCCAGCAATTCATGGCGCTTGTTCACGCGCCGCGAATTGGTGATCGTCACGGGCAGCGAAACCTTGACCTGCCAGCGGCAATCTCCGCGCCACAGCGTGCGGACCGACGACGTGGCCCACCACGCATCCCCCACCGGACCCAGATCGATGATATCGCCCGCCTTCAGCAGCGCCGCGATCTGCGGATCGGCCTTGGCGCGGTCCCATGTCAGCGGATGGGCGGGCAGGATGATGCGCCCGGCCCCCGGATCGCCCTCCATGCCGGGCAGGTCGCGGGCGATGGTGGGATCGGTGGCCTCGATCAGGTCGGCGCGGACCGACAGCGCATTCAGCCGCAGCTGGCCATGCCAATCGGGGGTCATGGCGCGTTCCTCGGGGCGGGTCATGCCGGTCAGGGCCTTGGGGCAGGGATGCATCCAGTGTCCGAACAGCAGCGCCTGTTCGGCGGCTAGAAAATCAAGCCGGGGCTGCGGATCGGCGATCCGCGCGGGCAACATCCGCGCCATTCGGTCACGGCTGTCGGCTATGCGCGCCACCAACTGATCGGCCGGGGGGCCGTATCCCTGCGCGACCCAGGCCATCATCAGCCGCAATGCGTGACCCGCGTCGATGGGCCTGGTGCCCTGCGCCCCCTCCACCGTCAGGGTCTGCAGTCGCCCCAACCCGGTCGCAAGATCCTGTTGGGTGCGAACCTGCAGGCGTCCCTCGGGGGTCGGGATGCGATCGGGGTCAAGGCCCAGTTCGCGGATGGCGCAGATCAGCAGCGCGCGCAGGCTGGCCAGATCGGCCAGATGGTCGGGATCGGCGGTCCGGCAGGGATCGGAATGCAGCATGTCAGCCTCTGGGGTTCGTGCGGCATGGACCGCAGGGAAATCACAAGGCTGGCAGGTGCTGGCTCAAGGCCGGTTAATATTCTTTACTATAATAGTCAACTACAACCCGAAGATGTGGCATGTTGTCTCGCCCAAGGCCACCGCCCCTTGTGCCGCCGACAGGTGCCATACCCTGTGCGACCGCATGCGGATCGGGGCGAACGGGGTGCTTGAATGACGTTTTTGTAAAGCCGGCACACTTGGACGGATCGGGGGGATGGCCCCCTCGATCCGCGAATCCGGCGGCATGCCGGGGCGATTCGACCGCAAATTGCCCTTTTTCCGCGCGGGGCGCATGAAACTGGTAATTTTTCGTTAACTAATCATTTATTATTTCCGCGGAATGTCGTGCAGCCGACATTCATCCAGATAGTTCTGATTTACAAAGACCTGGCACCGATCGGGACGTTTGTGTTTTTTTCCCGTGCCCGTTTACAGTCTCGGTCGGTGCGAGAATTGACCACCTGTCGGTTGAAGTGCTGTGACGGCAGCTTGCATTGGGCCCGCGATTTCGGGCTATACTTGATGCAGCATCAGTCGCGACAGGGGGCCACGCGTGAGCGAGGCGGGCAATCAGCACGATTTGGCGTCGCCCGTTCCGGTCGGGCGGCGCAACTTCGACATTCTGGAATGGCTGGATCATCTGGACAAGGCGCCGCCGGCGCTGTTCAAGGGCCTGACACGGCGCCAGATGGCGCAGCTGATGTCCGAAACCACCATCCAGCATCTGCGCCGCCCGACCGAGATCCTGCGCCAGGGCGAACCTGCCCGTTGGGGATACCTGATCCTGCGCGGTCGCATTGAGGTCAGCTTCATCGACGTCAACGGCAATCGCATCCTGGCGCATCTTGCCCGCGTGGGCGAAGTTCTGGGCGAGGTCGAGCAGTTTTCCGGCCTGACCTGCGCTGCCACCTGCACCACGCTGCCGGACACGACGGTCATGCTGTTCGACGCCGCGCTGGTGCTCAAGCACATGCCCGCCGACCTGATCCTTGCCAATTTCGCGGGCATCTTCCATGACCGCCTGACGCGCGACAACCGCCAGCAATCGGTGGCGATGTTCTATGCCGCCGAAGATCGCATCCGCATCCACCTGCTGGGCATGACCAGTGACCAGAACCCCTCGGTCCAGATCAGCCAGACCGAACTGGCGGGTTTCGCGGGATGTTCGCGCCAGACCGTGAACCGAACGCTGGCACAACTGCGGGCCGAGGGGATCGTCGCCATTCAGCGGGGCACGGTCAGCGTTCTGGACCGCGACAGGCTGTCGCTGAGCCGGCCCGGCGGCGATCAGGTCATCCTGGACGGCGCGCCGATCGCCCCCCACAAGCATATCGCCTGACGCAGAAGTGAGCGGTCGGGGGCTGAGACCCACGGCCAATTGCGTTTATCTGGCGATGAACCCCAAGCATCGGAGCGCGCATGTCATCCCCCAGCCCCCAACCGGACCGCGCCCCGCCTGAACGGACCATCCCCGACCATGCCCTGCCGGACCGTGCGGGCGATCGCTATGCCCGTGAACTGGAACGCCATCTGGATTGGCTGGACAGCTTTACCTCGACGGCGCTTGGCGTTCTGTCGGCGGCTTCCGGGATCTATACCTATCTGGGGGTCCGGACGCTGCTGGACGATCCCGGCATGTGGACGACCTTTGCGGCGCTGGCCTATTCCATCGCCGTGTCGGTAGGCATCTTCGTCTTCTGGTCCTATCTGCTGCGCCTGCTGCCCGCGGTGCGGTCGGCTGCGTCGCGGGTTGGGCTTTTGCTGACGATGGCGCTCGGCTCGGTCGCGATCGTGGCGATGTCGTCCTGGCTGAATGCGGCGGCCCTTGCCGGGGGTGCGGCGGTCGAGACGCATATGGCGACCACGGTCCAGCATTATCAGACCTCGCTGGAACGCGCCCATGCCAACGCGGTGGCCGGTCAGTCGCTGTCGCGCGATGTGGCCCGCGTGCGCCAATCCTTCCAGGACCTTTCGGAACAGGAGGCCGGGGGCACTCTGTCGGGCTTTTCGGGACGCGGCGCGGTCTTTCGCGTCCTGACCCAGAAAAGCGCCGAACTGCAGGCGTTGGAGGCCCAGCTTGACCAAGCCGAAGCACCCATCGAGGCGACCTTCAGCCAAGGCAACACGATCCTGTCGCAGATGCGCGGCATTTCGGTCGAACCGGGCCCGCTGGAGGATCGGACGGTCCGCTTCTCCGAAGACGCGGTCGAACTGGCGGGCCTGATCACCCAGCTGCGCCAGCTGAACCCCGCCCCCCTCGTGTCGCGTGCGGCGCAGGATCTTTCCGACGCAGTGGTCCTGCCCGAACTGGACGGCTCGACCGCCGAAATGCGGGCGGGGCAGTCCAGCACCATCAATTCCGTCCTGGGGCTGGTCGCGCAGCGCGCGCAGACGCTGAACGATGCAGCCGGCGCGGTGATCGCGATGCCCGCACCGGACGAGGCGCTTTACACCCCCATGTCGGCCGCCGATGCGGTCATCGCCTATGCAGGGAATTTCGTACCGGCATGGGCGGGCGCGATCTCCATCGACCTGCTGCCCGCGGTGCTGGTCTTCATCATCATGGTGGTGCAGGCCGCCATCCGGTCGGGTCGCGGCGAAGGTCACAGCGACGACCGCATGACGGTGGGCGAACTGCGCGCGGCCCTTGCGGCGCAGGACCTGCTGCATCGCGCCGATGCCGTGCCACACGCCCGCCAGGCCCCGCCGCGTCCCGAGGATCGCTGAGGTGGGGCTCTTTTCCTCGCCTCAACGCGTCATCAGGGCGGTGCTGGTGTCGCAGGTGCTGATGGGTGCGGCCATCGTCGGCATCGACATGATGCGCAGCCCCGGAAGCGCCGCACCGGGCCTGTTCGCCCCTCCGGCGCAGGGACCAAGCGTGCGCCCCTATCGCCCCGACCTGCGGCCATCGGATCCGTCACGTCCCGGCGCGCCGGCCATGCGACCGATGCCCGACCAGCTGGAATTCAGCGAAGGTGCCGACCTGATCGCCATCACCGGACAGATCGCGCCGGGCGATGGCGACCGCTTTGTGGCCTGGCTGGAGGAGGCGCGTCCGCAGGCGACGCAGGTGGCGCTGGACAGCTCGGGCGGGTCGGTGTCGGATGCGCTGGCGATCGGGCGCAGCATCCGGTCGGTGGGTCTGTCGACGACCATCCAAGATGGCGCAGTCTGCCTGTCTGCCTGTCCGTATATCCTGGCCGGAGGGCGGGAAAGGCTGGTAGAGGAGGGGGGCGTCGTCGGCGTCCATCAACATTATTTCGGCAAGAACACCATCCTGCCAGCCTTAATGGCCGTGGCAGATGTCCAACAGGCCCAAGCCAGCGTGATGGAATTTCTGGACCAGATGGGTGTCGATCTGCGGCTGATGCCGCTGGCACTGCGCACCCCACCCGACGAGATCAATATTCTGACGCCGGAGCAGCTGCGCGACTTGAACGTCATCACCGACGCGGACGGCTGACGATCGCACCTGAACAATGCCGCCTTGGAAGGGCGCATCAAACCGGGGAAATTGGTGCGGGTGAAGGGACTCGAACCCCCACGCCAAAGGCGCCAGAACCTAAATCTGGTGCGTCTACCAGTTCCGCCACACCCGCACGCGCCCGCATTAAACCAGTAATCGCAGGACTTTGGGCGATCTAGCACAGTCCCGAAATCCGCACCAGAGGAAATCTGTGCACGGGTTGGATCGGCATTCCAGCAAAGCATCTGGCCTGTGATCGCAGGCGAGGGGATGGCGGATTTTCACTAGTGAAGGTGGAAAAATGCGTCGCGACTGCGCCAAGTATCCAAACGGTGGCTTGCCCAGGCGATGATCGTCAATGCGCCCTGGACCGGGGTGCCTTATCGTCTTCGGCATCATCGCCTTCTGGCCTTTCGACGGCATGCTCCAGTCGCGCACGAAGGCGCCGGTATTCCAAGTTGTGATCGAACATGCGCAATGCACTCTGGATCATCTGCCAGTCATCGTCCGATACGCTGAGGATGTTCAAAGGGGATAGCATCTGGGTTAAACTCTTTGGTCATACAATGATGAAAAACGCGGTATGGCGGGACGGGTTCCATTTAAATGCAGACAATAAATTATCCGCTTTCCCATGCGCCATCATATGACGCAATGCGCCGGTCAGGGAACAAGACCGGTCCGACATGGTTTACCCTTCTGAAAAACAGGAGATCACCATGCTTAAATTTCTCGGCGGTGCTGTCGGCATCATCTTCATCATCGGACTGCTTGTCGTTATCGGGATATTGTCCCTGATCTTCTGATATTCAGCTTGGATATGAACGGGTGAAACACATCCGTTCCCAACTGATAAAAAACAGGTGATCCGAAATCGGTTGCGACCGGGTCGGTTTGCCTAGTTCCACATCGTGGCAGGATCGGCTTCGTGAAATCGGTCGTATGCCAGTTATGGAATTTTGGCATGCCCCGGCGCATTTGGAAGACCGATGGCGCGAAAGTTTGCGGAATGCCACACCTTCCATAACCCCACCGTTCTAAAGCGTTTCGAACGTGATATATCCCGATGCGCGGGCATCGGCGGTATCAAGACAGCTTTCGGCGACGACGGCCTCCTTGATGGGGGCTTCGAACGACTCCTCATCTTCGGGTAGAATTTCGATTGTCTGGAAGCGCGACATCTCATCGCGCGTCACCCCAATCGCGATGAACTCGACCTCGCCGTCACCGATGAGGCCGAAGCGCATCATCCCGGCGAAGGGGCCCGAGCCATCCAGGGTAAAATTCACCCGGCGCAGCTGCACACCTCTTGTTGCCAGTGGGGCCAACATCGCGCGGCGGCACATGTTCCCCGCAGCGGCTGCGCTCTATCAAAGATCAATTTCCAGACTGACGGAATGCGGGGGCCAAGCCTTCCGTGGCAGTCTAGGCGGCTTTATGTCCAGTCTCTCAATTCCCATGGCGCAGATGCCCTCCGTCGGCGGTCGATCCTGCCGATCCAATCGGGCCGCCTTCCTAGGCCGTTTCGCCCCGAACACCGATATCACGGCGCGAAGTTCATATAATTGACCGGCTTGGGGAAACATTCCGACCCTTCGGCGTTCGTGAACACGGGTCCGGGCGGTCAGAGACCGGCCTGGGACAAGGCGTTCGCATCTTTGGGAGAGACATTATGAACGAAAGAATCTTGGAGGACGACACCAAGCGCGGCCATGTCGATTGGGCATCGATTCTGGCGGGTGCCGCGATCGCGGCTGGCGCGTCCGTCGTCTTCACCGGCTTCACGACCGCGATCGGGCTCGGTTCGGTCTCGCCCGAGGAAGGCGAGGGTCTGGGGACCTTCGCGCTGATCCTGGTGGGGCTCTTTGCCTTTATCGCGATGGTCGCCGTCTATGGTCTGGGCGGCTATGTCGCTGGACGTATGCGTCGGCGCAGCTCGACCTCCGAAGATGAGGTCGAGGCCCGCGACGGCATTCACGGTTTGACGGTCTGGGCCTTGGGCATGCTGCTCAGCGGCATTCTGGCGGCCAGTGCCGTGACAAGCGGTGTGCGCGCGGCAGGCAATGCCGCCACCACCGCAGTCGAAGCGGCAGGTTCCGCCGTGGGCGGCGTGGCCCAAGGTGCCGGTCAACTGGCCGGTGGCGTCGTCGGTGGCGTGGGTCAGGTCGCGGGTGGCGCGATCAGCGGTGTCGGTCAGTTGGCAGGCGGCGCGGCCTCGGCCATTGGCGGAGAGGAAGGCGGACAGGGCGCTGGCGGCAATCCGCTGGACTATGTCGCGGATCGCTTCCTGCGCAGCGAAGCTGCCGCTCCCGATCAGTTTTCCAACGAACAGATCCGCGGCGAAGTGACCAACATCCTGAGCACCGTCCTTCGCACGGGCGAGGTTCCCGAGGACGATCTGGACTATCTGCGCGACGCGCTTGCCGCACGGACCGAGCTGACCCCGGCGCAGATCGACGCCCGTGTCGAACAGGCCGTCCAGCAGGCCCAGGATCTGCGCGCCGAAGCGCAGCAGCGTCTGGAAGACGCCCGGACCCAGGCCGAGGAAGCCGCTGCAGCTGCCGAAGCCCGCGCCCAAGAGCTGCGCGCCGAGGCTGAACAGCGCGTGCAAGAGGCGCAGGATCGTGCCATCGAAGTGGCCGAAAGCGCCCGTCATGCCGCCATCTGGACGGCGCTGTTCCTGGCCGTGTCTGCCCTGGTGGCCGGCGTGGCTGCGTGGATGGGTGCCATCAAGGGCGGCCACGACCGCGATGCCGGTCGTATCTGGGCAGGACTGGTGCGCCGTCGCTGATCACGGATCGCAGAACATGTGACGGGGCTCCGCCGGCGCAAGCTGGCGGGGCCTTTTCTATGCTGCGCGCTATGTTGCGTTCGTGGACGCCCTGACGCGGCAGTTCTGCTGGCTGATCAACACCTTCGGCACCAGATCGGCTCATCGGCTTACGGAGGGCATCAACGCGTTTCGGGACTAGCAGACGGGGGAGATGAGTTCACCCCAGCCAAGTCTGCCGGAGGATGTCGTCAGCGCCAAAGCCAGCTTCGGCGCTGACAATTGATCGAAGCAAGCTTGCATATCATCTGAGATGGATCCTGATCGAGAGATCAGATCAGCACCATCGTGCCATCGCCGCACAGTCGGCAGGTGCGTCGCAGATAGCATGGATCGGCCTGTTGCATGCAGGCAACCTCACCTCTCTGTCCGGCAGCGGGGCCATAGGTTCGTAGCGCCGTTTCGGAAGCGCCTGCGCTGGCCTATATAGAACTGCCAGATGACCGGTACGCCGAAAACTATACTTGCTACCTTGCGGCTATCATAACCGGGATGCTGACCCGAGACAGTCAATCCGGCAAACCTCTGAACGGGGAGACAATGAGCAGCGCCTTGGCCGACTTGGCCGAAGGTGTCATGCGCCACACGTGGCGAAAAATGTAGTGCCATAACTTGTGCTGCCATGACCTCGACACCTGTCCACCAGAGCGGGTAAGAATCCCCTCAAGTCAGGCGGGACAAATCATAGGCGGTCTGCATTGGCCTACTGTCATCCCGACCTGCGACATCGCATCCGCCAGATGGTGATCGGCACCTGAACGCATGAGTGCCATCATAGTGTCGATCTGGCCTCAGGTGCGACTAGCGGCCGGGTGGATCGCGGCATTGCCTCCTGTCTCATCCCATGTCACAGATCACGAATTGCAGCTTCTGCAAATCCTGCCTCTCCAGCCATGTTGATTGCCCATGATCCAGTTTCTTCGCGACAATCTCCGCTGGCTTGGTGCGGGGTTGCTGCTGACCTTCACCTCGGCTTTTGGGCAAACCTGGTTCATTTCGCTTTTCGCGGTGTTCATCAAGGATGAACACGGTCTGACGGATGGCAGTTGGGGCAGCCTCTATACGGTGGCCACCCTGTCTGCGGCGGGCTTGATGTTCTGGCGCGGCGGCATGGCGGACAGCGTGCCGCTGTCGCGGCTGGCACCGGCGGTCGCGCTGGTCTTTGCCTTCGCCGCGATCGGCATGGCCTGGGCGCCGACGCTGTGGATTCTGGGTGTCGCGCTGTTTCTGCTGCGCTTTTGCGGGCAGGGCATGTTCAGCCATATCGCCATGACGGCGATGGGCCGCTGGTTCGAGGCCCGGCGCGGCCAAGCCGTTTCCATCACCAATCTGGGCCACCCCGCGGGCGAGATCATCGTCCCGCTGCTGGTGGTCCTGCTGATCGGCTCCATCGGCTGGCGGGGAACGTGGCTGGTCGTGGCGGCCGTGCTGTGCCTTGCCGTCGCACCCCTTCTCAGCCTGCTGCTGTCCGAGGCGCGTGCCCCCGTCACCCATGCAACGCAGACGGCCAGGCCCGGTCTGTTGGGTCGCCAATGGCGGCGCAGGGACGCGGTGCGGCACTGGCTGCTGCCCGCGCTGTTGCCCGTCCTTCTGACGCCCGGCTTCATCGCCACCGTGATCTTCTTCCATCAGGCCCATGTCGCGCAGGTCAAGGGATGGACCCTGGCGGAAATGGCCCCCGGCTATACGGCTTTCGGCATATCGACCGTGATTGCGGCATTCGCGTCGGGATGGGCCGCCGATCGGTTCGGGGTGATCCGTCTGTTGCCGCTGCTGCTGCTGCCGATGGGCGTCGGCGTCAGCCTGATCGGTCCGGCCGAAAGCGTCGCGGGTTGGTATGTCGCGCTGGCGGTGGTCGGGGTGACGCAGGGCATGGCAGGTTCGCTGTGGGGCGTGTTGTTCCCGGTCCTTTACGGGACCGCGCATCTGGGTGCCATCCGGTCCTTGGCGACGACGATCATGGTGATTTCGACCGCGATCGGGCCGGGGATCACGGGCATCCTGATCGACATGGGCGTCGATTTTCCGACCCAGAGCCTGTTCCTGGGGCTGTGGTGCGCCATGATGGTGGTCTTGTGCTGGATCATTGCCGCGCGGGTGCGGACCGATCTTGCGACGGGCTGATCGGCGGCGTTCCGGCCCCCGCGCTTGATCCTGCAAGCGCGGGGGCCGGTTCAGGATCGGGCGTCAGCGGTAAAGCAGGACGGGGATCTTGACCGCCTGCACCATGGCCGTCGTGGTCGAACCGATGATCAGGCTGCGGATCCGGCTGTGCCCATAGGCGCCCATGACCAGCAGGTCAAAGCCTTCGGTTGCCACGATCTGTTGCAAAGCCTCGTCAGGCTCTCCCTTGGTCGTGCGGGCGGTGGCGGTCAGCCCCGCCGCTTTCAGGGCCGCGACGGCGTCGTCCATGCGCGACCCGATCCGGCCGCTGCCATTGTCGACATAAAGCACCGTGATCTCCAGCCCCTCGAAGACCGGGCTTTTCGACATCCGCCCGATCGCCTTCATGGCCGATGGGCTGCCGTCGAACGCCACCAGCACCTTGGTGATCGGCTTGAACGACCGTGACGCGACGACCACGGGGACCTTCGAGGCACGCGCGATCCGTTCAAGGTTCGAACCCAGATGACCGGTCGCGAAATCCGCACCCTCGCCGCGCTTGCCGATGACGATGGCGCGCAGATCCGGCTCGACCTCGCGCACGGCCTCCAGAAGGTCGCCCTTGCGCAGATGCGGCACCACGGGTGCGGTGCCGTCCGCCTCGAGGATCTTCTGGGCATCCTCCAGGATCGCGCGGCCCTTGGTCTGGGCCAGGCGGGCGCGCGTTTCGTCGGCGGCGGAGAGTTCGGCCAGAAGGGCGCTGCGGGCACCCAGGGTCAAGGCCCCGGACAGGTTCTGTCCGGCCCCCGTTTCGCGACGCCCAAGGACGTGCATGACATCGACCGATGCGCTCAGCCGTCCGGCGATCCAGGCGGTGTGGTGACAGACGCTTTCGGAATAGGCCGAACCGTCGACCAGTGCGAGTATCTTGTTGGTCATCATATCCTCCCTCAATGTGCCATCAGCGTGTCAAGCGCGCCCGGCTTGTCATGGATGGCCAGCTTGTCGACCAGCGTTTCCGAAGCCTCGTTCATGCCGATCAGTTCGACCTCGGCGCCTTCGCGGCGGAATTTCAGGATTGCCATGTCCAGCGCCTGAACCGAACTGATGTCCCAGATATGCGCGCGGCTGACATCGATGACGACCGTGTCGACGGCTTCCTTGAAGTCGAAGGCATCGGCGAAATCCTCGGACGAGCCATAGAACAGCTGCCCCTCGACGATATAGGTCCGCTCGCGGCCGTCGGGCGACAGGGTCTTCCTGATGCCGAACAACTGCGCGATCTTGGCGGCGAAGAAGATGCCCGACAGCATCACGCCGACCAGCACGCCGATGGCCAGGTTGTGGGTATAGACCACCGTCGCCACCGTCGCGATCATCACCACCGATGACGACCGGGGATGCGTCTTCAGGTTGCCGATCGACGACCAGCTGAACGTCCCGATCGACACCATGATCATGATCGCGACCAGCGCTGCCATCGGGATGATCGCGACCAGGCCGCCCAGGCCCACCACCATGATCAGAAGCGCCAGACCGGCGGTGAAGGTCGACAGACGCCCCCGCCCGCCGGATTTGACGTTGATGATCGACTGGCCGATCATCGCACAGCCCGCCATGCCGCCGATGAAGCCGGTGGCCGTGTTGGCGATGCCCTGGCCCACGCATTCCTGGTTGCGGTTCGACCGGGTGTCGGTCAGGTCATCGACGATGTTCTGTGTCATCAGGCTTTCCAGCAGACCCACGACGGCGACCGCCAGCGAATAGGGCAGGATGATCAGCAGCGTCTCCAGGTTCAGCGGGATGTCGGGGATCAGGAAGATCGGCAGCGTATCGGGCAATGCGCCCATGTCGCCCACCGTGCGCACGTCCCAGCCCATGAACCAGACCAGCGCCGTCAGCACCACGATGGTCACCAGCGGCGACGGGATCGCCGTGGTCAGGCGCGGCAGCAGATAGATGATGGCCAGGCCCGCCGCCACCAGGGCATAGGACAGCCAGGTGATGCCCGGGACGGACAAGTCCAACTCGGGCAGCTGCGCCATGAAGATCAGGATCGCCAGCGCGTTCACGAACCCGGTCATCACCGATTTCGAGACATAGCGCATGAAGCGGCCCAGCTTTAGCAGGCCCGCACCGATCTGGATCAGGCCGGCCAGCACGGTGGCCGCCAGCAGGTATTGCAGTCCGTGGTCGCGCACCAGCGTGATCATCAGGACGGCCGTGGCCGCGGTCGCGGCCGAGATCATGCCCGGCCTGCCGCCGACAAAGGCGATCAGCACGGCAATCGAGAAGCTGGCGTAAAGCCCCACCTTGGGGTCCACGCCGGCGATGATGGAAAAGGCGATGGCTTCGGGGATCAGGGCCAAGGCCACCACCACCCCCGCCAGCAGATCGCCGCGGATGTTGTCGAACCATTGGTTCTTGTATTCGGAAATTGAGGTCATGAATATCCGGTACCCTGCAGCGGTCGATCTTGTTTTCAAGACGTTCCGGTGTCGCTGTTTGACAGGGTTTTACCAAGGATTGTCCGGCGGATCAGCGGCCGGAAGAGCCACCCGGGCTTTCACCGGGTCCTTGCGCTTGGGGTTCTCTTATCCGGAAAGGATGGCAAAGATCAACCATGATGACGGTTCGGCCCTATGGCGCGCCCGCAGGATGCGACGCCTGTGCCGGAATACCCCTGTCGGGCCGGTTCCACGCGGGCGGACGCTAGTCTCTCAGATGGTCGAAAACCTCATCGATGCCCAGCACGGTCGCGGCCAGGATGGGCACAAGGCGGATGGCGGCAAGGCGCGGCTGATGCTGAAAGACCAGCATCAGATAGCAAAGCGACCGCATGACCAGCCGCGCCGTTTCGATCCATGCACGATAGGGCAGCACCGTCAGGTAGCGCGACCGGGGATATTTATAGGCGCGGATGTTGTTCTGGATCTGCGATTTCGCCTCGTCCCGTTGATCGACGGGGGGCGGGTCGACAAAGGCGGCACGCAGGCCGTCCAGATATTCCAGATCGAACGCGATGTCGTATGACAGGCGCATGGGCATCAGGTCTTCGACGATCCAGGCTGCCGCCCGGCGGTTGATGACATAGGCGCCGGCCCCTTTCTCTCGGGTCAGGGCGATGGCCAGGCTGCGACCGTTGGGAAGATCGCGGAAGCGGAATTTCGGCCCCGTGTTCATGGTACTGAGCCGCAGGATGTCCCAATCTTCGTCGGCGTTCAGGGCGTCGCGCAGCACCGCTGCGAAGTCTTGGGAAAAGGCGACGTCATCTTCCAGGACCAGGGCATGCTCGGCGTCGCCTTGCAGCAGCCGGCGCGCGCATTCCACATGGCTGAAATAGCACCCGACCTCGGCCGGAATGATCCGGCGACCATGCAGATATCGGTAGGCGCGGGCACTTACGTCGGCATGGGGAAAGGCAAGGGTCGCCCCATCGGTCGCCGCCACGCGTTCGAAGGAAAGGCCCGCCTTGGCGCATTTCTCCTCCATCCGCCGCAACCGTTCTTCCGCACGATCGAGATTGATGAGGTAGACCCTGAGGTGGTTGGGCAAGGGATGTGTCACGGGGTTGCTGATCCGGAAAGGGTGCGACCATATTGCGCGGGCCGGGCCATCCGTCAATCGGGCTTGGTGCGACATCCCCTGTTGGTGACAAGATATGATCCGGTCGCCCAAGCGACTGATCGCGCTGTCATATCGGCGCGCGGCCGGCCGGTGCATCCGGCGTTCCGAATGCCGGCCCGGCCGCTTGCCCATCGGCAAGTGCCGCCGCAGGTTCAGACGGCCTTGGTCTGGTTCACGCGCTTGGACAAGGCCTCGTGGCTTTCGACACGCTCGGAATAGCGGTCGACAAGGTGATCCTTGATGTCGCGGGTCAGCAGGGTGAAGCGGACCAGTTCTTCCATCACATCCACGATCCGGTCGTAATAGGGCGACGGCTTCATGCGGCCCGCCTCGTCGAATTCATCCCAGGCCTTGGCGACCGAGGATTGGTTCGGGATGGTCAGCAGCCGCATCCAGCGCCCAAGGATGCGCAGCTGGTTGACGGTGTTGAAGCTCTGGCTGCCGCCGCAGACCTGCATCACGGCCAGCGTCTTGCCCTGCGTCGGGCGCACGCCGCCCAGGGACAGCGGAATCCAGTCGATCTGGGTCTTCATGACGCCCGTCATCGCTCCGTGCCGTTCGGGCGAACACCAGACCATGCCCTCGGACCAGCCGACCCGGTCGCGCAATTCGGCAACCTTGGGATGGTCTGCCTCGGTCGCATCGGCAAGGGGCAGGCCGTGCGGATCGAAGATGCGGGTTTCGGCGCCGAACGCGGTCAGCAGGCGCGCGGCCTCCTCGACCGAGAAGCGCGAAAAGCTGCGGTCGCGCAGCGAACCATAGAGCAGCAGGATGCGCGGCGGATGCTGGCTGCGCGGGGCCGAAAACAGCGGCTCGGCGGTGACGGGGCCAAGGCATTCGGGGGTGATGTTGGGCAGGTCAGTCAACGGGATGGCCTTTCTGGTCAAGGATCATCTGCCCGTCCTCCTTGAACAGGGGGCCGGGCGGCAGGCGGTCCAGAAGCGGCAGGACCGTTTCCGAAGGACGGCACAGGCGCACGCCCTTCGGCGATGCCACGATGGGGCGATCGACCAGAACGGGATGATCCAGCATCGCCGCAAGGATCCGGTCATCCGTCGCATCCTCGGACAGCAGGCCCAGGCTTGCCGCGGGCGATTTCGTCACCCGCAGGGCCTTGCGCGGGGTCAGGTCGGCCGCCGCCAGCAATGCCAGCAGCTGCGCGCGGGTCCAGCCCTCGGTCAGATAGTCGATGACCACCGGCTGGCTGCCCGAGGCGCGGATGATGTTCAGCACATTGCGCGATGTGCCGCAGTCGGGATTGTGATGGATGACGATCATGCCTGCTCCTGCGGGAAACGGGCCCGGGTGCGGTTGGCGAACGCCACCAGCGACAGCATGACCGGCACCTCGACCAGCACGCCGACGACCGTGGCCAGTGCCGCGCCGGAATTCAGCCCGAACAGGCTGATGGCCACCGCGACGGCCAGTTCGAAGAAGTTCGACGTGCCGATCATGGCGCAGGGCGCGGCGATCCGATGCGGCACGCCCGACAGAAAGGCGGCGCCATAACCGATGGCAAAGATCAGATAGCTTTGGATCAGGATCGGCACGGCGATCAGCGCGATGACGACGGGTCGGTCCAGGATCGTCTGGCCCTGAAGGCCGAACAGGATGGCCACCGTCGCGATCAGGCCGATCATCGACCAGGGTTTGACCCGGGCCGAAAACATGTCGATGCGGGACTGGGTGCCAAGGATGCGACGCGTGATCAGCCCCGCCGTCAATGGCAGGACGACATAGAGGATCGTGGCCAGCACAAGCGTCTGCCAGGGCACCACGATCTCGGTCACGCCCAGCAGCATCGCTACGATGGGGGCGAAGGCCACGACCATGATCAGGTCGTTCACCGAGACCTGCACCAGGGTATAGGTCGCGTCACCCCGCGTCAGCTGCGACCAGACAAAGACCATCGCGGTGCAGGGCGCGGCGCCCAGCAGGATCAGACCGGCAATGTATTGCTGCGCATCCTGGGGGGCGATCCAAGGGGCGAAGACATGGTCGAAGAACAGCACCGCCAGCAAGGCCATGCTGAAGGGCTTGATCAGCCAGTTCACCACCAGCGTGATCAGCAATCCCCGTGGCTGGCGAAAGGCCCCGCCCACGGCACCGAAATCGACGCTGACCATCATCGGATAGACCATCGCCCAGATCAGGACGGCGACGACCAGGTTGATCGACGCGACCTCTGCCCCGGCTATGGCCTGAACCAGCCCGGGAAACAGCGCGCCCAAGGCAAGCCCCGCGATCATGGCCAGACCCACCCAAAGGGTCAGCAGGCGTTCGAACCGGCCCAAGGGGCTGGCGTGGGATTGCGTGATGTCGGTCATGGTTATCTGCCCTTGCGTGATGGGATGGGGCCGCGATCAGCAATCGCAGGCGATCTGGTCCAGAACCGGCTGGCACAGGTCGGACCGTCCACCGCAGCAATCCTCCATCAGGAAGCCCAGCAGTCCCCGCATCGTCTCCATCCGGGCGAAATAGCGGATCGAACGGCCTTCGCGCCTTGATCGCACCAGATCGGCCGCCCCCAGGATATTGAGGTTGTTCGACAGGGTGTTGGCCCTGATATCAAGGCTTGCGGCGATCTCTCCGGCGGCCATGCCCGACGGTCCCGCCTGCACAAGCAGGCGAAACACGTCCAGCCGGATGTCATGGGCCAGGGCCGACAGGGCCTCGAGAGTTCTGTTTTTTTCCATATTTCATGCTTAATGGAATTAAATGGGGTATGCAAGGCCCGCGCCACGACGAGTTCGACCAAGGGCGGGCGGGTCCTTCGCGCGCGGCAGGCATGGGTGTTACCGCAACGACGCCGGCCCGTCACCCATGGCATGCCGGATGATGTCAGGCAGCAGGTCGGGCAGATCGTCGGCGATCAGGCCGGGACCGAAATGCCGTGCGGCCTGGGCATGCAGGCTGACCCCCATCTGGGCGGCATGGAAGGGGGGCAGGCCGCGGGCCAGAAGGCCCGTGATCACGCCGGACAGCACGTCGCCCGCACCGGCGGTGGCAAGCCAGGGAATGTCATAGGCGGAATGGACCCGAATGGACCCGTCGGGGCAGGCAATGACAGTGTCGGGACCTTTCAGGACCATCACCGCATTCAGGGTCCTTGCGGCCTGACGGGCGGCCTCGAGCTTAGAGAGGGGCGGGTCCTGTCGGGGGTCGGAAAGACGCTGCGCAAGCTGGGGCTGGATGCGGGCGAATTCCCCCATATGCGGGGTCAGGATGCAGGCGGGATGCAGGGCAGGGGCCAGACCCTTGGCCAGCGCTGTGATGGCATCGGCATCCAGCACCGCCGCCCGTCCGCTGGCCAGAAGCGGCGGCAGCAGCGACTGCGCGCGGTAGACCCCACACCCCGGACCGATGCAGATGGCGCCGATGCGGTCATCCTGCAGCATCCGCGCCAGATCCCCGGGGACCTGCACGGGTTTGCGCATCAGCGCATCGGGCGGGCCGGCATGTTCGGGCATGGCGTCGGGTGTCGGACAGATCGTGACCAGCCCCGCCCCGATCCTCAGCGCCGCGCGGGCCGACAGGCGGGCCGCGCCGCCGCTGCCCTGTTCGCCGGCGATGATCAATGCCGCGCCATGGGCGAATTTGTGCCCCGCACCATGCAGCTTGGCCAGCCAACGCCCTTGGGATGCATCTGGCGCGGATGTCATGGCGACGCCTGCCGGATCGGCCTGACGCCAGGGGCCAAGGCCGATATCGGCGACCACCAGCCTGCCGCAGGCCGTGGGGCCGTCGCCGATCAGATGGCCGGGCTTGGGGCTGTCGAAGGCGACGGTCAGACCCGCCCGCGCCCCGTCACCGGGGAACCTGCCGTCCTCAAGGCGCAGGCCGCTTGGGCAATCGACCGCGACGATCCTGTCGCGCAGGGCGTCACCCGACAGGGTCCGCAAAAGGTGGGCGATCGCGCCCTGCGGCGGTCTGGTCAGGCCGGTGCCGAAGATCGCATCGACGATGACATCGGACCCGGTCGGGTCGAAACCGTCATCCAGGGGCAGGATCGCCCCCGTTGCCCGCCAGCGGGTGGCCATGGCGCCTGCATCGCCTGCCGCTTTGCCGCGCATCCCCAGAACGTCGACCTGCCAGCCCGCACGATGCAGATGACGGGCGATGACATATCCGTCGCCGCCGTTGTTTCCCGGACCGCACAAGACGGTGACCCGCCCCGGCACAGGCCATCGCAGGCGAATCTGATCCGCCACGGCGCGTCCCGCGCGTTCCATCAGTTCGGCCGCGGTGACCACGCCGCTGGCAATGGCCGCAGCCTCGGTGGCGCGCATTTGGGCGGGTGTCAGAATTTCAGCGCCATCCAGCATAGTGTTTGCCTGTATTTTGATCTTGTTGCCGATATTTTGTGCAGGACCCCGTGACAAACCGTTTCCGGCCTTCCAAGATCATCCTGCTGCATTTACGCCATCCAACAAACGCGCCAATCAGACTTCAGGCAAGCCGCGAGGAAGGATCTAGAGCGATGAAGAAGATCGAGGCGATCATCAAGCCGTTCAAGCTGGACGATGTGAAGGAAGCCCTGCAGGAAGTTGGCGTGCAGGGTCTGTCCGTCACCGAAGTCAAGGGCTTCGGGCGTCAGAAGGGACATACCGAACTGTATCGCGGCGCTGAATACGTTGTCGATTTCCTGCCCAAGGTGAAGATCGAGATGGTGCTGCCCGACGACCAGGTCGAAGCCGCCGTCGAAGCGATCGTGGGCGCCGCCCGCACCGAAAAGATCGGCGATGGAAAGATCTTCGTCATGCCGGTCGAACAGGCCATCCGCATCCGGACCGGTGAAACCGGCGACGACGCGGTCTGATCGCGGCAGGCGAAACAACCCGATATCTCTCGGCCCGGCCAGAATGCCGCCGGGCCGTTACCACGAAGAAAGGGAAGAGATGAAAATCAAGGATGTCTTGAAGTTGATCGAGGATGAAGATGTCGCCTATGTCGACGTCCGCTTCACCGATCCGAAGGGCAAGCTTCAGCACGTGACGCTGGATCGCGATCTGATCGACGAGGACTTCTTCGAGGAAGGCTTCATGTTCGACGGCAGCTCGATCGCGGGCTGGAAGTCGATCGATCAGTCCGACATGAAGCTGATCCTGGATCCGGCATCAGCCTATATCGATCCGTTCTATGCCGAAAAGACGCTGTGCGTGCATTGCAACGTGGTCGAACCCGACACCGGCGAACCCTACAGCCGCGACCCGCGCGGCACGGCGGAAAAGGCCGAGGCCTATCTGAAGTCCTCGGGTATCGGTGACACGGCCTATTTCGGACCGGAAGCCGAATTCTTCCTGTTCGACGACGTGCGCTATTCCGTGACGCCGCAGAAGGTCGCGTTCCAGATCGACGCCTCCGACGCCGCATGGAACACCGACACCGAATACGAAATGGGCAACCAGGGTCACCGCGCAGCCCACAAGGGCGGTTATTTCCCGGTCAACCCGACCGACGCCGCCCAGGACATCCGCAGCGAGATGCTGACGACGATGAAGCGCATGGGCATGAAGGTCGACAAGCACCACCACGAGGTTGCCAGCGCGCAGCACGAGCTGGGGCTGATCTTCGGGACGCTGACGACCCAGGCCGACAACATCCAGAAATACAAGTACATCATCCACAACGTCGCCCACGCCTATGGCAAGTCGGCCACGTTCATGCCCAAGCCCATGAAGGGCGACAACGGGTCGGGGATGCATGTGAACATGTCGATCTGGAAGGAGGGCAAGCCGCTGTTCGCAGGCGACAAATATGCCGACCTGAGCCAGGAGGCCCTGTGGTTCATCGGCGGCATCCTGAAGCACGCCAAGGCGCTGAACGCGCTGACGAACCCCTCGACCAACAGCTACAAGCGCCTGATCCCGGGCTTCGAGGCCCCGGTCCTGCGCGCCTATTCGGCACGCAACCGTTCGGGCTGCGTCCGTATTCCGTGGACGGAATCGCCCAAGGCCAAGCGCGTCGAGGCCCGCTTCCCCGATCCCGCGGCGAACCCCTATCTGTGCTTTGCAGCGCTGTTGATGGCCGGACTTGACGGCATCAAGAACAAGATCGATCCGGGCGCGGCTTCCGACAAGGATCTCTATGATCTGCCGCCGGAAGAGCTGGCCGAAATCCCGACCGTCTGCGGTTCGCTGCGCGAAGCGCTGGAGGAACTGGACAAGGACATGGACTTCCTGCTGGCCGGCGACGTCTTCACCCGCGATCAGCTGGAAGGCTACATGGCCCTCAAGTGGGAAGAGGTCTATGCCTACGAGCATACGCCCCACCCGATCGAATACGCGATGTATTACAGCTGCTGATCCCACGGGATCGGTGAACGGGAAAAGGCGGTCCTTCGGGGCCGCCTTTTTCACATGGTGCGGGAAACTTCGCATCACGCTCGCGTGTGGGGTGCAACAAACGGGTCGCGGCGACCGTAACTGCAATCACGACAAGCGAAACTTAACCCCAACAAGGAACACAGATATGACCCGCTTTGCCCTGATTGCCGCCGCCATGACCGCTCTTGCCGCCATTCCCGCCGCGGCCGGATCGCTGACCATGAAGGAACAGCCCGAGATGCACAACTTCAGCCAGGTCCAGATGCAGCAGGTGGATCGCCGCGCCGGCGACCTGTTCAACGCCCGCGAACTGGACGACCGCAACCTGATGCCGGGCGACACGGTCTCGGTCTCTTCCTTCCCCAGCGGCACGCGCGTCGACGACACCAGCCGCGACCGCATGTAAGAAAACGACCACGTCACCGAAAAGGCCGGGCGATTGCCCGGCCTTTCCCATATCTGCGGTTCCTTGCGACCCTATTCGGCGGCGATGCCCGTCCGGATGGGATAGTCGGTATAGCCTTCGGCACCGCCCGCATAGAAGGTCGAGGGATCATGGTCGTTCAGGGCCAGGTTCCGACGAAAGCGTTCGGGCAGGTCGGGCGTGGCGATGAAATCACGACCGAAGGCCACGGCATCGGCCTTGTCCTCGGCCAACAGCTTTTCGGCGACATCCTTGGTCAGGCCCTCATTGGCGATGACCGGACCGTTGAAGGCCTTGCGGATGTCACCCATCAGGCTGTCGCCCGCGACGTGTTCGCGCAGGCAGATGAAGGCCACGCCCTTGCGGCCCAGCTGGCGTGCCACATGGGTGAACAGCGACTTGGGGTCGCTGTCGCCCATGCTGTGGCCGTCGCCGCGCGGGGCCAGATGGACGCCGACGCGATCGGCACCCCAGACGCCGATGACCGCATCGGTGATCTCGTCCAGCAGGCGGGCGCGGTTTTCGATCGATCCGCCATAGGCATCGTCGCGGGTATTGCTGGCATCCTGCAGGAACTGGTCGATCAGATAGCCGTTCGCGGCATGGATCTCGACCCCGTCAAAACCGGCGCGACGGGCGTTTTCGGCACCTTGGCGATAGGCCTCGACGATGGCGGGGATTTCTTCGATGTCCAGGGCGCGCGGCGTGACATAGGACCGCTTGGGGCGCAGCAGGCTGACATGGCCCTCGGGTTGAATGGCAGAGGGCGCCACCGGCAATTCGCCGCCCAGCAGATCGGGATGCGAAATGCGCCCGACATGCCACAGCTGCAGGAAGATCAGGCCGTCGCGTTCGTGCACGGCCTTGGTGACCTTGGACCAACCCTCGACCTGGGCCTGGTTCCAGATGCCGGGGGTGGCCTCATAGCCGACGCCCATGGCCATCACGCTGGTCGCCTCGGACAGGATCAGCCCGGCGCCCGCGCGTTGGGCATAGTATTCGGCCATCATGTCATTGGGAATGCGCTGGTCGCCCGAACGGCTGCGCGTCAGGGGGGCCATCACGACGCGGTTCTTCAGCGTCACGGCACCAAGCGTCAGGGGGTCGAACATCGAGGACATGGCGTCCTCCTTTCCATGGGTCTTGTTGATCTGGCGGGTCGTTCGACCCGTGGCCTTGTCAGCTGTGCGCTGCATGGCCGCAATTCAAGCACTGCGCGGTGCGATCACTGAATTCGACGTCACAGGACGGTGTAGATGCCAGATATGGCGTCAGGTGGTCTTCCCAGCGACGACATCTGCCACTATTCCAAAGTCATGGATATCGTGCTTCTGACCTCGTTCACCGCCTGTCTGTTCCTGCTGATCGCCATGGCCGAGCCGTTGGCGGCGCGCCTGTCCCTGCCGTTCAGCGTCATGCTGGCGGCGGTGGGCACGCTGATCGGGGGCGGCGCGATCTTCCTTTTGAACACCGAGCTGACGGATGCGCTGAACCCGCTGGCCGAAGGCATCCTGGCGCTGCCGATCCGATCCAGCGTGTTCCTCTATGTCTTCCTGCCGACATTGATCTTCCAGGCGACGCTGGAAATGAACATCCGCCGGATGATGGATGACTGGGTACCGATCCTGACGCTGGCCGTGGTGGCGGTCGTGGTGGCGACATTGACCATCGGCTATACCCTGTCCTGGATCAGCGGGCTGCCGTTGATGGTCTGCCTGCTGGTCGGGTCGATCGTGTCCACGACCGACCCTTCGGCGGTGGTCAGCATCTTCCGGTCGCTGTCGGCACCCAAGCGCCTTGCCCGCATCATCGAGGGCGAGAGCCTGCTGAACGATGCCGCCGCCATCGCCCTCTTCGGTCTCTTCATGAGCTATGTGATGCTGGGGGTCCCCAATCCCAGCCTGTCCGAGGCCTTCGGCAAGTTTCCCGGCCTGATCTTGGGCGGCGTCCTGTCGGGCTGGCTGTCGGCGCGGGTGGCGCTGATGCTGATGGGGCTGTTTTCGCGGTTCGAAACCGCGCAGATCTCGGTCTCGGTCGCGGTGCCTTATCTGGCCTATATCGGGGCGGAACAGATACTGGGCGCGTCGGGCGTCATCGGCGTGGTCGCGGCGGGCCTGACCCTGAACTTCATGGGGCCGGGGCGTCTTGCGCCCGCCTTCTGGGTCAACCTGCGCGAGGTCTGGGGCCTGCTGGCGCATTGGGCGGGCGCGATGATCTTTATCCTGGCCGCGCTGCTGATCCCGCGACTTCTGGACAATGTGCGCCTGTCGGACCTGCTTCTGGTGCTGGTGGTGATCCTGGCGGCCTTCGTGGCCCGCGCGATCATCCTGTTCGGGGTGCTGCCGTTGCTGACGGTGCTGGGGCTGTCGCCGCGGATCCAGCGCCCCTATCGCGTGGCGATCCTGTGGGGCGGCCTGCGTGGCGCCGTCACGCTGGCGCTGGCGCTAGCCGTGACCGAAAGCCTGCGCGTGCCGGTGGAAACCAAGCGGCTGGTGGGCATCCTGGCCACGGGCTTCACGCTCTTCACGCTGATCGTGCAGGGGACGACGCTGCGCAGCGTCATCACGCTGCTGGGTCTGGACAAGCTGTCCCCGCTGGACCGGGCGCTATCCAACCAGGTGGTCGCCGTCGCCTTGCAGACGGTGCGCGAAGGCGTGTCCCAGGCGGCCGAGAATTACGACCTGACCCGCGACACGGTCCGATCCGAGGCCAAGCGCTTTGCCGCCCGCCTGGACGCCGCCGTCGAACGCGCCGAGGCCGAAGACAATGCCGAGATCCTGGACCGCGACCGCATCACCCTGGGCCTGATCGCTCTGGCCGGCCATGAACGCGAGATGATCCTGCAGCGCTTTCGCGAACGCATCATCTCGGCCCGGCTGTCGGAACAGGCACTGTTCGACGTGGACCGCCTGATCGAGGGCGCGCGCAGCAGCGGGCGGACCGGCTATCAGCGCGCATCGCGCAGCAGCTTGGGCTATGGGCCGACCTTCCGCATGGCCGCCATCCTGCGCAACCGTTTCGGCGTGCCCGGGCCCCTGGCCGCCCTGACCGCCGACCGGTTCGAGATGTTGCTGGCCAAGCGATTAATCCTGCGGGATCTTCACGGCTTCATCGACAGGCGCATCCGCCGCATCCACGGCCGCCGTGTGGCCGAATTGCTGCATGAACTGCTGAGCCGCCGGATCGAGGCGGTCGAGACCGCGCTGGAGGGTCTGCGCCTGCAATATCCCGGATATGCCGAGGAATTGGAACGCCGCTTCATCCGCCGCACCGCCCTGCGGTTGGAGGAACGCGAATACAACACCATGCGCGATGACGGGCTGATCGGGGCCGAGGTCCATACCCAGCTGATGAACGACCTGGCCATCCGCCGCAGCCGTTCCGAAACGCGACCCAAGCTGGACCTTGCCCTGCGCAAGAACGAACTGGTCCGCCAGTTCCCGCTATTCGCCGATCTGAACGACGCCGAGCTGAAGCGCCTGAGCAAAGAGGTCCGCACCCGGTACATCAACGCGGGCCATGTCATCACACGCAAGGACACGCCCGCGCGGACGGTCTATTTCGTGGCATCGGGGGCGGTCGAACAATTGACGGCCGGTCAGACGACGCGCTTGGGCCGGGGCGACATGTTCGGCCAGATGGGCGTGCTGACCAGCCGCGTCCGCCGGGCCGAGGTGCGGGCCATCACGCCCACCAGTCTGCTGGCCCTGGATGAAACCGGCTTTCGGCGTCTGCTGAAACGGTCCGCCGCCCTGCGCCAGGTCGTGCGCGACAGCGCCAAGGGCAAGGCCAGCGCAGCCGAGGTCATGCGCCTGCCGGAACTGCAGGTCGATGCACCGCTTGGCGGGGACGAGGCGACGGGCTAGAACGGCGGCCAAAGATCACGACGAAAGGTTCCGCCATGGACACCGCGCTTCGCATTGCCCGCCAGATCGCCACCGAAATCGCCGCCGAGCCCAGGCAGGTGATGGCCGCCGCCGAATTGCTGGACGGGGGCGCGACGGTTCCCTTCGTCGCCCGTTACCGCAAGGAGGTCACCGGCGGCCTGGACGACACGCAGTTGCGGACCCTGTCCGACCGCCTGACCTATCTGCGCGACATGGAGGCGCGGCGAGCCTCGATCCTGGGGTCGATCCGCGATCAGGGCAAGCTGACCGACGATCTGGCCCGCGCCATCACGCAGGCCGACACCAAATCCGCGCTGGAGGACATCTATCTGCCCTTCAAGCCCAAGCGCCGCACCAAGGCGATGATCGCCCGCGAAAAGGGGCTGGAACCGCTGCTGCGCCAGATCATGGCCGACCCGTCCCAGGACCCGGCCAGGCTGGCCCCCGGCTATGTCACCGACGATGTCGCCACCCCCAAGGACGCGCTGGACGGTGCCCGCGACATCCTGGTCGAGGAGCTGGCCGAAAACGCCCAGGTCCTGGGCAGCCTGCGCGATTTCATGCAGCGCGACGCCTTCATCGCGGCCCGCGTCGCCAAGGGCAAGGAGGAGGCCGGGGCCAAGTTCAGCGATTATTTCGACCATCGCGAAAAATGGGCGGACATCCCCGGGCACCGCGCGCTGGCGATCCTGCGCGCCGCCAAGGAGGAGATCGTCACCATCGACATCTCTCCGGACCCCGAAACCGGCGTGGCGCGGGCCGAAGGCATCGTCGCGCGGGGTCTTGGGCCGCTGGCGGCGGGGCCGGGGGCTGATTGGCTGCGCGGCGTGGCAGGTTGGGCATGGCGGGTGCGCCTGTCGAACACCATGTATATCGACCTGCTGACCGATCTGCGCAAACGCGCCCATGACGAGGCGATCCGCGTCTTTGCCCGCAACCTGCGCGACCTGCTGCTGGCGGCTCCTGCGGGCGCGCGGACCACGCTTGGCATCGATCCCGGCATCCGCACCGGCTGCAAGATCGCGGTGATCGACGCGACCGGCAAGCTGGTCGATACGGCCACCATCTATCCCTTCCAGCCCAAGAACGACCTGCGCGGGGCCGAGGCCACGCTGTTGGCGCTGATCGCGAAACATGGCGTCGACCTGATCGCCATCGGCAACGGCACCGCCAGCCGCGAGAGCGAACGTCTGGTGGCCGATGTGCTGAAGCGTCTGCCCAAGGGGACCAAGGCACCGACCAAGGTGATCGTCTCCGAAGCCGGTGCCTCGGTCTATTCGGCCTCGGAACTGGCGGCGAAGGAGTTTCCCGATCTGGACGTGTCGATCAGGGGCGCGGTGTCGATCGCACGGCGGTTGCAGGACCCGCTGGCCGAACTGGTCAAGGTGCCGCCGCAATCCATCGGCGTGGGGCAGTATCAGCACGATGTCGATCAGCGCCAGCTGGCGAAATCGCTGGAGGCCGTGGTCGAGGATGCCGTGAACGCCGTGGGCGTCGATCTGAACACCGCCTCGGCGCCGCTGCTGGCCCATGTCGCGGGGCTGGGGCCGTCCTTGGCGCAGGCGATCGTTGCACATCGCGATGCCACCGGGGCTTTCCCGTCGCGCGCCGCGCTGAAGAAGGTCGCGGGGCTGGGTCCCAAGGCCTTCCAGCAAAGCGCAGGCTTTCTGCGCGTGCAAGGGTCCGAGCCGCTGGACGCATCGGCCGTCCACCCCGAAGCCTATGGCGTCGCGCGCAAGATCGTGGCCGCCTGCGGGCGTGACCTGCGCGCCCTGATGGGCGACAGCGCGGCGCTGAAATCGGTGCGGGCGCAGGATTTCGTGACCGATGATTTCGGCCTGCCGACCGTGCGCGACATCCTGTCCGAGTTGGAAAAGCCCGGCCGCGACCCACGCCCCGGTTTCGTCACCGCGACATTCGCCGATGGTATCGAGGACATCAAGGATCTGCGCCCGGGCATGTTGCTGGAGGGGACCGTCACCAACGTCGCGGCCTTCGGCGCCTTCGTGGATATCGGCGTGCATCAGGACGGGTTGGTCCATGTCAGCCAGCTGGCCGACCGGTTCGTCAAGGACCCGCATGAGGTGGTCAAGGCCGGCGATGTCGTCCGCGTCCGCGTGACCGAGGTCGATGTCCCCCGCAAGCGCATCGGCCTGACCATGCGCAAGGATGGCGGCGGCCAGCCCGCGCCGGAGCGCCCCAAGGCCGAAAAACCGCGTGGCAAGACGACGGCTTCGGCAGGCCCGGCGCAATCGCAGGGTGCCTTCGGTTCGGCCTTGGCCGACGCGCTGCGCAAACGCTGAAAGGAACGGATCATGACCGCCATCCTGCTGGACGACCCCGACCACCGCGCCTTTCTGGCCCAGGATGCCCGGTGTTCGCTGGACCTGTTCGATGCCAGCCCGCGGGCGGCGGGCGGCTTTCATGGCTTGGACCCTACGGGCCGCCCCCTGGCCGGCGACCTGCAGGAACTGCACAGCACGACGCGGCTGGTCCATTCCTATGCCCTTGCCCAATTGTCCGGGCGGCCGGATCGGGCAGGGATCATCGATCAGGGCATGGCATTCCTGTGGAACGGGCACCGCGACCGCGACCACGGCGGATATCTGTGGTCGGTTGATGGCAAGGGCGCGGTCGACGGCACCAAGCTGGCCTATGGGCATGTCTTCGTGCTGCTTGCGGCCTCCAGCGCCAAGATGGTCGGGCATCCCGATGCCGACCGCCTGCTGGCCGACATCATCCAGGTTCTGGACCGGCATTTCTGGGACGCCGAGGCGGGGCTGTTCCGCGACGAATTCACCCGCGACTGGCAGGTCTTTTCCACCTATCGCGGCATGAACGCCAACATGCACGGGGTCGAGGCGCTGCTGGCCGCCCATGAGGCCACCGGCGAGGGCGAATTCCTGTCGTGGGCAGGCGGCATCCTGCGCTTCTTCATCGCCGGGCAGGCGGCGGAAAATGGCTGGCGCATTCCCGAACATTACGATGCCGATTGGCGGCCCGATCACGGCTATTCCGGCAATCCCATGTTCCGCCCCGCAGGCACCACCCCCGGCCACAGCTTCGAGATGGCACGCCTGCTGCTGCAATGGTGGGATCTGGCGGGACGGCCCGAAGGCGACAGCGTCGCGCAGGCGACCGCCCTGGTGCGGACGGGGCTGGCGGACGCCTGGAACGACGATCTTGGCGGGCTGGCCTATACGCTTGGCCGCGACGGTCGGGTCGACAACCCCGCGCGATACTGGTGGCCCGTGACCGAGGCGATCGGCGCCCTGGCGGCCCTGCTGAAACTGGACCCGAGGCCCGAATTCGACGACTGGTATCGCAGACTGTGGCAGTTCGCGGCCACCCATATGGTCGATGCCCATCACGGCGGCTGGCACCACGAGGTCGGCCCCGACAACCTGCCGCTGATGACCCAGTTCCAAGGCAAGCCCGACATCTATCACGCGCTTCAGGCCGATCTTCTGCCATTGGCGCGGGGGCTGTCGCGTCAGGGGGACGACCTTGCCCGCCTGCGGCCATTGGCGGACTAACGCAGCGGCGCGGTCGGTCAGGCCTGATTGACCTTGACAGGGGATGGCATGTTTTGACAGTGGCACCCATGAACCGCGCAGCCGCGCAAGCCCTCAGATCCGAAAGGTCGCATCGCTGCCATGGTCCTGCTTGATGACAATCTTGCCGCATTGGACGTGCTGGACGGCGCCGAAAAAGGGTTCACCCTTTCCGTGCTGGACAGTTCCCCCGATTGCATCAAGCTGCTGGAGATGGATGGCCGGCTCAGCTTCATGAACAGCAATGGCATGTGCGCCATGGAGATCGACAATTTCGCGGATGTCGCCGGGGCCGAATGGCCGGTGATGTGGCCCAAGGCCAGTCACGACGCCCTGGCCCATGCCATGAACGAGGCCCGCGACGGCCGCAGCAGGCGGTTCGAGGCATTCTGCCCCACCGCCAAGGGCACCCCGCGCTGGTGGGACGTCACGGTGTCGCCGGTGCGCGCACCCGATGGCCGCGTGATGCGCATTCTGGCCTGTTCGCGCGACGTCACCGACATCGTCGAGGCCCGCAAGCTGCTGCAGGATCAGGCGCTGCAGTTGCAGGCCGAGGTCGCGCTGAAGAACGAGGCCCTTGCCCGCCAGAAGGTCCTGCTGGGCGAGATCGATCACCGGGTCAAGAACAGCTTCGCGGCGGTGATCGCGCTTTTGCGGATGCAGGCCCGCATCCATGCGGATGTCGATGCGGGCGCATTGATCGGGGATGCGGCCAACCGGATCAGCACGCTGTCGCGCGTGCATGAACAGCTGCATCTGGACCCGGAATCGGGCTTCGTGACCTTGGCCGATTATGCCGCCGCATTGACGCAGGACCTGGGGCAGGCGCTGAACGCGCAGGTGGATTTCACCGACCGGCTGCCACGCGACCTGCGGGTCAACCCGTCGCAGGCGGCGGCCATCGGACAGCTGCTGGCCGAACTGATCGGCAATGCCATCAAGCATGGCGGCAAGGATCGCCGGACGATGATCGCCGTCGATCTGTCGGCGCAGGACGACCGGTTGACGCTGCGCGTGATGGATGACGGTCCGGGGCTGCCCGATGATTTCGACCCCGACAGCGCCGCCGGGCTGGGCATGCAGATCTGCCAGATCTATGCCCAGCAGATGGGCGGCGCGCTGACATTCGGAGCATCGCCCATGGGCGGCGCGGCCTTTGACGTCGATATTCAGCTGGATGCCAATTCGGTCGGCTTTGCCTGATAGGGTGCCGCGGGGAACCTTATCCCTTCACCACGATTGACTGCGCGGGCACCGGTTCGAATGCCCGCGCCCTTGCCCCATTTTTCTGACAGGAGCCCGCCCATGCGGATGCAAATCGACGTTCTTCTTGATTACGCGCTGCAGCAGCCCGGCACGGCGTTGCTGGTGATCGAGGCCGCGGGCGCCACCGGCCAAGAGATCGTGCAAAGCGCGATCGACCTGGGCAACCCCGAACGCACCGCCCGTGTTCCCGCCGAAGAGGGCATCGGCGAACGTCTGATCGTGCGCGCCAGCGACCGCCTGTATTGCAACTATACCGCCACGGTCGAGGTTACCCGCCCGCGCCCCGATCTGGCATCCCTGTCGCAGGTCGAGGTCGAGGACATGTCCGGCGACGCCCTGCGCTATCTGCTGCCGTCGGTCTATTGCCCGGTGGACCGCTTCTTCAACTTCATCAACACCCGTTTCGACGGGCTGACCGGTGGCGCCAGGGTCGCGGCGCTGCGCGATTGGGTCGAGGAGAACCTCAGCTATGTCGCGGGCGCCAGCAATGCCGACACCACCTCGGCGGATACCTTCCTGGACCGTCAGGGGGTGTGCCGGGATTACGCGCATCTGATGATCTCGCTGTGCCGCGCCTGTCAGATCCCGACGCGTTTTGCCAGCGTCTATGCGCCTTCGGTCACGCCGCCCGATTTCCATGCCGTGGTCGAGGTCTATCTGGACGGCGCCTGGCATCTGGTCGATCCGACGGGCATGGCCCATGCCGATACCATGGCGATTGTCGCGGTGGGGCGCGATGCGGCGGATGCGGCCTTCCTGACCACCACCACCACGGCGGAACTGCGTCAGCAGACGGTCAGCGTCCGCACGCTCTAGGCCACAGCCATCAGGATCAGGACAACCCCCGCCAGCACCACCGCCCGACGATAGAGCGTGATGCCGCGATCCAGGTCGCGCGCCGTCGGGTCGGGGGCGGGGCCGTTCAGCCAGGGCTCGGCCGCAATGCGGTCGCCATAGACGCGCGGGCCGGACAGGCGGATGCCCAGGGCGCCCGCCATGGCGCCCTCGGGCCAGCCGGCATTCGGCGACCGGTGCCCCGGTGCATCGCGCCACGCGCATCGCAGGGCCGCCCCGGACCACGCGGCGCCCGCGATCAGCAGGGCCGTCAGCCGCGCGGGGATCAGGTTCACCACATCGTCCAGCCGCGCCGCCACGTTGCCGAAGGCCTCGTGCCGGGGGGTCCGGTGACCGATCATCGAATCCAGCGTGTTGATCGCCTTGTAGGCGGCGATGCCCGGCAGGCCCGCCACCGCGGCCCAGAACAGGGGCGCGATGACGCCGTCGCTGGCATTTTCGGCCAGGCTCTCAAGGGCTGCGCGGCTGATCGCGGCCTCGTCGGCGCGGCTGACATCGCGGCCGACGATCATGGCGACCGCGCGCCTTGCGCCTGCGATGTCCCGCGCCAGCAGGGGACGCGCGACGGCCCACAGATGATCGTCCAGCGACCGCGCAGCCACCAGGGGCCATGCCAGCACCGCCGCCGCCCAAGGCCCAAGCACCGCCTGAAGGATCAGCGCAGGCAGCACCGCCGCTCCGATGACAATCAGAACCGCAACGCCCCCCTTGACCCGCCGCCAGCCGCCCCGGTTCATTCGCGCATCCAGCGCCCCAATCAGCCGTCCCAGCCAGGTCACCGGGTGGCCGATCCGCCGGAACAGCCAACCCGGCCAGCCGATCAGCGCATCAAGGATCAGGGCGATCAGGGCGACAGATGCCATGGCGTCAGCTTTCGAAGATGGGCAGGTTCGTGGCCTCGACCGACCACTGATTGCCATGCCGGTGCAGGATGGTCAGCGACAGCGGTGCGACGGCAAAGGACAGCGCCCCGTTCCCCGCCACCATCGACAATGCCGCCCGAACGGTACCCGCATGGGCCACGATCAGCGTGTCACGGGTCAGGGCACGCAAGGCCGGCGTGATCCGGGCACAAAGATCGACAAAACTCTCGCCGCCCTCGGGCCGGTGATCGGCCAGCTGGTCTGTCGTCAGCGGCCCCAGATCGGGCAGCTCGGCATAGGGAAGACCCTCCCATGCGCCGAAATCCTGTTCCCAGAGGACCGGATCGGTTGCGTCTGGCGTCAGGCCCAGGGCGTCGGCGGTCTGGCGGCAGCGCAGTGCCGGGCTGCAGATGACGTGATCGGTCACCCCGATCCGGGACCTGACCCGCGCCAAGGCGTCCCGGTCGCTGCAATCGGCCGGGACGTCGCGGCGACCCGCCAGCCTGCCTTGGGTGACGGCCGGGGCGTGGCGCAGGATGGAAAGGCGCATGGGCGACCCCGCTTGGATTGTTCTGGCCGTTTACTGGCCCGCATGACGGCGCGGGGCAAGACCCCGATTGACGCAAGCGCGCGCCTTGGCGCAGGCTGTCTTGACGCAGGGCGGGGCGCTGCGGTAAAGGAAATGAACAAGCGTTCAATAACCGGGGAGGGGGGATCGCGATGTTCAACAAGGGCATGGAATTCGATCTGGGCGAGGATGTGAACGCGCTGCGCGAGATGGTGCATCGTTGGGCACAGGACCGCATCGTTCCCATCGCGGCGCAGGTCGATCGCGACAACGCCTTTCCGAACGAACTTTGGACCGAAATGGGCGATCTGGGCCTGTTGGGCGTCACCGTGTCCGAGGAATGGGGCGGTTCGGGCATGAGCTATCTGGCCCATGTCATCGCGGTCGAGGAGATCGCCCGCGCCAGTGCCAGCGTCAGCCTGTCCTATGGGGCGCATTCGAACCTTTGCGTGAACCAGATCAAGCTGAACGGCACCGACGAACAGCGCGCGAAATACCTGCCCAAGCTGTGCAGCGGCGAACATGTCGGCGCCCTGGCCATGTCCGAGGAGGGCGCGGGCAGCGATGTGGTCGGCATGAAGTTGCGGGCGGAAAAGAAGAACGACCGCTATGTGCTGAACGGCAATAAATACTGGATCACCAACGCGCCCGATGCCCACACGCTGGTTGTCTATGCCAAGACCGACCCGGATGCGGGCAGCAAGGGCATCACAGCCTTTATCGTCGAACGCGACATGGCCGGTTTCACCACCAGCCCGCATTTCGACAAGCTGGGGATGCGCGGGTCGAATACGGGCGAGTTGATCTTCGACAATGTCGAGATCCCGTTCGAGAACGTCCTGGGCGAGGAGGGCCGGGGCGTTCGGGTGCTGATGTCGGGACTGGACTACGAACGCGTGGTCCTGTCCGGCATCGGCACCGGTATCATGGCGGCCTGTTTGGACCAGGTCATGCCCTATGTGTCCGAACGCAAGCAGTTCGGCCAACCCATCGGGTCCTTCCAGCTGATGCAGGGCAAGATCGCCGACATGTATGTCGCGCTGAACACCGCCCGCGCCTATGTCTATGAGGTCGCGCGGGCCTGCGACACGGGCAAGGTCACCCGTCAGGACGCCGCAGGCGCGGTGCTTTATGCCAGCGAACAGGCGATGGTGCAGGCACATCAGGCCGTTCAGGCCATGGGCGGCGCGGGTTTTCTGAACGACAGCGTGGTCAGCCGCCTGTTCCGCGACGCCAAGCTGATGGAGATCGGTGCCGGCACCAGTGAAATCCGCCGCATGCTGATCGGCCGCGAACTGATGGGGCTGGTCTGATGCGCATGGTACTGGCGGCTCTGGTTGCGATGACGGGTCCGGCCATGGCGCAGGACAGTGCGATGCCCCTGGCCGATCCGGCGGTCGTGGATGCCTGTCTGGCGGGTGACGCCGATCCGATGTCCTGCATCGGCAGGGCAGCGCAGGCCTGCATGGAAGGCCCCGGAGGCAGCACGACGGTCGGCATGTCATCCTGCCTGTCGCAGGAACTGTCACACTGGGACGGCCTGCTGAACGACAGCTATGAAAGGCTGATGGCGCAATCCAAGGCCGCCGACGCCCAGATGGCCGATCTGGGTTCCGCCGCGCCCGAACAGGCGCCCCTGCTGCGCCAGATGCAGCGCGACTGGATCGCCTATCGCGACGCGGCCTGTTCCTATGAGGGCAGCCGTTGGGGCGGCGGCACCGGCGCGGGTCCGGCCGGCACGCAATGCATGCTGACCCAGACCGCGCGGCAATATCTGTGGCTGGACGCCTATCTGACCGAAGGGCGATAAGATGCGGATGCTGACGCATACCGACCATGACGCATTGCGCCGTGACTTCCGTTGGAACCTGCCCGCCCGCCTGAACATGGCCGATCAATGCCTGGCCCATGACGCCGCCGCCGTGGCCATCATCGACCATGACGGCAGCCCCCATCCCGTGACCTTCGGGCAACTGGACGAGATGACAAACCGCCTGGCACATGCACTGGACGTGCCGCGGGGCGAACGCGTGGGCGTCTTGCGGACGCAATCGTCCTGGACCGCCGCCGCGCATCTGGCGATTTGGAAATCGGCCGCCATCTCGGTCCCGCTGTTCAAGCTGTTCGGCCCCGAGGCGCTGGCCCTGCGCCTGAACGACGCCGGCATCCGCACGGTCATCGCGGATGCCGAAGGCCGCGCGATGCTGCGCGCCTTCCCCGATCTGCGGGTGATCGTGCCCGAGGATGGGCTGCCAGGTGCAGGGGCGTTTCCATCACGCCCAACCGGACCCGATGATCCGGCGGTCATCATCTATACCTCGGGGACGACGGGGGCGCCCAAGGGCGCGCTGCACGGCCACCGCGTGCTGACCGGCCATCTGCCCGGCGTCGAGATGAGCCACGATCTGCTGGGCCAGCCCGGCGACGTCATCTGGACGCCCGCCGATTGGGCCTGGATCGGCGGTCTGTTCGACGTGGCCATGCCCGCGCTGGCGCTTGGCGTGCCGGTCGTGGCGGCGCGGATGCCGAAATTCGATCCCGCCGCCGTCGCCCGACTGGTCGACGATTGTCAGATCCGCAACATCTTCTTTCCGCCGACCGCGCTGAAGATGCTGAAGGCCGCCGATATCCACCTGCCGGGATTGCGCAGCGTCGCCTCGGGCGGGGAAACGCTTGGGGCGCCGATGCTGGAATGGGGGCAGGGTGCTTTTGGCCTGCAGATCAACGAATTCTATGGCCAGACCGAATGCAACATGGTCGCGTCGGGGGCGGGTCGGATGTTCCAGGCCCAGCCAGGCGCGATCGGCAAGGCGGTCCCGGGATGCGATGTGGCGGTGATCGACGATCAGGGCCGTCCCTTGCCCGATGGGCAGGATGGCGACATTGCCATCCTGCGCGGGGCGGCCAGCATGATGCTGGGATACTGGAACCGCCCCGAGGCGACGGCGGATAAATTTCGCGGCGACTGGATGGTGACGGGCGACAAGGGTGTCATCCGTGACGGCCATATCCATTTCGTGGGCCGCGACGACGATGTGATCACATCGGCCGGATACCGCATCGGCCCCTCGGAAATCGAGGATTGCCTGCTGCGCCATCCCGCCGTGGCCCAGGTGGGCGTCATCGGCAAACCCGACGCCCTGCGCACCCAGATCGTCAAGGCCTATGTCGTCCTGCGCCCCGGCTTTGCCGCCGATGACGCCATGGCCGATCAGCTGCGCGACCATGCCCGCCGCCAATCCGCCGCCCATTCCTATCCGCGCGAGATCGCGTTTCTGGACAGCCTGCCGATGACCGTCACCGGCAAGGTCATGCGCCGCGAACTGCGCGCGCTGGCAGAAGCCGAATGACCGTCCGGCCCCAATCAGAGGTTCCCCAATGAAGCTGACCAGCCAGGCCTTGCCCTCCTCCGACCAGTTCCGTGCCAACCGGCAGGCGCATCTGGACCTGTTGGACACGGTGCGTCAGGCCGCCGACCAGGCCGCCGCGGGCGGGGGTTCGGCAGCCACCGAACGCCATGTCAGCCGCGGCAAGATGCCCCCGCGCGAAAGGGTGGCGAACCTGCTGGACCCCGGCAGCCCGTTCCTGGAGATCGGCGCGACGGCGGCCCATGGCATGTATGACGGCGCGGCCCCGGGTGCAGGCGTCATCGCGGGGATTGGCCGCGTGCACGGGCAGGACGTAATGGTCGTGGCGAATGATGCGACGGTCAAGGGCGGCACCTATTACCCGATGACCGTCAAGAAGCACCTGCGCGCCCAGGAGATCGCCGAGGAATGCGAACTGCCCTGCGTCTATCTGGTCGACAGCGGCGGCGCGAACCTGCCCAACCAGGACGAGGTCTTTCCCGACCGCGACCATTTCGGGCGCATCTTCTTCAACCAGGCCCGGATGAGCGCCAAGGGCATCCCGCAGATCGCCGTGGTGATGGGGTCCTGCACCGCGGGCGGCGCCTATGTGCCCGCGATGTCCGACGTGACCATCATCGTGCGCGGGCAGGGCACGATCTTTCTGGCAGGCCCACCGCTGGTCAAGGCCGCCACGGGCGAGGTCGTGACCTCCGAGGATCTGGGCGGCGGCGACGTGCATACGCGCCTGTCGGGCGTGGCCGATTACCTGGCCGAGGATGACGCCCATGCCCTGGCCCAGGCCCGCCGCGCCGTCGCCAACCTGAACCGCCGCCGCCCCGAGACGGTCCTGTGGCAATCGCCCGAAGCGCCCGCCTATGACCCCGATGAACTGTTCGGCGTCGTGCCTGCCGACCTGCGCACCCCCTATGACATCCGCGAAGTCATCGCCCGCATCGTCGACGGCAGCCGTTTTGACGAATTCAAGGCGCGGTTCGGCGAAACGCTGGTCACCGGTTTCGCCCATGTCGAGGGCTGCCCGGTCGGCATCGTCGCCAACAATGGCGTCCTGTTTTCCGAAGCTGCCCAGAAGGGCGCGCATTTCATCGAACTGTGCAGCGCGCGGGGCATCCCGCTGGTGTTTTTGCAGAACATCACCGGCTTCATGGTCGGTCGCAAATACGAAAACGAAGGCATCGCCCGACACGGCGCCAAGATGGTCACGGCCGTCGCCACGACGAACGTCCCCAAGATCACCATGCTGGTCGGCGGCAGCTTCGGCGCGGGAAATTACGGCATGTCGGGCCGCGCCTATTCGCCGCGCTTCCTGTGGACCTGGCCCAACAGCCGCATCAGCGTGATGGGCGGCGAACAGGCGGCCGGCGTTCTGGCCACCGTCCGCCGCGACGGCATCGAGCGCAAGGGCGGCACATGGTCCGCCGAAGAGGAGGCCGCCTTCAAGCGCCCCACGGTCGAGATGTTCGACCGCCAGTCCCACCCGCTCTATGCCTCGGCGCGGCTTTGGGATGACGGGATCATCGACCCGCGCAAATCGCGCGAGGTGCTGGCCCTGTCCCTGCGCGCCAGCCTGAATGCGCCGATCCAGCCGACGCGCTTCGGCATCTTCCGGATGTAGGCCCGTCGTGCCGTCATCCATCGCCAGATATTCCGCGGGGCCCGGGGGCGCACAGCCGCCGGTGCCATCCATCGACACGAAAGGTCGCCCATGTTCGACAAGATCCTGATCGCCAACCGCGGAGAGATCGCCTGCCGCGTGATCGACACCTGCCGCCGCATGGGCGTGACCACGGTCGCCGTCTTTTCCGATGCCGACCGCGCGGCGCGCCATGTGCAGATGGCCGATCAGGCGGCCCATCTGGGCGGACCTGCCCCCGCCGACAGCTATCTGCGCGGCGATGCCATCATCGCGGCGGCCATGGCGACAGGGGCGCAGGCGATCCATCCGGGATACGGCTTCCTGTCGGAAAACCCCGATTTCGTCGATCAGGTGCAGGCGGCAGGGCTGGTCTTCATCGGTCCCTCGGGGGATGCGATCCGGGCGATGGGGCTGAAGGATGCGGCCAAGGCGCTGATGGAAAAGGCGGGCGTGCCCGTGGTGCCCGGCTATCACGGCGCCGATCAGGATGCGGATCACCTGGCGCGGATGGCGGATGAGGTCGGCTATCCGGTGCTGATCAAGGCCGTGGCGGGCGGCGGTGGCAAGGGGATGCGCCGTGTCGACGACCCCGCCGATTTCGCCCAAGCGCTGGACTCCGCCCAATCCGAGGCGCGGACGGCTTTCGGCAACCCCGACGTGCTGATCGAGAAATACGTCCTGCAACCGCGCCATATCGAGGTTCAGGTCTTTGGCGACGGCAAGCGCGCCGTGCATCTGTTCGAACGCGACTGTTCGCTGCAACGTCGCCACCAGAAGGTGATCGAGGAAGCCCCGGCCCCCGGCATGACCGCCGAGATGCGCCGGGCGATGGGCGATGCAGCCGTCCGCGCCGCCGAGGCGATCGGCTATTCCGGGGCCGGGACCATCGAATTCATCGTCGATGGCAGCGACGGCCTGCGCCCCGACCGCTTCTGGTTCATGGAGATGAACACGCGCCTGCAGGTCGAACATCCCGTGACCGAGGCGATCACCGGCATCGACCTGGTCGAATGGCAGCTGCGCGTCGCCAGCGGCGAGGACCTGCCCGCCCGGCAGGATGACCTGACCATCAACGGCCATGCGTTCGAGGCCCGTCTTTACGCCGAAGATGTGCCCGCGGGTTTCCTGCCCGCCACGGGCCGCCTGGCGCATCTGGGCTTTCCCGCCTCGGCCCGGATCGAGACGGGGGTGCGCCAGGGGGACGTGATCTCGCCTTGGTACGACCCGATGATCGCCAAGGTCGTCACCTGGGGACAGACCCGCGCGGTGGCGCTGCGGTCGCTGGAATCGGCCCTGGACGATACCGATGTCGCCGGTTCGGTCACGAACCTGGATTTCCTGATTGCCCTGACCCGGCATGACGGGTTCCGCGCGGGACAGGTCGATACCGGTCTGATCGGGCGCGATCTGGACATGTTGACGGCCCCGAGCGATGCCGACGGACCATCCGTCGCACTGGCAGTGATCGGGTTGGCCGGGCTGGCCGATCCCCATACCCAAGGCGGCATGACGCTGTGGCAACCCTTGCGCCGGACCATCGCGTGGGATGGCGGCCATGCCGTGCTGGAGGTTCTGGGTCCGGGCCATGCCCGCGTTACACTGGAAGACAGCACCCATGACGTGCGCTGGCAGGGCGACCGGTGGTGGGTCGATGGCGATCTGTGCCGCCAGCGGATCGTCCACCATGATGCCGGAGTCAGCGTCTTTGGGCGCGACACGGTCCATCTGAAGCCCGTCGATCCGCTGGACCGGGCGGGGGCCGATGACGGGGGCGACGGGCTGACCCGGTCGCCGATGCCGGGATTGGTCAAGGCGATCCATGTCACGCAAGGCCAGCAGGTCCGTGCGGGCGACAGGCTCTGCGTGCTGGAGGCGATGAAGATGGAACACAGCCTGCTGGCCAGCCGCGACGGCACCGTGGCCGAGGTTCTGGCCGCCCAGGGCGATCAGGTCGAGGCGGGCGCCGCCCTGATCCGCCTGGATGAGGGTCCCGAATGACATCCCGCGTCGAAATCTTCGAGATGGGCCCGCGCGACGGGCTGCAGAACGAAAAGCGCATGATCGCCACCGCCGACAAGATCGCCCTGGTCGATCTGCTGTCGCAGGCCGGCTTTCGCCGGATCGAGGTGACGAGTTTCGTCAGCCCCAAATGGGTGCCGCAGATGGGCGATGCCACGCAGGTCATGGCAGGCATCGCGCGCAGGGCGGGGGTCAGCTATGCCGCGCTGACGCCGAACCTGAAGGGATATCAGGCGGCGCATCAGGCCCGTGCCTCGGAGGTTGCGATCTTTGCCAGCGCCTCGGAGGGGTTCAGCCGCGCCAATCTGAACGCATCCATCGCGGACAGCCTGGAACGGTTCCGGCCCGTGGCCGACGCGGCCCGGGCCGATGGCGTTCCGATGCGTGGGTATGTCAGCGTGGTGACCGACTGTCCCTTCGACGGCCCCACTGCGCCCTCGGACGTGGCCCGCGTCGTGGCGGCCCTGCGCGACATGGGTTGCTATGAGGTCAGCCTGGGCGACACGATCGGGCAAGGCCGCCCCGAGACCATCGACGCCATGTTGGGTGCGGTGCTAAATGAATTGCCGGCCGACCGGCTGGCGGGGCATTATCACGACACGGCAGGGCGGGCGCTGCAGAATGTCGATGCCAGCCTTGCGCGTGGCCTGCGGGTCTTTGATGCGGCGGTGGGTGGTCTGGGCGGCTGCCCCTATGCGCCCGGTGCGGCGGGCAATGTCGCGACCGAAGCGCTGGCCCGCCACCTTGCCGCGCAAGGCTTTGATCACGGGCTGGACATGGCGGTGATCGACCGCGCGGCCGCATTCGCACGCACCCTGCGGGAGGAAACCCATGCCTGAGACGATCCGGATCGAAACCGATGCCCGCGGCGTCGCCACCATCACCTTGGCGCGCCCTGACAAGCACAATGCCCTGTCGCGCCAGATGATGGATGACATCACGGAAGCCTGTTCCAGCCTTGGCGCCGATGCCGCCGTGCGCGTCGTCGTCCTGGCGGCAGAGGGCGCCAGCTTTTGCGCGGGCGGCGATCTGGCCTGGATGAAGGCGCAGATGACCGCGGATGCCCAGACGCGCCGCGAAGGCGCCCGGGTTCTGGCCGGGATGCTGCAATCACTGAACCTGTTGCCCAAGCCGCTGATCGCGCGGGTTCATGGCAATGCCTTCGGCGGCGGTGTCGGCATGATGTCGGTGGCCGACGTGGCGATCGTCGCCGACAGCGCGCGGTTCGGCCTGACCGAGGTGAAGCTGGGGCTGATCCCCGCCACCATCGGCCCCTATGTCATCGCCCGCATGGGCGAGGACAGGGCGCGGCGGGTCTTCTTTTCGGCGCGTCTGTTCGGCGCAGCCGAGGCGGTGGATCTGAACCTTGCCGCCCGCAGCGTTCCAGCCGATGCCCTGGATGCCGCGATCGAGTCCGAGATCGCCCCCTATCTGCAGGCGGCCCCCGGCGCTGTCGCGGCCGCCAAGGCGCAATGCCGCGCCCTGGGCATGCGGATCGACGATGCGGTGATCGAGGACAGCATCGACCGGCTGGTCGCCATCTGGGAGGGAACCGAGGCCCCCGAAGGCATCGCCGCCTTCTTTGACAAGCGCAAGCCGTCCTGGATCAGCTGAGCGCCACGAAAAACCCCCGCCGCGGGTTGCGCGACGGGGGTTCCTGTTTCAGCACTCAGCGCTGATCACATGCCGGCATAGAGGGGGAAGCGGGCGCAGAGCTCGGCCACTTCGGCACGGACCTTGGCTTCGACCTCGGTGTTGCCCTCTTCGCCATGGGCGGCCAGTCCGTCGACGACCTCGACGATCCAGCGAGAGATCTGGCGGAACTCGGCCTCGGCAAAGCCGCGCGTGGTGCCTGCAGGCGCACCCAGACGGATGCCCGAGGTGACGAACGGCTTTTCGGGGTCGAAGGGCACGCCGTTCTTGTTGCAGGTGATGTGCGCGCGGCCCAGGGCAGCCTCGGTCGCCTTGCCGGTCACGCCCTTGGGACGCAGGTCGGCCAGGCACAGGTGGTTGTCGGTGCCGCCCGACACGATGTCGATGCCGCCCTTCATCAGCTCATCCGCCATGGCCTGGGCGTTCTTGACGACCTGAGCCGCATAGGTCTTGAACTCGGGGCGCAGGGCCTCGCCGAAGGCCACGGCCTTGGCGGCGATCACATGCATCAGCGGTCCGCCCTGCAGGCCGGGGAAGACGGCGCTGTTGACCTTCTTGGCGATGTCGGCATCGTTCGTCAGGATCAGGCCGCCGCGCGGGCCGCGCAGGGATTTATGCGTGGTCGAGGTGACGACATGCGCATGACCGATGGGCGAGGGGTGCTGACCACCCGCGACCAGACCTGCGATATGGGCCATGTCCACCATCAGATAGGCGCCGACCTCATCCGCGATCTTGCGGAAGGCTGCCCAGTCCCAGGTGCGGCTATAGGCGGTGCCGCCGGCGATGATCAGCTTGGGCTTGTGTTGGCGGGCGCTTTCGGCGATCACGTCCATGTCCAGCATCTGGTCCTGCTGGCGCACGCCATAGCTGACCACGTTGAACCACTTGCCCGACATGTTCACAGGCGAACCATGGGTCAGGTGACCGCCCGAATTCAGGTCCAGCCCCATGAAGGTATCGCCCGGCTGCAGCAGCGCCAGGAAGACGGCCTGGTTCATCTGGCTGCCGGAATTGGGCTGGACGTTCGCGTATTCGCAGCCGAACAGGGCCTTCGCGCGTTCGATCGCCAGGTTTTCCGCGATATCCACATATTGGCAGCCGCCATAGTAACGCTTGCCCGGATAGCCTTCGGCGTATTTGTTGGTCAGGACCGATCCCTGCGCCTCCATCACGGCGCGGCTGACGATGTTTTCCGAGGCGATCAGCTCGATCTCGTCGCGCTGACGACCCAGTTCCTGGGTGATGGCCTTGGCGATGTCGGGGTCACGGCTGGCCAGGGTTTCGGTGAAAAAGCCGTTGTCGCGGGTGGGGGCGTTCATCGGTCTCGCGTCCTTTTATGGCTGGGGCGGCAGAGGATGCAGGCCTTCTAACGTAACATCCTGATTGCGGAAAGTGACAAAACGACCCGCCGCGTGACCCTTGCGACCCAAGGGGCCGTCCGGGCGGGCTTGTCATCCGCGCGGTGGCGGTCAATGCTGCGCGCCTATCACGGGGACGCCATCATGGGGGAAACGACCGGCTTATGACGGCACGCATTCACTTTACCGCCAGCCAGGCCGGAGCGGCACGACAGGCCCATGCCGAACTGACTGCGCGATATGGCGATACCCCCTTGGATCAGGCCCAGGTCGTGGTGGCCCTGGGCGGTGACGGGTTCATGCTGCAGACGCTGCACGCGATGCAGGGGCGCGACATGCCGGTCTATGGCATGAACCGCGGGACGGTGGGTTTCCTGATGAACAGCTATGCCGCCCAGGATCTGCCCGAACGCCTGGCCGCCGCCGAGGAGGCGGTGATCAACCCGCTGCGGATGCGCGCCACCTGCGCCAACGGCACCTGCCACGAGGCCCTGGCCATCAACGAGGTCAGCCTGCTGCGCGAGGGCCCGCAGGCCGCCAAGCTGCGCATCCATGTCGATGGCCGCATGCGAATGGAGGAGCTGGTCTGCGACGGCGCGCTGGTCAGCACACCCGCCGGATCGACCGCCTATAATTATTCGGCGCACGGCCCCATCCTGCCCATCGGCTCCGAGGTTCTGGCCCTGACCGCCATCGCCCCCTTCCGCCCCCGTCGCTGGCGCGGCGCCCTGCTGCCCAAGGCCGCCGAAGTGGTGATCGAGGTGATGAACCCCGAACGCCGCCCCGTCATGGCCGATGCCGACAGCCGGTCCTTCCGCCATGTCACCCAGGTCCAGATCCGCAGCGCCTCGGACATCCGCCATCGGCTGATGTTCGACAGCGGTCACGGGCTGGACGAACGCCTGTTGCGCGAACAGTTCGTCTGAGCGGTCAGCCGGCGCAGATCTGCTGCAGGGCCAGCCATTGTTCATCGGTCAGCAAGGGGCGGCCACCATCAGTGTCGCGCATCGGGTCTCGTTCGATCAGCGAAAGGACCGATGCGCCGGTCGGGTCCAGGGACCGCGCATAGGGCTCGGTCGACAGGTCATGGTCCGCAAAGGCCGCGGGCAGGGCGTCCGCGTCGGGCCGCTGCAGCGGTTGATCCAGCAGCTGTTCCCCATATCCCGCCAGCGCGTTGCGCGGCAGCGTCCCCAAGGTCATCAGCCGCAGCGACGCGAAGGCCCCCGCATATTCCAAGGCCTGCTGTGTGACCTGCTGTTCATCCTGCGCGATCTCGGCCGCGATCAGGTGCCCCGCCGCTGCCTCGGGGCCGGTGGTCGATGCCAGCAGGTCGTTGCCCAGCAGATACATCTGTCCCGGCAGGCGCAGCGCGCCATTCAGCGGCCCCGGCACCACCTGGACCAGCGCATCTCGGTTCAGAAGGCGCGGTGTGATCCAGTTCAGCACCTGCTGGCCGGAATTGCGGTGGCAGATCGGGCCGGTGCCCTGCTCCAGATCGGCCAGAACGGCCTTGCCGATGGTGCGCAGCTGGGCGGGCGGGGCGATGCGGACGGCATGGCGGATCAGCGCATCGGGCAGCCACATGATGAAGGCGCCCACCAGCCCCAGCATCACCAAACCGGTCAGCACGCCACGCAGCCGCCCCGGCTTGACGCGGTGGCGGGCGATGGCCGTCTGAACACGCTCGATCCCGTCGACCATCAGCGGGTCGTCGATCTCGACGGTTTCATCGGGGGGGCCGGATGTGGGGGTATATCGGGCAGGCAGCTTGCCGGGGTTCAGGCGCACGACCGCGGGCAGGGACCAATGCGACAGGGGCCGGTCGGTCTTGGGATCCATCAGCGTCAGCGTCGCCTCGCCGATGGATACGATGACCTCACGCGCGGTGGCGGTCGGGGATTCCTTCCAGGTTCCCTGCGCCTCGAGACGTCGAAATTCGGTCAACGCTGTCATGGCTGGGGGACGCTTTCAGAGACGAGATCAGGGTTTGGCCGACCATAAAGCAGCGCCGCATCGCGTCAATGCGGCGCCGATCCTTTATTCGACCTCTTCGCTGATCCGCATGCCTTTTTCGCGCGCCAGAACACGCATCCGGTCCTGCAGCTTTTCAAAGGCACGCACCTCGATCTGGCGAATGCGTTCGCGCGACACGTCGTAACGGCTGGAGAGATCCTCCAGTGTCATCGGATCGTCACGCAGCCGGCGTTCCATCAGGATGTCGCGTTCACGGTCGTTCAGCACGTCCATGGCGGACATCAGCATCTGCCGGCGGGTGTCCAGCTCTTCGGTCTCGGCATAGGCTTCGGCCTGGTTGGCATCGGTATCCTCCAGCCAGTCCTGCCACTGGGCCAAGGATTCGCCGTCGCCCGAACCGACCTGCGCGTTCAACGATGCATCGCTGCCCGACAGGCGGCGGTTCATGTCGATGACCTCTTTTTCGGTCACGTTCAGCTCGGTCGCAATCTGGGCGACGTTTTCGGGGCGCAGATCGCCTTCCTCAAGCGCGCCGATCTTGGACTTGGCCTTACGCAGGTTGAAGAACAGCTTCTTCTGCGCGCTGGTGGTGCCCATCTTGACCAACGACCAGGACCGCAGGATGTATTCCTGGATCGAGGCGCGGATCCACCACATCGCGTAGGTCGCCAGACGGAAGCCGCGTTCGGGATCAAAGCGCTTGACTGCCTGCATCAAACCGACATTGGCCTCGCTGATGACTTCTGCCTGGGGCAGGCCATAGCCGCGGTAACCCATGGCGATCTTGGCCGCCAGACGCAGGTGGCTGGTCACCATCCGGTGCGCGGCCTCGCTGTCCTCATGGTCGGCCCATGCCTTGGCCAGCATGTATTCCTCTTCCGGTTCCAGAAGCGGAAACTTGCGGATCTCTTGCAGATAGCGGTTCAAACCCTGTTCGGGACTGGGGGCCGGAAGATTGCCGTATGTCGCCATGATGTTTGCCTTTCGCAGAGACCGACGAACGCGACCCTGCGCCTGCGGGTTCCGGACAGAATGCCGCAGGCAGGCCACCGATCGTCCGATCAGGGGGCCAGTCTGCGCCCTGAATCGGACCTTGCAAACTGTGTATCGGTCACATTGACGTCAAGAGGCGGTGGCGCGCAAAGCGTCCAGAACCTGCTGCATGTCATCGGGCAGGGGGCTGTCGAAGGACATGGCCTGGCCCGTGACCGGGTGATCGAACCCCAGATGCGCCGCATGCAGCGCCTGGCGCGAAAAGGCCTGGACCAGGTCGGCCGCCGCGCCAAGCGCCTTGGCTGATGCCTTGCGGGCCCCGCCATAGGTCGGGTCGCCGATCAGCCCCAGTCCCGCATGGGTCATGTGCACACGGATCTGATGGGTGCGCCCGGTTTCCAGCCGGCATTCCACCAGCATGGCCGAAGGCGGAGTGCCGAACCGTTCCAACAGCTTGGCGCGCGTGACCGCATGGCGGCCCTTGTCGAAATAGACGGCCTGCCGCTGGCGATCGGTCGGGTGGCGCGACAGGCGCGAGGTGATCTTCATCACCAACCCATCCTCGAAGCTGATGCCGGGGGTGCCGCGCAGCCGTGGATCGGCGGGATCGATGACGCCATGCGCCAGCGCCAGATAGCGGCGTTGGGCGGTGTGGGCCTCGAACTGGGCGGCAAGACCGTGATGGGCGCGGTCCGATTTCGCCACAACCAACAGGCCCGACGTGTCCTTGTCGATCCGGTGCACGATGCCCGGCCGCTTTTCCCCGCCGATGCCCGACAGCGTGTCGCCGCAATGCGCCAGCAGCGCGTTGACCAGCGTTCCGGTGGGCGATCCGGGCGCGGGATGGACGACCATGCCTGCCGCCTTGTCGATCACGATCAGGTCATCATCTTCATGGACGATGGTCAGGGGAATCGCCTCGGGCAGGGTTTCGACGGTTTCGGGGGCCGACAGGGTGATGCGGTATTCCTGGCCTTCGGACACCTTGGCCTTGCCGTCACGGACCACGCCGTCCGGTCCATGGACATCGCCATCCGCGATCATGCGCGATAGACGCGACCGGGAAAGCGCCGCATCCTCTGGCACGGCAAGGGCAAGCGCCTTATCAAGCCGTTCTGGCGGATTGGCCGGGATGATCACAACAAGGTTCGACATGGCGGAAGATGATACCGATTGGAAGGCAGCGGCGAAAGCGGTTCCGGAACTGAGGTTCCTGAAGACGCTCGTCACCGGGCTGACGCTGGTGATGGGGTTCGGGATGGTGGCGGTGGTCGCGCTGCTGTGGCTGCGCCTGAGTCAGCCGGTGCTGCCCGAATTGCCCGGCAATATCAAGCTGCCGGACAATGTTCAGGTGCAGGCCGTGACCTTCGCGACCGACTGGATCGTGGTCGTCACCGGGGACGCGCAGGTGCTGCTCTATGACCGCAACGGCACGCTGAAGCAGACCGTCGCGGTTCAGTCGCCCTGACGGCCGGTTTCCATCGCGTCCAGGCGCGCCTTCAGTTCGGCGTTTTCGGTGCGGGCCTTGATGGCCATCTCGCGGACGGCCTCGAATTCCTCGCGGGTAACGAAATCGCGGTCGGCCAGCCAGCGGTCGACCCAGCCCTTCATGGCGTTCTCGGCCTCGGTGCGGGCGCCCTGGGCCACGCCCATCGCATTGGTCATCATTTTCGAGATGTCGTCGAAGAAGCGGTTATCGGTGCTCATGTCTGCCTGTCCTTCAAGCTTGGTCCGGTCCTATATGGTCCGACGGGCGGCGGGGTTCAATGTTGACACGGGCGGTTTGCTGACTAGCGTGCGCCGCAATCGAAAGCCGAGGCCCCATGATCCCCTTCCCCGATATCGCCCCCGAGATCTTCACGATCAACCTTGGCAGCCTGTCCCTGTCGCTGCGCTGGTACGCGCTGGCCTATCTGGCGGGGCTGATCATCGGCTGGCAGCTGATCGCGCTGATGATGCGCAGGCCCGCCATCTGGGGTGACCGTCCGCCGATGCAGGCCGACAAGGTCGACGACCTTCTGACCTGGGTGATCCTGGGCGTGATCCTGGGGGGGCGGCTTGGTTTCGTGCTGTTCTACGAACCGGCCTATTACCTGGCCAACCCCGCCCAGATCCTTCAGGTCTGGCAGGGCGGGATGAGCTTTCACGGCGGTTTCGCGGGCGTCATCCTGGCCACCGCGATCTATTGCCGCAGGAACGGCATCCCCGCCTTGCGGCTGGCCGACGCGATGGCCGTCGTGGCTCCCGTGGGGCTGTTTTTCGGCCGCGTCGCGAATTTCATCAATGCCGAATTGTGGGGCCGCCCGACCGACCTGCCATGGGGCGTCGCCTTCCCCGGAGAGGCCGCGCAGAACTGCCCGGGCGTCACAGGCATCTGTGCCCGCCACCCCAGCCAGCTTTACGAAGCCGGGCTGGAGGGGCTGGTCCTGGGCGTGATCCTGCTGGTGACGCTGCGCGCGGGTGCGCTGCGCCGACCGGGGCTGCAATTCGGAATTTTCCTTGCAGGCTACGCCCTTGCCCGCATCTTCGTCGAATTTTTCCGGGTCGCGGATGCCCAGTTCATCACGCCTGAAAACCCGCTTGGGCATGTCATCGGCGGTCCGGTCGTCGGGCTCAGCATGGGTCAGGTGCTGTCCCTGCCGATGCTGCTGATCGGGCTGGTGCTGATCGTGATGGCGGTCAGGCGTCCGGCGGTGGCCGGAACCGCATGACGCCGCTGGCCCAGATCATCGCGGCCCGCATCCGTGCCACGGGGCCGATCACGCTGGCGGATTACATGCAGATCTGCCTGCTGGACAGCCGCCACGGATATTACGCAACGCGCGACCCCTTCGGGCAGGCTGGCGATTTTATCACGGCGCCTGAAATCCATCAGATGTTCGGTGAATTTTGCGGCTTGGCGCTGGCTCAGGCCTGGATGGACCAGGGCCGCCCGTCGCCGATCACCTTGGCGGAACCCGGTCCGGGACGCGGAACGCTGATGGCGGATATGTGGCGGGCAATCGCCGTTGCGCCCGGAATGCGGGACGCGGCACAGATCTGCCTGATCGAAGCCTCGCCCTTTCTTCGCAGGGTGCAGTCCGAACGATTGGGCGCCCCCCACCATATCCACAGTCTCAAGGATCTACCCAATAAACCCCTGTTCCTGATTGCGAATGAGTTCGCCGATGCCCTGCCGATCCGGCAGTATCAGATGACCGCCGAGGGCTGGCGCGAACGGATGGTCGGCCTGTCTGACGATGGGGGTTTGCGGATGGGGCTGGGACCCGTCGTCCCGTTCCCGCGCGACGGCAAGCCCGGCGACGTGGTCGAGGATTGCGCCGAGGCGGTTGCGTCCGTCGATGTGATCGCGACTAGGATCGCGGATCATGGCGGTGCGGCGATCATCGTCGATTATGGTGGATGGAACGGATATGGCGATACATTTCAGGCGCTTAGAAACCATACCCCCGAAGATCCGCTGGCCAATCCCGGATTGGCCGACCTGACGGCCCATGTTGACTTCGCCCCCTTGGCGGCTGCGGCACTGCGCGCGGGGGCGATGGTCTCGCGTCCGGTGCACCAAGGCGACTGGCTGTTGTCGCTTGGTGCCGCGGAACGGGCCCGCAAACTGGCCCAGACAGGCGATGCGGGGGCGATGGCTGCGCTTGCGCGCTTGACCGACCCGGCGGAAATGGGTCACCTGTTCAAGGCGATCGCCATTTGGCCGAAAGGGGCCACCCCCGTTCCCGGCTTCGAGGCGCTGGAGATACATGCAGACAACACTTGAAATACTGACCCACCCATTGCTGTCCGATGTCAGGCACGGCTTCTTCACGCGCAAGGGTGGGGCCTCGTCGGGATTGTTCGCAGGGTTGAACTGCGGCCGGCGGTCCACCGATCAGCGTGATATGGTCGAGTTGAACCGCGCCCGCGTGGCGACCGCGATGGGAGTTGCCGCGTCCAGCCTGGCGACGGTCAAGCAGGTGCATTCCGCGGATGTGGTGACGTTGGATCTGGATGACGACATTGTCGCGACCCGAGAGATTTGCGCCGACGGCATCGTGACGGCCCGACAGGATGTGGCGCTGGCCGTTTTGACCGCCGATTGTCAGCCGATCCTGCTTGCCGATGCGGATATGGGGGTCATCGGTGCCTGTCATGCGGGATGGCGCGGTGCCATCGGCGGTGTAATCGAGGCGACCGTGGCCGCCATGCACGATCTGGGCGCGCAAAGCATCAAGGCCGTCATCGGCCCCAGCATCAGCCAGCGCGCCTATGAGGTCGGTGACGACTTCATGGACAACTTCCTGGCGGAAGATCAGGATTACGAACGCTTTTTTGCGCAGGGCGCGAAGGGGAAGCCGATGTTCGACCTGCCTGCCTTTGGCCTGATGCGCCTGCGCGAGGCCGGGGTCGAGGCAGAATGGTCACGCCATTGCACCTATTCCGACCCCGTCAAATTCTTCAGCTATCGTCGTGCCACGCATGAGGGCCAGGTCGATTATGGCCGCCTGATCAGCGCCATTGCCCGCTGATCAACGGGCTGTGCTGGCCAATGCGCTGACGGCAACCGGGATCGGATCATCGCCCGGTGCCAGCTCGATGATCGTGTTGACGATCTGGGGGGTGGCGACGGCCTGGGCAATGAAATCGGCCACATCGGCGCGCTGGATGGTGCCATAGGGGACGGCCAGCCCCGCAGACACCTTGCCGGTCGCGCCGTCGTCACCAAGCGTGCCGGGACGGATGATGACGAATTCCAGTCCGCTCTGGACCAGATGAACATCCGCCATCTTCTTGACGCGCATGTAATTTTCGAAACCATCGCCCAAGTCCGCGTTGCGGCCTGCCTCGGGGAAAACCGAAATCAGGTAGACGCGCTTGACGCCGGCCTCCTTGGCGGCGGCGACCGTCTTCTCCAAGCCTTCGCCGTCGACGGCGTTGGTCAGGTCCTCTCCGGCACCACCGGCGCCTGCGGCAAAGATCACGGTCTGCACATCCGTCAGCATTGAGGCCATGTCCTGTGGGCTCAGTTGCGTCAGGTCGCCCTTGACCGGCGTCGCCCCCAGATCGGCCAGCTGGTCATGCTGTTCGTCGTGACGATAGAGAGAACTGACGCGATTGCCGCCCGCGATCAGCTGCGGGGTCATCAAGCGGGCGATCTGGCCCGCGCCGCCGACGATGAAGATATGTGCCATGATGCGCTCCTGTTGCCTGTGGGGCAGGGAACGTCGCCGGTGGCTGCAGGGTTTCGTGGCTCAGCCGGCTTCGCGGATGCGCTCTTCGACGATCTCGAAGGGAACCGAGGGTTCGTCCTTGGCGCCGCGGATCACCAGCGACGTCTTGACCGAGGCCACGTTCGGCGCCGCCGTCAAGGCATTCGTCAGAAAGCGTTGGAAGGTCGACAGGTCCGGCGAGACGCATTTCAGGATGAAATCGATCTCTCCGTTCAGCATGTGGCATTCGCGGACCAGCGGCCAATCCTGGACCAGCGCCTCGAAGGCCGACAGGTCGCGTTCGGATTGCGAATTGAGGCGGACCATGGCAAAGACCTGGACCTCGAATCCCAGCTCTCGGGCGTCGATGTCGGCATGATAGCCGCGGATATAGCCAAGCTCCTCCAACGTGCGGACGCGGCGCAGGCAGGGCGGGGCCGATATGCCGACACGGCGGGCCAATTCGACATTGGTCATCCGGCCATCGGCCTGCAATTCGGCAAGGATCTTACGGTCGATGTCGTCAAGTTTGGCGCCGGCCATGGTGGTCTTTCTTTTACAGGGTCTTGGCGTTACCGGAAACTACAATGCGGCCCGGAAATGCGCAACAATCTTTCTGGGATTGCGGGGGGTTCCGGGATGCGTTGCAGTTGGGCGTCGAAGGGACTACCTCATGCACAAACCAAGATTGGGGCGCAAGATGACCGAACGCACGCATGTGAAACTTTTGATCGTCGGATCGGGTCCGGCCGGCTATACCGCTGCTGTCTATGCGTCGCGGGCCATGCTGGAACCGATGCTGATCCAGGGGATGCAGCCCGGCGGGCAGCTGACCATCACCACCGAAGTCGAGAACTGGCCCGGCGAGACCGAGATCCAGGGCCCCGAACTGATGGTCAAGATGGAGGCACATGCCCGCGCGATGGGCACCGAGATCGTGACCGACATGGTCACCGCGCTGGACCTTCAGCAGCGTCCCTTCACCGCCACCTGCGACAGCGGCCGCGTCGTGACGGCCGATGCGGTGATCCTGGCGACGGGTGCGCAGGCGCGCTGGCTGGGCCTGCCGTCCGAGGAGAAGTTCAAGGGCTTTGGCGTCAGCGCCTGCGCGACCTGCGATGGCTTCTTCTATCGCAACCGCGAGGTCGTGGTGATCGGCGGCGGCAACACCGCCGTCGAGGAGGCGCTGTTCCTGACGAAATTCGCAAGCAAGGTCACGCTGGTCCATCGCCGCGACAGCCTGCGCGCGGAAAAGATCCTGCAGCACCGCCTGATGAACCATCCCAAGGTCGAGGTGATCTGGAATCACCAGCTGGAGGAAGTGACCGGCGTCGATACGCCGATGGGCGTCACCGGGGCGGTTCTGAAATCCACCGTCGATGACAGCACGCGCCAGATCGCGGCCGACGGGGTCTTTGTCGCCATCGGTCATGCGCCCGCGAACGAACTGGTCAAGGATCAGCTGGAACTGCACAATGGCGGTTACGTGAAGGTCGAGGCGGGCAGCACCCGGACCTCGATCCCCGGCGTCTTTGCGGCGGGCGATCTGACCGACCACACCTATCGCCAGGCCATCACCAGTGCGGGCATGGGCTGCATGGCGGCGCTGGACGCGGAACATTTCCTGGCCGCACAGGACGGCGTGGTCACCGCGCCCGAACAACTGGTCGTGGGCATCGCCTGACCGCAACCGGCGGCGTTTCGACATGGACGGGGCAGGGGCGGTGATCCGCCTCTGCCCCGTTCCATTTGAACCATGCCACCCGCTGTTGCAAAGAACCGCCCAGCATCCTCAAAAAGCGTTTTCCCAGACTTGAATATCGCTTTCAGGGCTTGTATGCCGCTTGCAAGTCACGCGACCCCAAGGGCCTGCGTGGTCATTTGTCTCATGTAATCACCAGGTTTCGCACATGACCAATCCCAACCAGACCCCGATCCCCGAGCTTTACGTCTCGGAAGCCGCCGCCGCCGCGCTGAAGGACGAAGCAGGCAACATGCCCAGCTGGGATCTGACCCCGCGCCAGATCTGTGATCTGGAACTGTTGATGAACGGTGGCTTCAACCCGCTGAAGGGCTTTCTGACCCAGGCCGATTATGACGGCGTCGTCAACGACATGCGCCTGACTTCGGGCGCGCTGTGGCCGATGCCGATCAACTTGGACGTGTCCGAGAAATTCGCCGAAGGGCTGGAGCCGGGCACGGACATCGCGCTGCGCGACCAGGAAGGCGTGATCCTGGCGATCATGTCGGTGACCGACAAATGGGTGCCGAACAAGTCGCTGGAAGCCGAAAAGGTCTTTGGTGCCGACGATCTGGCCCACCCGGCCGTGAACTATCTGCACAACACCGCCGGCCCCGTCTATCTGGGCGGTCCGGTCAAGGGTCTGCAGACGCCGACGCATTACGATTTCCGCGCGCGCCGCAACACGCCGAACGAATTGCGCACCTTTTTCAAGAAGCTGGGCTGGAACCGCGTCGTGGCCTTCCAGACGCGCAACCCGCTGCACCGCGCCCACCAGGAGCTGACCTTCCGCGCCGCCCGCGAAGCCCAGGCCAACCTGCTGATCCATCCGGTCGTCGGCATGACGAAGCCCGGCGATGTGGACCACTTCACCCGCGTTCGCTGCTATGAGGCGGTGCTGGACAAGTATCCGGCCGCCACGACCAACCTGTCGCTGCTGAACCTGGCCATGCGCATGGCCGGCCCGCGCGAAGCCGTCTGGCACGGCCTGATCCGCGCCAACCACGGCGTGACGCATTTCATCGTCGGTCGCGACCATGCCGGCCCCGGCAAGAACAGCCAGGGCGAGGATTTCTATGGTCCCTATGACGCGCAGGACCTGTTCCGTCAGTACCAGTCCGAGATCGGCGTCGAGATGGTGGACTTCAAGCACATGGTCTATGTGCAGGAACGCGCCCAGTACGAACCGGCAGACGAGATCGAAGAGGGCGTCACCGTCCTGAACATCAGCGGCACCGAACTGCGCCGCCGCCTGCGCGAAGGTCTGGACATCCCGGAATGGTTCAGCTTCCCCGAGGTCGTCCAGCAGCTGCGCCGCACCTCGCCGCCGCGGGCCCAGCAGGGCTTCACGGTCTTCTTCACGGGCCTGTCGGGTTCGGGCAAGTCGACCGTCGCCAACGCGCTGATGGTCAAGCTGATGGAGATGGGCGGCCGCCCCGTGTCGCTGCTGGATGGCGACGTGGTCCGCAAGCACCTGTCGTCGGAACTGGGCTTCAGCAAGGAGCACCGCGACATCAACATCAAGCGCATCGGCTATGTCGCGTCCGAGATCACCAAGAACGGCGGCATCGCGATCTGTGCGCCCATCGCGCCCTATACCGCGACCCGTCGCGCCGTGCGCGAGATGGTCGAGGCCGGCGGTGCCTTTGTCGAGATCCACATCTCGACCCCGCTGGAGGAATGCGAGCGTCGTGACCGCAAGGGTCTCTACAAGCTGGCCCGTGAAGGCAAGATCAAGGAGTTCACCGGTATCTCGGACCCCTACGAAGTACCGCAGAACCCCGAACTGACCGTGGACACGACCGACATCGACGTCGATGCCGCCGCCCACCAGGTCTTGCTGAAGCTGGAAGCCATGGGTCTGATCGGCCTCAGCTGATCGAACCCACGATGATACGACGGCCCCGGTGCGACACCGGGGCCGTTTCGCGTTCGGAACCAATCCCGCCGGGGTCGGTTCGACAGCAGGCCGTCGCAAGAGGATCCCATGACAAGCAGCCAAGACACGAAATCCGGGGTCAATCCCTGGTTCACCGCCGCGTTGTTGCTGATGGGCAATTTCATGAACCTGATCGATGTCAGCATCGTGAACGTGGCGCTGCCGTCGATCCAGAAGGACCTGTCGGCCAGCCCGACGCAGATCGAATGGGTCTCGGCGGCCTATGTTCTGGCCTTTGCGGTGGGCCTGCTGCCTTGCGGGCGCTTTGGCGACAAGCTGGGGCGCAAGCGGCTGTTCATGCTGGGCGTGTCGCTGTTCACGCTGGCATCCGTGTTGTGCGGCCTGGCGCCCAGCATCGGCGTGCTGATCGGGTCGCGGGCATTGCAGGGGATCGGTGGGGCGATGATGGTGCCGCAGGTCATGGCCATCATGCATGTCATCTTTGCCCCGGAACAAAAGGCCAAGGCCTTCGCGCTGGCGGGCGTCATCGTCAGCCTTGGCGCAGTCACTGGCCCGTTGTTGGGCGGGTTTCTGATCACGGCGGATATCAACGATCTGAGCTGGCGCCCGATCTTCCTGGTGAACCTGCCCGTCGGGGTGCTGGTGGTGCTGGCCGGGATGAAGCTGATCCCGCGCATGTCGTCGTCGCGCACGCTGGCAATCGACTGGTGGGGGGTGGGGCTGTTCGCGCTGACCATCACCCTGATCGTCCTGCCGGTGGTCGAAGGCCCCTTGCTGGGATGGCCGCTGTGGTGCCTGGCGCTGCTGGCCCTGTCCCTGCCGATGGCCGTGCTGTTCGTGCGCCGACAGATCGCCCTTGCCGCGGCTGACCGCGAACAGCTGCTGCCCGTGCAGTTGATGCGTGACGGCGGGTTCATGTCTGGCGTGACGATCGTGTTGATGCATTTTTCGGCCATCCCGGGAATGTTCCTGATCCTGGCCATCTATCTGCAGACGGGTTTCGGCTTCACCCCCATGCAATCGGGCATCGCGACGGCGCCTTTCCCCTTGGGCATCATGCTGGGCAGCTGGATCACCGGCCGTTTCGGCACGCGCCACCTGACCGGACGCATCGCCCTTGGCGCGGGCCTGCTGGTCATCGGCATGCTGTATCTGCGTCACGTGACCGGCAACCCACCGGCCGAGATGCGCCTGACGACATTGGCGCCGCCGCTGGCGCTCAACGGCTTCGGGATGGGTTTGGCGATATCTCCTCTGTTCCAGATGGTCTTGCGCAGCGTCCCCGACAGGATCGCGGGCGCGGCGACGGGGGGCATGCAGGCATTCCAGCAGGTGGGCGCGGCCATCGGCATCGCCATCGCCTCCAGCCTGTTCTTCGTCCAGCTGCAAAGCGGCCAGGACAATTACGCCGCAGCCATGCATTTCGCCCTGACCTACCAGGTGGCGGTCTTTACCGCGATCCTGCTGGTGCTGGGGGTGCGGACGCTTGTGTTGCGCCGCCGCCAGCCCGCCATGGCGGCCTGACATGTGGCGTTCATCCCTGGAGGTTCATCATCTGGACAGCGGTCGGACCGAGGTCATCTGGCAGGATGACATCCTGTTCGAGGCTCCGAACTGGCATCCCGACGGCTGGTTTCTGGTCAATGCCGAAGGCGGTCTGTTCCGGGCCTACCACACGGGCCTGACGCCCATTCGGCTTGGGTTCGGGGAACGCTGCAACAACGATCACGGCTTTCTGCCCGATGGCAGGGTCATCCTGTCAGCCCATGATGGCACGGGGGCAGGGATGCATATCTTTGACGGGCGGGCAACGACGCCGATCGGGTTGCCGCGACCCAGTTGGTGGCACGGGGTCCATGGCAGCCTGCTGACCTATCCCTGCGTCAGGAATGGCGATCGCGTCGTCAGGATCGCCACCTATGACATGGACAGCCAGGTCGAAACCATCCTGACACCGAGCACGGCCCATCATGACGGGCCTGATTTCTCGGCCTGCGGACAGCATATCTGGTTCAATTCGGATGCGACGGGACATGCGCAGATCTGGCGGATGCGGCGGGATGGCAGCGATGCCGCGCCCGTTTTTCGCGATCAGAACGTGAACTGGTTCCCCCATCCGTCGCCCTGCGGAAAGCATGTGGTGTTCTTGGTCTATCCACCCGGAACCGAAGGGCATCCGCGCGACGTGGCGGTGCAGGTTCACGCGATGTCGCCCGATGGGTCGAACCGGCGCAAGCTGTTCGACCTGTTTGGCGGGCAGGGCACGATGAACGTGCCCTGCTGGTCGCCCGATGGCCGGGCGTTCGCCTATGTCAGGTTCAGTGAACGCTGACCGGCTGCAATTCGTTCTGGCGGGCGATGGTGAAGGCCAAGTTGCGGTCGCGGACCAAGGCAAGGCGCTCGCCCTCGACGTCATGGACGGCATACATGTCGCTGACGCCTTCCAGTTTGTCCTGAACGTCCTGTGGCAACGTGCTGGTGGCGACCTTGCGGATATAGACGGTCTGTGCGTGCTGGCTGTCGCCGAAATCAAATTTGGTATCCATGGTGATCCCCTTACTTGCGGCTGATCGGAATGGTCTGAACGACCTGTTCGGGCTGGACCCTGCGCAGATCGATATGAAGAAGCCCGTTTTCCATCGCGGCCGAGATCACCTCGACCCCGTCGGCCAGCACGAAACTGCGCTGGAAGGCGCGTGCGGCAATGCCGCGATGCAGGAAGACGCGGTCTCCCTCGGCTTCGGGCATGCGACCCCGGATCACCAACTGGCGATCTTCGGTCGTGACGCCCAGATCCTCTTCGCGGAACCCTGCAACGGCCAGGGTGATCCTGAAACCGTCGGGTGCCATGTGTTCGATGTTATAGGGGGGATACCCCTCGCCGCCCTTTGCGGCCCGTTCGGCCAGCCGTTCCAGCTGGTCGAAACCCAACAGATAGGGGTGCGACCCCAACGAAATCTTCGTCATCTCAGCCCTTTGCCTTCAAGCGACTGTCCGTCACCCCCGTCCCGCTGATCGGCGACCGGGGTCATGGCTTCAATATGTGAACGCATGACCGATCTTGCAAGAACTTCACGATCTGCATGCCCATGACTGTGCAAAACAGACCCGGCGTGACGCATGATTTTGTTAACATGAATCGCTTTTGCGGCTATAACGGGGAAAAACAACGGCACCTTCGATCACATGAATATCCAGCACTCCATGAACCATGACGACATCTGCCGCGCACGCCTGGAAGCGTTGCGCTGCGAGCATCGCCACCTGGACGAGGCCATCGCCGCCCTGCACGGGCAACAGTTGCCGCCTTCGCTTGCGCTGCAGCGGCTCAAGAAGCAGAAACTGTCGCTGAAGGACCGCATCGCCCGTCTGGAAGACGAACTGACGCCGGACATCATCGCCTGATTGCGACCCGCCCCGTGGCACGCTATGCGATAGCCAGCAGAAATTTGGGGGCAAGCGATGGAAACACCGGTGGGAATCATCATGGGCAGCCAGTCGGACTGGCCCACCATGCGCGAGGCTGCGGCCATTCTGGACCAGCTGCAGATCCCCTATGAGGCACGCATCGTCAGTGCCCACCGGACACCCGACCGGCTGTGGGAATATGGCAAGACCGCCGTCGATCGCGGCCTGAAGGTCATCATCGCGGGGGCAGGCGGCGCGGCCCACCTGCCGGGCATGATGGCATCGAAGACTCGTGTGCCAGTGATCGGGGTTCCGGTCCAGACAAAGGCGCTGTCGGGGGTCGACAGCCTTTATTCCATCCTGCAGATGCCCAAGGGTTATCCCGTTGCCACCATGGCCATCGGTGCTGCCGGGGCCGCCAATGCCGGGCTGATGGCGGCGGGTATCCTGGCCCTCGGTGACGCCGAACTGGCGCAACGCCTGGACGACTGGCGCGCAGCGCTGTCGGCATCCATCCCGCAGGAGCCGCGCGATGAGTGATGTTCGCACCATCGGTATCCTGGGTGGTGGCCAGCTGGGCCGGATGCTGTCCGTGGCCGCCAGCCGCCTTGGCATTCGTTGTCATATCTTCGAACCGGGCGCTTCACCTGCGGGCGACGTGGCCTGGCGGGTGACCCAAGCCCCCTATGAGGATGAAACCGCCCTTCGCGCCTTTGCGGATTCGGTGGACGTCATCACCTATGAATTCGAGAATGTCCCGACTTCGGCATTGGATTTGCTGGAGAAAATCCGCCCTCTTCACCCTAATCGCAGGGCGCTATCCGTGTCCCAGGACCGGATGACCGAAAAGACCTTCCTGAACGAAATCGGTCTGTCCACCGCGCCCTTTGCCGAGGTCCCCGATCAGGCTTCCCTGGCGGAGGCCATCGACCGGATCGGCCGCCCGTCGATCCTGAAGACCCGGCGGATGGGCTATGACGGCAAGGGTCAGGTCAGGATCGGCGACGGCCCGGCGGAATGGACCGGCGCGCCCTCGGTCCTGGAAAGTTTCGTCGATTTTACCGCCGAGATCAGCGTCATCATCGCGCGCGGGACGGACGGGCAGGTCGCGGCCTTCGATCCCGGCCTGAACGTCCACCGGGACGGCATCCTGCGCACCACCACCGTGCCCTGCGGGTTGCCGGCGCGCGTCACGACCGACGCTGTGCTGAACGCCGCGCGCATCGCCAACGCACTGGACTATGTCGGTGTGATGGGGGTCGAGTTTTTCGTGACGCCGGACGGCCTGATCGTGAATGAATTCGCGCCGCGGGTTCATAATTCGGGCCACTGGACGCAGGCGGGATGCGTGGTCGATCAGTTCGAACAGCATATCCGCGCCGTGGCCGGCCTGCCTTTGGGCGACGGCAAGCGATACGCGGATGTGGTCATGGAAAACCTGATCGGCGATGACATGGACCGTGTGCCGGACCTGCTGGCGACGCCGGGTGTGCAGGTGCATCTCTATGGCAAGGGCGATCCACGGCCAGGTCGCAAGATGGGCCACGTCAACCGGGTAGGGGGATGAGGCCCGCGCGCCCACGTCTGGCAGTTCGCGCCGCGATCCTTCATCGGGACAAGTTGCTGGTGGTGAACGCCTATCCCGGGAAGAAATCCGACCTGTGGTGCCTGCCCGGCGGCGGGGTCGAACCTGCACAGTCCTTGCCCCAGAACCTGCAGCGCGAGGTGACCGAGGAAACCGGGCTGACCATTGCCGTGGGCCCGCCGATCCTGATCAACGAATTCCACGACCCCGGCGGCCGCTTCCATCAGGTCGAACTGCATTTCAGGGCAACGCTGGACGGCCCCGATACGATCACCCTGGCGGACCCCGAGGGCGTGGTGAACCGCTTCAGATGGGTGACGCGCGATCAACTGGCGCGGTTGCGGCACAAGCCGGACGGGCTTACGAACGCGGTCTGGGGCGATCAGTTCGCCCATTACGATCCGCTGGAAGCGATCATCATGTGAAAAGGGCGCGCCGATCGGCGCGCCCTTTCATCATTCCGCTGCCTGGACGTCCGTTTCGGATCCCGGCTTCATCTGGAAGCCGCGTTCCATCTGGTCGAAGGGGGCGACGGGGTAATCCCCCGAGAAACAGGCATCGCAATATTGCGGGCATTTGGCATCGCGACCCTGCGCTTCGCCGACCGCCCGATAAAGACCGTCCAGCGACACGAAGGCCAGGCTGTCCACGCCGATCCACTGGCGCATTTCGTCTGGGGTCATGTTCGCCGCCAACAGCTTGTCGCGATCGGGGGTATCGACGCCATAGAAACAGGGCCAGGCGGTGGGTGGCGATGCGATGCGGAAATGCACCTCGGCCGCGCCGGCATCCAGGATCATGTCCTTGATCTTGCGGCTGGTGGTGCCGCGCACGACGCTGTCATCGACCAGCACCACGCGCTTGCCCGCGATCAGGGCGCGGTTCACGTTCAGCTTCAGACGAACGCCCATGTTGCGGATCTGCTCGGAGGGTTCGATGAAGGTCCGGCCCATATACTGGTTGCGGATGATCCCCATGCCATAGGGGATGCCCGATTCCTGCGCGTAACCGATGGCGGCGGGGGTGCCGCTGTCGGGAACCGGGCAGACCAGATCCGCCTCGACCGGGGCTTCGCGGGCCAGTTCGACACCGATCTGGCGGCGGGTCTCATAGACCGAGCGGCCGCCGATGATGGAATCGGGGCGCGAGAAATAGACATGTTCAAAGATGCAGAACCGGCCCTTGGACGGCCCGAAGGGACGCGAGCTTTCGATCTTGCCCTTCGAGATGACGACCATCTCGCCCGGCTCGATCTCGCGGATGAACTCGGCGCCGATGATGTCCAGCGCGCAGGTTTCCGACGACAGGATATATCCGTCATCGCCCACGCGACCCAGGACCAGCGGGCGGACGCCAAGCGGATCGCGCACGCCCATCAGCTTGGTGCGGGTCATGGCGATGACGCTGAAGGCCCCTTCGATGCGGCGCAGCGCGTCCTTCATCCGTTCGGGAATGTTGCGCTGGATCGAACGCGCCATCAGGTGGATGATGCATTCGCTGTCGCTGCTGGACTGGAAGATCGAGCCTCGCTCGATCAGTTCGCGGCGCAGGGCCGCGGCATTGGTGATGTTGCCGTTATGGGCGATGGCCGAACCGCCCATGTGAAACTCGCCGAAGAAGGGCTGCACGTCGCGGATGGCGGTCGCGGCCTTGGTGCCGGCGGTTGAGTAGCGCACATGGCCGATGGCCAGCGAACCGGGCAGGGTGGCCATCAGTTCGGGCTTGGTGAAGTTGTCGCGGACATAGCCGAAGCGATGGGCGCTGTTGAAACCGTGTTCGGGGTCATGGGCGACGATGCCGCCGGCTTCCTGACCTCGATGCTGCAGGGCGTGCAATCCAAGAGCCACGAAATTGGAGGCATCGGCCACGCCGATCACACCGAAGACTCCGCATTCTTCATGCAGTCGGTCCGAATCGAACGGATGGGCCAGGAAGGGTTTCATGGGCACGTCCTGAGGTCTGGGGGCATATGGGGGGGTATGTAGTCGCAGCGTCGCACAAAGTCACGCCCCCGCAAACCTGCGGGGGCGCTTTTTCGTCATCAGGCTGTCGCAAACGGGGCGCGATGCCTCAGTTGGTTGCAGCCGGGCTGACGGTCTCTCCGCTGGAGGTGCAGGCCATGACCATCTGTTCGTAACGGTTGACGATCCAGCCCGGCGCATCGGCGGGGATCTGTTCGTCCATCTGGGTTCGCATGCGTTCGAAGACCTGCGCCGAGCGGGAATTTTCAACCATCGGAACGGTCTGGCTGGTCATCACGCGGTCGTAGACGATGAAGGCGATGGCCACCAACAGGACGCCGCGCGCCACGCCGAAGAGGAAGCCGATCCCCTGGTCGATGCCGCCCACGGCCGAACGCTGCACGACCGATGAAAACAATGGCGTGATGATCGAGAAGACCACCAGCGCCAGCGCGAAGACGACCGCAAAGGCCGCGATCGTGGCCAGTTCGCAACTATCGCCCATGAAACGGTCAAGAACGGGGATCTGGGCGATCATCGGGCGGACGGTGGGCGCGAACAGGAAGGCCAGCACGGCGGCGGCGATCCATCCCAGGATGGCCAGCGATTCGCGGACGAAGCCGCGCGACCACGCCAGAATTGCCGAGAGGATGATGACACCTGCCACCACCGCATCGATGATCGTAAATCCGTCCATAGACCTGCCTCATGCGCCGGTTGTTCATGTATTACAGGTGCTTCAGCCGGCGCCGAAAATGTCACCCACAAATCCCGTCAGGTCGGTGACGCGCCGCAGCGCCGTCCCGCCCTTCTTGTCGTCGCCGGCCTCGACCTTCTGGCCCTCCGGCAAAATCGCTTGTGAAAAACCAAGTTTCCGCGCTTCTTTCAACCTGTTTTCGGCTTGGGCCACGGGACGCAGCGCGCCCGACAGGCTGATTTCGCCAAAAAGCACGGCCTCGGGGGGCAGGGGATTGTCCTCGCGCGCGGAAAGCAGCGCACCGGCGATGGCCAGGTCGGCGGCGGGTTCGACGACCTTCATGCCGCCCGCCACGTTCAGGAAGACGTCGAGGCCCGCGAAGGGAATGCCGCAGCGCGCCTCGAGGACGGCCAGGATGGTGCTGACGCGGCCGCTGTCCAACCCCACCACCGTGCGGCGCGGGCTGGCCAGGGTGGATGGGGCGACCAGGGCCTGGATCTCGGTCAGGACGGGGCGGGTGCCTTCGATGCCCGCAAAGACCGCGCTGCCGGCGATGGGCTGGCCGCGTTCGGACAGGAACAGCGCCGAGGGGTTCGTGACCTCGGCCAGGCCCGCGCCGGTCATCTCGAAGACGCCGATTTCGCCCGACGGGCCAAAGCGGTTCTTGACGCTGCGCAGGATGCGGAACTGGTGGCCGCGCTCGCCCTCGAAGTAGATGACGGTATCGACCATGTGTTCGACGACGCGTGGTCCGGCGATCTGGCCTTCCTTGGTGACGTGGCCGACCAGGATCACGGCCACGCCGCGCCGCTTGGCGAAGGTCACCAGCTCATGGGCGGCGGCGCGGACCTGCGCCACGCTGCCGGGTGCGGCCTCGACCGTGTCGGACCACAGCGTCTGGATGGAATCGATCACCACGACGTCGGGGCGTTCCGCGTCCAGTGTCGTCAGGATGTCGCGCAGGTTGGTTTCGGCGCCAAGACGCATCGGGGCCTCGGCCAGTCCCAAACGAACGGCGCGCATGCGGACCTGCGCACTGGCTTCCTCGCCGCTGAAATAGATGGCGTTGAGGCCGCGCATCGAAAAGGCGGCCGCCGCCTGCAGCAGCAGCGTCGATTTGCCGATGCCCGGATCGCCGCCGACCAGCAATGCCGATCCGGGGACAAGGCCGCCGCCCAGCACGCGGTCCAGTTCGTCCATCCCCGAAAGGCTGCGCGGGGGTGGCGGTTCGGTGGTCGACAGCCCCGACAAGGGAACCGCACGCCCCTTGTGGGCGCCCAGGCCGCGACCGGGGCCTTGGGACAGGGGGGCCTCTTCGATGATGGTGTTCCATGCGCCGCAGGCATCGCAGCGTCCGGCCCATTTCTTGTGGGCGGCGCCGCAGGCGGTGCAGGTGAATGCAGACGAGTTCTTTGCCATGCGCCGATATGTGACACCTGGGATCAGCCGTCGCAAGCTGGGTATTTGCGGGATGACAGAACACTCACGCCATTGTCGGGTTGATCTTTGACGGCCGCGGGGTCAGGGTCTGCGCGGATTTCCAGCAGGCCCAGATCATGTCCAGCCCCAGACCGTTTTCCCGTTTCGAATTCATGATCGCGTGGCGCTACCTGCGCGCGCGCCGGGCCGAGGGCGGGGTCAGCGTCATGACCTGGATCAGCCTGATCGGCATCGCCCTGGGGGTGATGGCGCTGATCGCCACGCTGGCCGTGCGCGCCGGGTTCCGGGCCGAATTCGTGGACACGATCCTGGGCGCGAATGCCCACACGACCGTCTATATGGCGCCCACGCAGATCACCAACGAATATACCGACGACGTCTATGTGGTGCCGGGCAAGGTCGAGAATTACCAGGATGCCGCCGCGCGGCTGGCGCAGGTTCCCGGCGTCACGCGGACCGCGGCCATCGTCAAGGGGCAGGTCATGGCATCGGCCAATGACAGCGCCAACGTGGCCGAGGTGTTTGGCGTCTCGGTCGATGATCTGGCGGCCACGCCCCGGATCGTCGATCCGGCGACGTCGCAGGGCGATCTGGCGAATTTTGACCAGGGCATCGCCATCGGTCAGGGCATCGCGCGGGAACTGAACGTGGGGCTGGGCGACCGGATCCGGCTGATCGCGCCGGAGGGGGCGCGAACCGCCTTTGGCACCACGCCACGGGTCAGTGCCTATGAGGTCACCTTCATCTTCAGCGCCGGGCGCTATGACATCGACCGGACGCGCATCTACATGCCCATCGCCGAGGCGCAGAGTTATTTCAACCGCGAGGGCGTCGCCGACGAGATCGAGGTTTTTGTCGACGACCCCGAGCGGGTGGACGAATGGGCGCTGCCGCTGATGCGGGCCATGGGCGAGGGCGCGCAGGTCTGGAGCTGGCGTGACGCGTCGGGGTCCTTCCTGTCGGCGCTGGACATGGAGGATGACGTCATGTTCGTCATCCTGTCGGTGCTGGTCCTGATCGCCTCGATGAACATCACCAGCGGGCTGATCATGCTGGTCAAGAACAAGGGCCGCGATATCGGCATCCTGCGCACGATGGGCCTGACCGAGGGGTCGGTGCTGCGCATCTTCTTCCTGTGCGGGGCCTTCACCGGCATCATCGGCACCATGGCCGGGGTGATCCTGGGGGTGGTTCTGGCGCTGAACGTCGACAACATCATGGCGGCGCTGAACGCCCTGACGAATGGCGGCGCCTGGCAGCCCGAGGTGCGCGGCATCTATCGCCTGCCGGCCGATCTGCGGGCCTGGGACATCCTGCGGGCCGTGGGCCTGTCGCTGACCCTGTCCTTCATCGTCACCATCTTCCCGGCGCGTCGTGCGGCGCGCATGAACCCGGTCGAGGCGCTGCGCTATGAATGACGTGTTGAAGCTGGAAGCCGTCGGCAAGACCTATGACAAGACCGGGCCTGCGCCCGTGGCGGTTCTGGACCGGCTGGACCTGTCCGTCGCGCGCGGCGAGGTCGTGGCGCTGGTGGCCCCGTCGGGGGCGGGGAAATCGACGCTGCTGCATATCGCGGGGCTGCTGGACACGCCCGATACGGGGCGTGTGCTGTTGAACGGGCGGGACATGACCGGGTTGCCCGATCGGGACCGGACCGAGGCGCGGCGGCAGGAACTGGGCTTCATCTATCAGTTCCACCACCTGCTGCCCGAATTCAGCGCCGCCGAAAACATCATCCTGCCACAGCTGGCTAATGGCGTGACCGCACGCGATGCGGCGGCGCGGGCGGACATGCTGCTGGGCCATGTTGGTCTGAACCATCGCGCGACCCATCGCCCGGCGCAGATGTCGGGTGGGGAACAACAGCGCGTGGCCTTTTGCCGGGCCCTGGCCAACGGGCCGTCGCTGTTGTTGGCGGACGAACCGACGGGCAACCTGGATCCCGAAACCTCGGACAGGGTGTTCGACGTGCTGATGTCGCTGGTGCGCGAAACCGGTCTGTCGGCGCTGATCGCCACGCATAACCACGCGCTGGCCGCGCGGATGGATCGGGTGGTCCGGCTGGCGCGCAGCTGATCGCCATTGCATGGGCACGCCCGGCGTTGCATCCTTGGCCCAAGGAAACATAACGACGCGGGGGCAGGATGCGGACGGCTTGGTTGGCTTTGGCTGGGGGCTTGGGCGCAGCCCTGGTGGTGGCGGCATGCACGCCACAGGCGCGGGTTGCGGGGGCCGCCGCGGATTACGCCGAAAACTGCGTGGCCTGCCACGGTCCCGAGGGACGCGGCAACGGACCTGCGGCGGTCGGAATGATGCCGCCTCCGCCTGATCTGACACTGCTGTCGCGGCAGAATGAGGGCGTCTTTCCCAAGGCCCGCGTCATGGGGCAGCTGATCGGAAACACCATGGGCCGCAGCGAGGCCCATATGCCCATCTTCGAGGAATTGCGTGACGGGCCGGTCGTGATGTTCGATGACGGCTCTGGCAATCCGGTCGCGACACCGGCGCGGGTGGTCGCGCTGGCAGATTATCTGCAAAGCCTGCAGCGCTGAATGATGCGTCCTGCCGTCATCGCCGCCGCGGCATTCCTGGCCGCGCCGGCCGCCGCCGATCCTTTCGAAGATTTCGGAACCACGATGAAATACGGGCTGCCGCTGGCGGCGGCGGTCTGCGCCGCCGATCAGGGCCGCTTCGAGGATTTCGCCATTCGCGGTGCCGCGCAGGCCGTCATCGTGCTGGGACTGAAGGCGGTTTTCGACGGCAGCGACCTGGGCACGCGCCCATCGGGGCTAGGGCGCGGGTTTCCATCAGGCCATTCGGCAGCGGCGGGGTTCGGCGCAGCCGACCTGGCCGGCAAGTGTTTCGATGATCCGGGGCTGGGCGCCGTGGCCTATGGCGCGGCGGGGCTGACGGCGGCAAGCCGGGTGCATGCGGGCGAACACACGCCCGCGCAGGTGCTGGCCGGGTCGCTGATCGGGATCAGCTTTGGCGCGGCCAGCTTTGGTTTCGGCGGCGAGGGGGCCTCGTTCGATTTCGGCCTTCGGTTCTAGACGATGACGACACGCGGGTTCGCGGTGGCTTCGCCGACCTTGCCGATGACGGTGGCATCGTCGAACCCGTGCTTTGCAAAGCACGCCCTGACCTGATCCAGCGCTTCGGGGGTGCAGGCGACCAGCAGGCCCCCGCTGGTCTGCGGATCGGTCAGCAGGGCACGCGCCCCGTCGTCAAACCCCGCGGGCAGCGCCACGCCCTCGCCATAGCTGGCCCAGTTGCGGCCGGATGCGCCGGTCACATGCCCGGCCTCGATCATCGCCTGGATGCCGGCCAGCTTGGGAACAGCGCGCCAGTCGATATTCAGATCGCGCCCCGATCCGCGCGCCATTTCCAGCGCATGACCGCCAAGGCCGAAACCCGTCACGTCGGTCATCGCATGAACGCCCGCGATCGCGGCCAGGTCGGGACCGGGACGGTTCAGTTGCGTGGTCACCTGGATCATCCGGGCATAACCCGCATCGTCCAGCTGGCCCTTCTTCAGCGCCGCGGACATCACGCCGACGCCAAGGGGCTTGCCCATGACCAGCAGATCGCCGGTTTGCGCGTCGGCATTCCGCTTGAGTTTCGCGGGGTCGATCAGACCAAGCGCCACCAGCCCATAGATGGGTTCGACCGAATCGATGGTATGGCCCCCGGCGATGGGAATGCCAGCCTGGCGGCAGATATCGGCACCGCCATCCAAGACCCGCGCGATGGTTTCGTGAGAGATGGTGTTGATCGGCATGCCGACCACTGCCAGCGCCAAAATCGGCGTCGCGCCCATCGCATAGACGTCGCTGATGGCGTTCGTCGCGGCGATCTGGCCGAAATGGAAGGGATCATCCACCACCGGCATGAAGAAATCGGTCGTGGCGACCAGCGCCTGATGGTCGTTCAGCTGATAGACCGCCGCGTCGTCCGAGGTCTCGATCCCGACCAGCAGTTCGGGCGGGACGGGCAGGGCGGCACTGCCCCGCAACAGGCCCGACAGGACGCCGGGCGCGATCTTGCAACCGCAGCCGCCGCCATGGGCAAGGGATGTCAGGCGCGGCTCGGGCATGTCAGTCTGGGTCATGTGCATCGTTCCTGTGGCGGTCGTTTCGGTCGCAACATAGACCGGCAGGGGGCGGATGTTCCAGCGTCACCGCTATCTGCTTGCAGGCGAAGGGCACGAAGATTAGAACAGGCGAAATTTTCCGGCCGCCTTATCGGTGGCCCTTCTTGCTATGAGGACGATGATGAACGTCAAGGAAACCCTGAACGACGGCCTGAAGCGTGGGTACCAGTTCACGCTGCCCGCCGCCGAACTGGCCGCCGCTGTCGATGCGAAGCTGAAAGAAGCGCAGCCCGAAGTCGAACTGAAGGGCTTCCGCAAGGGCAAGGTCCCGATGGCCATGCTGAAGAAGCAGTTCGGCCCCCGTGTCCTGGGCGACGCCATGCAGGAAGCCATCGACGGCGCCCTGCGCGATCACCTGGAAACCTCGGGCGACCGCCCGGCGGTCCAGCCCAAGGTCGAGATGGAAAACGGCGAGCAGTGGAAAGAGGGCGATGACGTCGTCGTCAACGTCACCTATGAAAACCTGCCCGAGATCCCCGAGGTCGACCTGTCCAGCCTGAAGCTGGAAAAGCTGAGCGTTCCGGCCGAGGAAGCCGCCGTGAACGAGGCGCTGGAGAACCTGGCGAAATCCTCGCAGGCGTTCGAGGACCGCAAGAAGAACACCAAGGCCAAAAGCGGCGATCAGGTGACGATCGACTTCAAGGGCTTTGTCGACGGCGAGGCTTTCGAAGGCGGCGCGGCCGAGGATTACCCGCTGGTCCTGGGCTCGAACAGCTTCATCCCCGGTTTCGAGGATCAGCTGGTCGGCGTGAAGGTCGATGAAGACGTCAAGGTCGAAGTCAAGTTCCCCGAGGAGTACGGCGCAGCCCACCTGGCCGGCAAGGACGCGACCTTCGAGTGCAAGATCAAGGCCGTCAAGGCTCCGGTCGATGCCAAGATCGATGACGAACTGGCCAAGAAATTCGGCGCCGAGGACCTGGACGGTCTGAAGAAGCAGATCGCCGAGCGTCTGGAAGCCGAATATGCCGGTGCCGCACGCGCCGTGATGAAGCGCGGCCTGCTGGACCAGCTGGACGAGAAGGTCAAGTTCGACCTGCCGGCCTCGCTGGTGGAAGCGGAAGCCTCGCAGATCGCGCATCAGCTGTGGCACGAGGAGAACCCCGAGGTTCACGATCACAACCACGGCGAAATCGAGACCACCGAAGAGCACAAGTCCTTGGCAGAGCGTCGCGTCCGCCTTGGCCTGCTGCTGGCCGAAATCGGCCAGAAGGCTGAAATCACCGTGAACGACCAGGAAATGACCCAGGCCGTCATGCAGGCCGCCCGTCAGTATCCGGGCCAGGAACGTGCCTTCTTCGAGTTCATCCAGCAAAACCAGGCCGCCCAGCAGCAGCTGCGTGCGCCGATCTTCGAAGACAAGGTCGTTGATCACATCGCGGAAAAGGCCGACACCTCGACCAAGACCGTGACCAAGGAAGAACTGGAAAAGGCCGTCGAGGCGCTGGACCAGCTGTGATCCGTCACCTCTGAGACGAATGGAAAGGGCTGCATCGTGATGCGGCCCTTTTTCATGGGGCGCATCCTTGCGCCGTGTCGGGACATCTGCGTTCCACGCAGGTCTGATGCCGACCAAGGTCCCTTGAGTTGGACCGGCGCAGCGATTAATTGGGGCGCTATGGACGCGAAACTTCATCTGATGAAATTGTGCGTCGGTGCCGAAGGGCCCGATGATCTGGCCGCATGGCAAAAGCAGCGTTTCGGCAAGGCGCCGGCAATGCACGTGACCCGCATGTGGCCCAAGCGCGAGGCCGAGTTGCTGGATGGCGGCTCGATCTTCTGGGTGTTCAAGGGCGTGATGTTGGCGCGTCAACGCATCTTGTCGCTGGACGAGGTGATCGGCCAGGACGGTATCAAACGCTGCGGTCTGGTTCTGGACCGCGATCTGGTGCGTGTGGCGGCGATCCCGCGCCGGGCGTTTCAGGGTTGGCGCTATCTCAAGCCCGAAGATGCCCCTGAGGATCTGCCGAAAGGTCGGCAGGCCGAGGAAGCATTGCCGCCCTCGATCGCCGCTGCCCTGGCCGAGATGGGTTTGCGCTGATCCGTGATGCTTGACGACACCGCTCGCTTGGGTTACCGGAAGGTCAAGGCGGGTGTAGCTCAATGGTAGAGCAGAAGCTTCCCAAGCTTACGACGAGGGTTCGATTCCCTTCACCCGCTCCAGCATAAATTTCAAAAAAGCTTGTTTCTATAATTAGTTGGCCGACGGTGTCGAAGAATAGCATACGCTGGCGGATAGGGAACAAATGGCCAACTTTGGCCTATGGGATCCGTATTATCCCATAGACTCCCGAAGAAACTCCCGAAGTATGTTCCCGTTTTCACCCATCGGCCTTGGTCGTCGAGATAGCTAGCTCAATGAATTCCTGCAGACCAAAACGTTGGCTAAGCAATGCTGGCCATCGGACGGTACTGCGCAGTGGCGTTGTTTGCGCTCGGTCAAGTTTGATTTTACGGGAAGTTAGTCGCGGCGGCAGAGGAAGCTCTTTGATCCAGCCATTCTGCTATGACCACGACATTGGTGCCGGTATCTTCAGCGGCCGCGCAGTCAGACAACCAGCGTGCCGTCCAGTCCGGGCCAGTGGTGGCATAGCAGGAGATGCATCCAAGCCGATGACTCCCAATCAGGGTCATCTCGTTGCCACACACATCACACCAGTCATTACGCAACACGGTATTCTCCAAAGCCTCTCGGCTTCGATTATCACGCGAGTGTTACCGATTAGATAACCTCGTCGTTTTCTCAGTGTGTGCCCTTGGCACGTCGGCGCCAGTCCCATGGCATGTCGAACCTACTGCTCCAGACCCCCCGCTTTTCATTTTTCGCGGACTGCTCCTCGGCGTCATAGATGTCTCCGCCATACTGACGATAGGCCACGGCCCAGCCCTGCGCCACCATCCAGGCATTCAGGTTTCGCTTTCCGGTCCAGCATTCTGCGACCACTCGGCCATAGCGGTCGGTGTCACGTTCCTCGCAGCGGACCTCTCGCTGGTTGATCGTGTCCACCAGCGCATCGGTAGATGCCTTCCCGCAGTCCCAGTTCGATCGGTCTCGTGCACAAGTTTGCCGCCCCTCTGGGGCATCGATGCCGAACATCCGGATCCGCGTGCCGCCAATGTGCAGCGTGTCGCCGTCGATGACATGGGCTAGACCTGCCACCTGATCGCGCACTTGTTCACTCTGAAGAATGTCCCGCAGCTGATCTTTTAAGGCGTCGCTGAGTTGCGGGTTTCTATCGCCGATTGCCATGATCGCGGCAACGATGGCCAAAGCACCTAGAAGTTTCTGCAAGTCGCTCCGGCGGCGTGTCTTCTGTCTCGAACCCATGGCCTGTGGTGTGGAGCTAAATGCAAGCGTCCACAATACATAGTTGGCACTAGCGGCCCTAAGCCGCCAGACAGCGACCGCCGGGCGCTGCCTTGCAGCATCCCCAGACCGGACGTTCGTGCCTGCCGCAGCAAGTTTGACCAGGTAATGTCGTTGATGCGGGACAAAGCGGCCGTGGGTTTCGCATGCCACCTGATCGACCAAGCGCTCCACCGTTGCCTGCATGACCGCAGGCCTTCGAGGTCTCCATGGGACGCAGTTCCGATGATGCCCTGGTCGTGACTGTTGCCGAACCATATCGGGCAAGCCAATGAGATGGGCACATCGGACATGTATTGAACCAGCATAATGTCTGCAGCCTGCGCGCCGACCACGGACCGAAGCATGCACCCAGGAAATATCAGGCGAAGGTGGCTGTGCCAGACTTGCGACGATCATACCAAACTTGAAACCACTGCTCTGCGGACAACGGCGCATGCGTGAAACTGCTTGACTGAGACGACCCCGTTACCGAAGTCCTGACCCTACAAACCGTCGAGATTTGCGGCGCGCGAGTAAAAAGTGCGCCCCGCAACTTTCCTTGGGCTATGAATTCTCCGATATGCCTTCAGCATTGCGGGGCTCTGCCCCCTTCTCGTAGCCTAAGACTGGGTGGGCTTTAATCCATTTGCGTTCATTCAGCTCACCCACCACAAAGCGAGCTGCGTCGCACGTGTGAATCTTAAAGTTTCCGCGACTTAGCTTCCCCTCCTCAACCAGGAATGGTTTGGAAGGTCCTTTAAGAAGATAGGTCAAGCGGACGACGGTCCAGTCCAGATCGCCGGATTCTTCAAGGATCGCCTCCATTCGGGCCATGTCGGTATAGGTGTTAATCAGCAACCGTCTGAGAAACTTAGAGTAGAATGCCGGGGCATTGGGGTTGTCGACCGTCCCGCCCGAGGACAGGACCATGATTCGCTTAACCCCTGTCTGGCGCATCGCTTGGCGGATCGCGCGAGTGGCGTCACTATAAAGTGTGGTAAACTTCATCGAGGAGCCCAGTCCGCCGTGTCCAAGTGCAGAGATCACTGCATCCGCACCCTGCATAGCAATTGTAAGCGTTTCAGGGTTGGAAAGGTCGATCTTCGCGACTTCGACCCCCTTAATGTGTGAGAGAGTTTCAGGACGGCGGACGGCGCCCACGACGTTGTGGCCGGCGGCAAGCGCTTGGGTTACTATTTCCTGACCAACCGACCCATTGGCTCCAACGACAACGATACGCATTATATCTGCTCCGATTTTCATTGCTCCGAGGCGTCTCTCATTCCGGCCAGAAAGGACAGCATCGGCTTTTAGGGTCCGCTTGCCATGTAGGCCAGTCCACATACGCGGACCGTCACGGATCGGCTCTGCAGCATCAGGCGCGGAGGCAATGATAGGCCGCCACACGGCATAAAATGGAGCCTACGCTGCAGCGTGACAAGAGCGCTAGCATGTGCGACATCTAGGGGAGAACTTATGCAAAAATCCTCTAGCCTTTCGAAGTTGAACAAGACTGCTAATAGGTATTCGGAGGACGTCCGGTCCTTCCAAAACCCCTTCGATCACCTGCTCAGACTGTGCGGCTGCAACGGTTCGGAACATCCCATAGACCAGACTTTGCCGGGCCTATTGCACCGCGCCGAGCACGAACGTCCAATCTAGAGACGCGCACCGGGCATCCTATGAGCCACGAACGGCTGGTAAGGGCTTTTAACGTCGATTTGCCGGCCTTGGTGCCGGCAACGGCCCAGGGCAGCCCCTGACCAGCGCACTCGGCCCATAGCGGCCGGTCGGCCCGTGTCGGGCGCTACTTTGCCGCGTCTCTAGACCGGACGTTCGTGCTTGGCGCAGCGAGATCGTCGGGTCACAGTCTGCTATGCGGGACAAAGCTGCCTTCAAGCGGTCGGAGCATTGTAGGCCAACCTTTATCCGTGTCAGATGTCTGAACATCTTGCGTCGAGGGCTGCTAGGGGGTGCTATGTCCGAACCACGCGTGGCCGGCCTAAACCATGTAACACTGGCCGTAGCGGACTTGGACCGATCAGTATCCTTCTACCACGACACCCTAGGCTTCCGGCTGCGCGCCATTTGGAATGACGGGGCTTATCTAGAAGCAGGCGCGCTATGGCTGTGCATTTCATTAGACCCGAACGCCAAGCATGCAAGGCGGGATGACTACACTCATCTCGCCCTAGATGTTGCGTCATTCCACTTCGAGGCTCTGGCGGCACGGGTCCGGACAGCCGCACCGATCTGGAAGGAAAATCGTTCAGAGGGCGCGTCGCTTTATTTCCTGGATCCAGATGGGCACAAGCTAGAGCTTCATGTTGGGTCATTGGCTTCCCGCCTTCAGCATTACCGGGACTACCATTCAAATGGGCGAACCCTCTTAGATTGACTCTCATCGTGATCGGCGGCTGTGGGCTCTTCACGTCGATCAGCCGCGCATATCCGCGGCGCGAGGGCGCGGCAGCCCGTGATCGGCGCACACGGCCCTTTGCTGCCGTTCGGAAGCCCACCCACGTCGCCGCGTTTCTTTCTCGAAGCGGACGGTCGACACGTGGCGCAGCATTTTCAAATGACTTTGGTGATCACCTTAGGACCGATACAGATTTACTTTGATTTCGTTCGACCAGAACGGCGTTCCTACCGAAGAGATGATATCGCGCTCATCCAACCACGTGACGAGTTCGCTATTTTCTTTCGTCCTCCTGAGCGTCGGACTTGTATATCCTGTCTGGATTTTTGCGTATGGATCCGGCAACTGCCCCAAAACCTCGCGAACCTCGTTCTTATCGAGCTTTTCCTGAAGGAGATTTAGCAGCCGGATCTGTGTGCCGACTGGCTTTGAGTTCACGATAATTGCCTTGACAACATCAGGCGTGAGTGACGGCAGCGCGACATTTGTCCGCAACAAGATTGGCCCGATGATACCGGCACGCTCGGGAAGGCTGGAAAGAGTGCTCAAGTCCATCAAATCGATGATCTCTCGCTTCTCGCTGTCAGATATGTCGGTGGTGAGCAAGCGCTCGCGGAAGTTGTCGTCGACCGAGAAAGTACTGGGGTCACGAAGATAGAAAGAGATGTTCCGGGCGACGAATGTCGTTTGGAGATCGACCTCGCCATTGAGTGCAGACAAATTCTGGACATCGAACGTGACACGACGCTCATCGATGAGTATCTGGCGCTTGCGGGCACCTATAACTTCGGGGAACTTTTTGGATTCATTAGGTAGTGCTTTGATATATTCCCGATATACCTCATCTTCAAGATCGTCTGCGTTGATCAGAAATTGACGGAGAGGTTGCGCTTCCTTATCTCCCCGAAGCGGAGTTTCAAGAAGTCCTGCTCGGACCTCGTCATTGGCAAGGAAAGCGATAAGAGCGGCGTGCTCGAAAGTCGCCGACCGAATGAAATCAAGACAATTAGACCAGGTCGGAACGATACGATTATTGCGGAACACCAAGGCCTGATAACGCTCGGGTACATTTTCGAGAGTCGGCAAAAGTTTCGTCTGGCGTCGGACAAAGGTTTCTATCTCGGCGGCGTCAAGCGTATCGTGGGACATCACAGCCAGAATTGCGTCAATCTCCTCCGCATCGTCATCGGCCATTTCAATCAATACATTCAAGAAATACGCTTCGAAATCATTCTCTACTCGGTCGAGGAGAGGTTCAGCTCCGGAATTTCGAACCTTCGAGTAATGCCGCTTACGCAGGGCAGAACCGGTTTCTTCTCCGAGGATGGAGCCGAAGATGTAATCAAAGTTGGACTCGTTCAGGCGGTAATGGCCAAACTCGTACAGTTTTCGAGCGACGTTCGGATACCCGTCGATTGCAGCTAGGTCCTTCGTCTCGATCCGCAACTCTTCGAGCTTAACTGGATCCAACCCTTCAACTGGCCTGCCCCTATCGGGTGGTCCGGTTTCAATCTTAGTGCATTACGTGTCTTGTCGCTACAGCTGGGGTGGCCGGCGAAGCGGCTCCGGATGGCGAAG
>NZ_JPKW01000007.1:0-156779 GCF_001887735.1 Paracoccus sp. SM22M-07
CTTCGCCATCCGGAGCCGCTTCGCCGGCCACCCCAGCTGTAGCGACAAGACACGTAATGCACTAAGATTGAAACCGGACCACCCGATAGGGGCAGGCCACGTCTTGAGAGATATAAATAGTTGGGATTGGAATGTTCAGAAGCAAACTTTCAATAAGTCGAGATGAGATTTCTGCAGGCCACCTATGCCTCCGCTGATAGTCAGGATCAAGTCTGATGGTTTTTTTATCAATTCTTTTAATAAGGGTCTCAAGGTCATATTCAATGTTCTGAGTTTTGACAGTTCGCTCACGAGCCTTGCTCTGCAAGCTGTCGAGCGATTGGCGCAAAGTTTCGTTGGTCATAATTTTCCCTCAATCCGCATACGTTTCATCTTAAGGTTTGCTTTGGGCCTGATTTTCGTAACTGCCACTAGGCTATACCACCGCATTGGTAGGTTAGGATAACTTTTCCAAGTCAGCTTAGACGCTTTCTTGCTGCCAGGCAGGACTCTTATTACTGACTAGTAGATGGTTAGTTGAAAGATTGCTACCTACCTCGCGCTAATAGGGCGAGCTTCGATCGAGATTCGCGAAAGTCCGCGTCCTCAACGGTGAATCGGGCTCCGACCACGTCGGATATGAACGGCGTCCCCAAGTGCCGCGGTTGTAGGACCGCAGCATTTGGGCCGCTTTTCCGCCCCCGGATGTCAGTCAGCGAACCAATAACCGAGCGGAGATCGAATGACCGCTCCACATTGCTTCTGTAGCCTGTTCTGTCGCGCCCCCGTCAGGCAGATCCCCGCCCTTCGCGTTGGATCAGGCGCAAGTGAGCCTACGCTGACGTTGAATTGCTGCTTCTGAGTGCTGAGCCCGCTGGACTGCCGCGCCGCCATGAGGTCGCTTCCCGCCCAATGCAGCATAGTTTGTCGGCGCATGCCGTGCCTTATCGGGCCATGATGTCGTGCGGGGTCGACCGCCTTCAAATGTGAGAGGTGGCGGGTGGCGGCAGGAATGGGTATCTGGGATGGATGGCTCGGCTTCCTCTTTCCATTCATCCCATACCTGGTGAAACGGCGATGTCCTTGGCATCACGCCTGGCGGAGGTGAACCACGTTCCTATGCGCGAGTTCCTGCGCGACATGGGTATTGGGATAAACAGTCTGATCGCTGGTGAAGGTGCCGCTGTTTCACAGCTGGCGGAGCTTTCCGGTGTTCCGGTCGCCGAGCTTCGTCGGGGCACGCCCAGGACCAGCGATGGGCAGGTATGGTTCGCAGGTAATTGCTTTCCGGCCGCCCGCGTCGGCGGCAGGAAGGTGCGCGGGTGCCTCGATTGCCTAAAAGGCCAACCTGGACTGCGTGGGATATGGCCGCTGCCCTTTGTCACGATCTGCCCGGAGCATAACCGCCCGCTGGTTACGTTGTGGACGATTCAGGACAAACTTGATCGGCACGACGTCACCAGACGCCTGCCGGACCTTGATCTGGCCCCCGAGGGACGCCCTGAGCCACGCGATCCTTCCAAGTTCGATCTATGGTGGCTGGATCGGCTTGAAGGCAACACAGCCTTCGATCATTGGCTGGATCAGTTCGATCTTCATGCTTCCGCGCAGTTCTGCTTAGAGCTGGGCCGGGCCGCGATTGCGACCACGGTGCCGAAGTGGCGTGCACTTCGCGACGATGAGCAATGGTGGCCGGCTGATGTCGGGTTTCGGCTTTGCACGGGTGGCGAGGAGGCCCTGCGTGTCGCGCTGGCTGATCTGCAGCATTTGATGGGCCGACCCGAGGAAGGGCCACGCAAGATCTTCGGTGGTCTTCATGACCTGCTTGCCGCGGATCTTTGTCCTAAGGAGTTGCGGCCCTTCCAGAGCATTCTGAGGCAGCACATACTTAAAACCTGGCCGCTTGCGCCCGGCGATGAGGTGCTGGGCGAACCGGTGCTGCGCCGTGAGAGCATATCGCTGTCGGCACTCGCTTGATTGATGCAAATATCGGAGGCCGATGTTCAGGCGCTGACCAAGGCCAATGAGGTTTCTCCGTCAGGATGGACGCTCATTGATCTCGCCGAGGCGCGGGCAGCGTTCCCACAAGGCCTCATCGAAACGGACTTCCTGCAGGCCATGTCGCTGACACCGCACCAGTTTGCCCAGGCGCGAGACGCAGGTCTGTTCGAGCGCGTTGACGGTGTGAGTTGGAACGTCTGGGCCGCGCAGGACCTGATCGATGATTTGCTGATTGGTGCCGAGCCGATCTATGTCGCGATGCATGACTGGTGCAGCTTGGGAGAAGCATCTGTCAGATTGGGCATGACGTTCCCCGAGATCATCAGTAACATTCGCTCTGGGAAGTTGGCACGGGTGGGCAGGTATCTGCAGCGGTCGGGGTTTGCTTCGGTTCTGGTGAACCTTGGGCATGTCGGACAGGAAGGCGAAGCGATTTCGCTGGATGCCTTTGCCTATTCGCAAGGGCTACCGCCAAGCGAACTTCTGAGCTTTGTCCGTCGCAATGGCTTGTCGTGTCAGCAAATGCGCGGACCACGAGGTGGGTCGCAGCTGCGGATGAACGCGCCCGACCGTGAGGCATTCCACGAGCGGTTTATCAGGTTTCGCACGCTGTGCGTTACAGCGCGTCTGGGGTGGAGCGAGCTTCAGGTGTTGCTTGATACCGACAGGATACAGCCGGCAGGCGGCAGCAAGAGAATCTATTCCCGTGCCGAGGTCAGCCATCTGCTTTCCTGAATCCACGATCCACGTCGATTTTTCTTGACGCCCTTGCGCACGCTATTGCCTCCGTTTGCGCATGCATCCCCTTTCTTTGGCAGCCTGATATGATCACGTCTTGCAGGGGCGGCCCGCGACATAGGTCTGTGCCACCGCACGGTCGTCGCCCATGATCTGCAGGATGAACAATTCCTCGGCCAGAGTCTGGGCGCGTTCCATGCGCAGATCCATCGCAGGCGTCGCGCGGGCATCCAGCACCACCAGATCAGCGGCCGATCCGGGCCGAAGCGTGCCGATGCTGTCGTCCATGCCAAGGGCCATGGCATTGCCGCGCGTCGCCCAGTGGAAGGCCGACAGGGGATGCAGCTTCTGGCCGCGCATCTGCAGGATCTTGTAGCCCTCGTTCAGGGTCTGCAACATGGAGTAACTGGTGCCGCCGCCCACATCCGTCGCGATGCCGCTGACGACGCCCGCACCGCGCAGCCCGGCCTCGTCGAAGAGGCCCGAGCCCAGGAACAGGTTCGAGGTCGGACAGAAGATCGCACGGCTGCCGGTTTCGGCCATCCGCGCGATCTCGCGCGGGTGCAGGTGGATCGAATGACCCAGCAGCAGCTTGTCTGACAACAATCCGTGCTGTTCATAGATATCCAGATAATCCCGCGCCTGGGGATAGAGCGACAGGGTGAAGTCGATCTCGTCGCGGTTTTCGGACAGATGAGTCTGGACGTGGCAATCGGGATGTTCCGCAGCCAGTTGCCCGGTCATGGCCAGCTGTTCCGGCGTCGAGGTGATCGCGAAGCGCGGCGTGATCGCATAGCGCTGTCGCCCCTTGCCGTGCCAGTCGCGGATCAATGCCTTGGTGTCGTCATAGCCCTGTTGCGCGGTGTCCAGCACCGCGTCGGGGGCATTGCGATCCATCATCACCTTGCCCGCGACCATCGCCATGTCGCGGTCATGGGCGGCGCTGAACAGGGCCTCGGCGCTGGTCTTGTGGCTGGAACAGAAGGCGACCGCCGTCGTCGTTCCATGCGCGGTCAGCTGGTCCAGGAACAGTCCAGCCATCCGGGTGGCATGGCCGGCGTCGGCGAAGCGCGCCTCTTCGGGGAAGGTATAGGTGTTCAGCCAGTCCAGAAGCTGCGCGCCCCAGCTGGCGATCACCTGCAACTGCGGGAAATGGATATGCGGGTCGATGAAGCCCGGCAGGATCAGGTGCGGGCGGTGGTCCATTTCCGGCAGGTCGGGACGTGCCAGATCGGCGTGATCGCCGACAGCGACGATCTTGCCACCCTCTACGATGATCGCCCCGTCTGCCCAATAGCGGTGGTTGTCCTGCGTTTCGGCGGGATCGGCATGAAAGTCGAGGACGCGGCCCCGGATCAGATGTTGCATGGGTATTTTTTCAAAGAAGAAACTGCGGTGAGCCTGCCGATCAGTTCGGCGGCGGTGAAGGCGGCGATGACCTCGGGGCGCTTGTCATGGGACAGGCCCGCGCCGATGGGGCAGATCAGCCGGGACGTGTCGATGCCCTTGGCAAAGCGGGTGAACTGGGCACGCTTGGTCGCGCTGCCGATCATGCCGACATAGGCCAGATCGGGGCGCGAGAGCGCTTCGACGGCCAGCAGGAAATCCAGCGCGTGATCATGGGTCAGGATGATCACCGCCGTGCCGGCCCGCGCGTCGCGGATCAGGGTTTCGGGCAGCGGGGTCAGGTGGGTGGCAATGCCGGCGGCGGCCAGCGACAGTTCCTCGGGTCGCTGGTCGATCAGGGTGGCATTGACCGGCAGCGGCTGCAGCGCCAGCGCCAGGGCACGCCCGACATGGCCCGCGCCAAAGATCAGCGCGTCGGGATGATCCTGCGGCGTGGGGCCGTGGCGGTCCAGTTCCAGAACGACCCGCCCGCCGCAGCATTGACCGATTTCCGGCCCAAGGGGGACGTCCATGCGGTCCAGGTCCAACCCCTGCGCCAGCATCGCCCGTGCCCGGTCGATGGCCATGTATTCCAGCTGGCCGCCGCCGATGGTCCCCTGCACGCCATCAGGGCCGACGAACATCTCGGCCCCGGCATCGCGCGGGGTGGATCCGCGGGCCGATATGACACGGATGCGGATCATCCGCGCAGGCGGTCCACCGCCATCAGCACGCGTTCGGGCGTGGCGGGCGCATCAAGGCGGGCCGGTTCGCGGTAATCGGCCATGGATGCGACGGCCATGTTGATCGCCTCGAAGACGCTGATGCCCAGCATGAAGGGCGGTTCACCAACGGCCTTGGACCGCTTGATGGTGCGTTCGGCGGCCTCGGACCACGCGACCAGCTTGACGTTGAAGACGCGCGGGCGGTCGCTGGCCAAGGGCACCTTGTAGGTCGAGGGCGCATGGGTGCGCAGGCGGCCCTTGTCGTCCCACCACAGCTCTTCGGTCGTCAGCCAGCCCGCGCCTTGGACGAAGGCGCCCTCGACCTGGCCCTTGTCGATGGCGGGGTTCAGGCTGCGGCCGACATCATGCAGCACGTCGGTCCGGTCGATGACATATTCGCCGGTCAGCGTGTCCACCGACACCTCGGAGACCGCGGCGCCATAGGCATAGTAATAGAACGGCCTGCCCCGCCCGGTCGACCGGTCCCAATGGATCTTGGGCGTCTTGTAGTGACCCGCAGCCGACAGGTTCACCCGTGCCATATAGGCGGCGGCGATCACTTCGGTGAAGGGGATGGCGGTATCGCCCGCCATGACGTGGTTCGGCACGAACTGCACCGCATCGGGGGCCACCTGCCAGCGTTCGGCGACGAAAGCCACCAGCCGCGCCTTGATCTGGTCGGCCGCGTCCAGCGCCGCCATCCCGTTCAGGTCGGTCCCCGACGACGCCGCCGTGGCCGAGGTGTTGGGCACCTTTTCCGTGGTCGTCTTGGTGATCTTGACGCGGGCGATGTCGCATTGGAACGCCTCGGCCACGACCTGGGCGACCTTGGTATTCAGCCCCTGCCCCATTTCGGTGCCGCCGTGGTTCAGCATGATCGACCCGTCGGAATAGATATGGACCAGGGCGCCCGCCTGGTTGAACCAGGTGGCGGTGAAGCTGATCCCGAACTTGACCGGCGTCATGGCGATGCCCTTGCGGATGACGCCGCCCTTTGCGTTCCAATCCAGCACAGCCTGACGCCGCGCCTGGTAATCGCTGCCCGCTTCCAGTTCGTCCAGGATGCGCGGCAGGATCTGGTCGTTGACCTCCTGGTGATAGGGGGTCAGCTGGCCGTTTTCATAAAGGTTCGCGCGGCGGATCTCCAACGGGTCGCAGCCAAGGGCATAGGCGATCTCCTCGATCATGCGTTCGGCCACGATCACACCCTGCGGGCCACCAAAGCCCCGAAAGGCGGTGTTGCTGACCGTGTTGGTCTTCATCGGATGGCTGCTGACGCGCACATCGGGATAGAAATAGGCGTTGTCGGCATGAAACAGCGCCCGGTCCGTCACCGGCCCCGACAGGTCCGACGAAAAGCCGCAACGCGCGCACCAGTCGCCCTGAACGGCACGGATCTTGCCCGTGTCGTCGAAGCCGACTTCGTAATCGACCACGAAATCGTGGCGCTTGCCGGTGGCGATCATGTCGTCATCGCGGTCGGGGCGGATCTTCACCGCCCGCTTCCAGCGCCGGGCGGCAATCGCTGCCACGCAGGCGAACAGGTTCATCTGCGTTTCCTTGCCCCCGAAACCGCCCCCCATGCGGCGCACGTTCACGATCACCGAATGGCTGGGCACCTTCAGGGCATGGGCGACCATGTGCTGCACCTCGGACGGGTGCTGGGTCGAGACGTTGATGGTCATGTCATCGTCTTCGCCCGGCACGGCCATGGCGATCTGGCCTTCCAGATAAAAGTGATCCTGTCCGCCGATGGCGAAGCGGCCGCTGATCCGGCGCGGCGCGGCGGCCATGCCCTGATCGGCGTCGCCCCGGCGTAGGGTCAGGGGTTCGGTGACGTATCCCCTGCCCGCGTCGCGCGCGGCGATCGGGTCCAGCGCGTGGGGCAAGGCGTCATAGGTGATCTGGGCCTTGTGCGCGGCACGGCGGGCCTGATCGCGGGTTTCGGCGATGACCGCAAAGACCGGCTGACCCCAGAAATGGACGGTTTCTTCGGCAAAGATCGGGTCGTCCTTCTTGCCATTGGCCGAGACGTCGTTGATGCCCGGAATGTCCTTGGCCGTCAGCACGCCGATGACGCCGGGATGGGCCAGCGTCTCGCTGAAATCCATGGCGGTGATCGTGCCATGGGCGCATTGCGACAGGCCCAGATAGGCATGAACCAGGCCGTGCGGTTCGTTCAGGTCGTCGGTATATTCGGCGCGACCCGTCACATGCTTGGCGGCGCTGTCATGGGCGGTGTCCCGATGGGCCTGCCCGCGAAGGATGGTATCGTCTTTCATGGTCAAACCCCCAGCGTTTCGGTCAGGCGGACCGGCAGGCCCGGTTCGGATTGTTCCAGCCAGAAGCGGCGGAACAGGTTCTGCGCCACGCGGGCGCGATAATCGGCGCTGGCCCGCATGTCCGACATGGGCGTGAAGTCATCGGCGACGGCGCGGGCGGCGGCGTCGAACGTGGCCTCGGACATGGGCTGGCCCCGCAGGGCGGCCTCGGCCCGGGTTGCGCGCTTGGGGGTCGCCGCCATGCCGCCAAAGGCCACGCGGGCGTCCTGGATTATGCCGTCCCGCACCGTCAGGCAAAAGCCCGCAGCGACCGCCGTGATGTCGCTGTCGCGCCGCTTGCTGACCTTGTAGGCGGCGACGATGGCGTCGGGCCGCGTCGGGATGATCACCGTCTCGACGAACTCGCCCTGCTGGCGGTCCTGCTTGCCGTAATCGATGAAGAAATCCTGCAGCGGCAGTTCACGGCGCTGATCGCCACGGCGCAGCACGATCCGCGCCCCAAGCGCGATCAGCAGCGGCGGCGTGTCCCCGATGGGCGACCCGTTGGCGATATTCGCCCCGATCGTGCCCATGTTGCGCACCTGCCAGCCGCCGATCCGCAGCCAGTAATCATAAGCCGCCGGGATGTGCTGGCGGATCAGCGGCGCGGCCTCGGAATAGGTGACGCCCGCGCCGATATGCAGTTCTTCGTCAACGACTTGCACCGACTTCATCAGGTGACCGATGAAGATGGCGGGGCTGATGTCGCGCATGAATTTCGTGACCCACAGGCCCACATCCGTGGCGCCTGCGACCAGCGTCGCCTTGGGTTCGTCCATCAGCACCCGCGCCAGGTCGTCGACATCGGCGGGAATGATGGCGCGGTCGCCGTCGCGGTCCAGATCGACACGGGCGCGGGGCATCGCGGCCAGCCGCGCGGCCACGGCATCGCGTTCCCGCATCAGCGCATCGGCGGCCTGCCCGCCCGCACGACCGGCGGCAAGGGCGGCGGTGATAATCGGCTCGTACCCCGTGCAGCGGCAGATATTGCCCTGCAGCGCGATCTCGATATCGGTGGCCGTCGCATCGGGTTTGGTCATCCACAGCCCGTAAAGCGCCATGACGATGCCCGGCGTGCAAAAGCCGCATTGGCTGCCGTGATGTTCGACCATGGCGGCCTGGACCGGGTGCAGCCCGCCATCGGGCCCCTGCAGATGTTCGACCGTCACCACATGGCAGCCGTGGCAGGACGCCAGCAGCCGGATGCAGGCATTGATCGGCTCATAGACCAGGCCGGCGGCCGTCGGGCGCCCGAGCAGCACGGTGCAGGCGCCGCAATCACCCTCGGCGCAGCCTTCCTTGGTGCCGGTCAGGCGGCGGGCGATGCGCAGATGATCCAGCAGCGTGTCCGATGCGCCGACCTGCGACAGGGCGACTTCCTGGTCATTCAGCAGAAAACGCAGCTGGGTGGTCATGGTGTTCCTTCCTGGCGGTCCTGTTGCCGGGCAGCTTATGCGGGAAAAGGGGATTGCGAAATTGGCCCGGACGTAGAAGACTTTACATGAAACGTTGAAAGCCAGCCACCATCATGTCCTATCTGGAAAGCCTGCGGGTGTTCGTCCGCGTGGTCGAACTGGGGTCCATCACCGCCGGAGGCAGGGATTTGCGCCTGTCCCCGGCCGTCGCGTCGAATCGTATCAAGGATCTTGAAAATCGCTTCGGGCTGCGCCTGCTGAACCGCACGACGCGCAAGCTGACCACGACCGAGGTGGGGCGCGCCTTCTATGACCATGCCCGCCGGGTGATCGAAACCCTGGACGAGGCCGAGGCGCTGGTCAGCAGCTTTTCGGGCAAGCCGCAGGGGGTGATCCGCCTGACCGCCCCCCTGGGCCTGGGACGCCGGCTGGTCGCGCCGCTGATCCCGGCCTTCTGCCAGGACAATCCCGGCGTCGAATTCCGCCTGCGCCTGTCGGACCGCAGCGTCAATATCGTCGAAGACGCCATCGATCTGGCCTTCTTCCTGGGCGAACCGGCGGATTCGGCGCTGAAATGGCGCAAGATCGCCGATTGCCCCCGCGTGCTGGTCGCGTCCCCGCGATACCTGGCCGAACATGGCACGCCGCAGATCCCCGACGACCTGTCGGGGCATAACTGCCTGTTGCTGCGCTATCCGCGCAGCCCGGAATATTTCTGGACGCTGACGACCGATGACGGGCCGCGCAAGATGATGGTCTCGGGGCGGTTCGACACGGATGACGGCGATGTGCTGACATCCTGGGCGCTGGATGGCCACGGCATCGCCAACCGCCCCGAATACGAGGTGACGCAGGCGCTGCGCGACGGGCAGCTGGTGCGCCTGCTGCCCGACACGCCGCCCCTGCCCGCCCAGTTCGGTTGCCTTGCGCCGCATCGGCGTCTGCAGGACCCCAAGGTCCGCATGTTCGCCGATTTCGCGGTCAGGGAGCTAAGACCGGCCTTTCAGCCAGTCAGCCGAACACCCGTCTGAAGGCCGGGATCCGCGCCAGGATCAGTCGGTCGATCGCGATGGCCGCCGCCATCGCCACGCCCGCCATGGGGAATGCCACGCCGATCACGCAGGCCAGCACCACCGCGCCACGCCACAGCGGCATGTCGGCGGGCATGGGCGGCGGTGCCAGGCGCCATTGGCCCACCGGGCGCCGCTTCCACCACAAAACCACCCCGGACACGCACAGAAAGATCACCGCCAGACAGAAGGCGGTGTTGGCCAGCACGCTCCAGAGGCCAAGGGTGCCCATATGCAGCGCAATACCCACGGCCATGGCCTTGCCCGCCCAGGAATAATCCGCAAACCCCACATCGGCCAGAATGCGGCCCGTGTATTGATCGACATGGACGGTGCGATCCCTTGTCGGGTTCAGGCTGTCCGAGTTCATGGAATCGCGGGTCAGCGTCCAGACACCCGTATCACCTTTGGGCAGGATCAACTGATAGCGCCCGTCGAACCCGATGTGGCGGGCCAGCGCATCGACGCTGTCGATCGTCACCGGCTGCCCTTCGGCAATGCCGACGGCCCCCGCCGCCGATCCCGATGCGGGCAACGGGGTCTGTTCCAGCGCCCATGCCACCTGCTTGGGGCCGTCATTCCGGCTGCCATGGGTGGCATCCGACAAGGGCACCGCGTCCCATTTGGCGGCGGGAAAGGTCGACCAGGCCTGCGTCAGCTTTTCGCCCCAGACCCCCGACCAGGCCAGTCCGGACACCAGAAAGAACATCAGCACGACCGAGATCCAGATCCCTACGACGCCATGCAGCGACCGCCACAGCGCCCGCCCGCGTGCCGCAAGGTTCGGGATCATCGCGCGCACGATCCCCCCCTGTCGCGGCCACCACAGGTAAAGCCCCGTGGCCAACAGCACGACCCCAAGCGAGGCCGCGATTTCCAGCATCCGGTCCCCCGTCACGCCCAGCAGCAACGATGAATGGATGCCGTCCGCCAGATCGTACCAGCCGGCCTGGCGGGGAAAACTGGTCACGACCTGGGCGGTATAGGGATCGACGGCGACGGTCTGCTGGCCATCGGGGCCATCGATGCGAAAGATCGCGGCCAGACCGGGGGCACGCGGTGCCACGTATTGCACCGGCTGGCCGTCGGGAACCGAGGCGATGGCCACCGCCGTCTGCAGGTTCAGGCTGGTCGTCTGACCTTGGGGCGTCACCGGGATGCGTTCGCCGTCGCGCCCGTCCAGATGGGCGATCCACAGCATCATCATGCCGGTCACGGCCAGCACCAGGAAGAACGGCACGACGAACAGCCCGGCATAGAAATGCCAGCGCCACGCGGCCCGGTAAAATTTGGCGCTGCGATTGGCGGCCATCAGGGGGGCGGCGGTCATGATGACACCGCATGGGCGCAGGCTGCGCCGGGGGCCGACAGGGCGGCCGGATGAAAGACAGTCATGGGAATCGTCCTGTTGCACGGCAATGGCCATGCGGTTTCGCATTGTCAGATGAACGAAAGATCTGTCAGGCGCGCGGGGGCGCGCGTGCGAAACCTTGACGGGGCAGCGACAGGGGTTGCCACAGGTCGGCGGCAAGGCTGGGACGGATACGGCCCGACAGCCGGACCCACGGCGCCTCGGCAGGTGCCACGGCCCCGACCAGCGCATGGACCAGCAGGCAGGCATGGTCATGGTCCGGTGTCGCGTCATGCCCCTGCGCGGGATCGGCCAGCGAGACCTCGACGAGCCCATGGCCGGTACAGATCACCACCGCGCGGTCGTCGATCACGCCGATATCGGCCAGCGCCGCCGTGGATTGCGGCAGCAGCACCCCAAGGATCACCCCCAGCAGCAGGACAAGGCGGACAGCGCGGAACATGGCAGACGATTTAACGCGCGGCGGGCCCCGTGTTAAGCGGAAAAATCGTCACAGCCCTGCCACGCCGAACGCGCCGACCTTGCGGAACCAGCGGATGATCTGGCGACGCTCGTCATCCTCCATCCCGGTGATGTTGGCGGGGGGCATGGCGTCGGTCAGGCCGGCCTGGACATAGACCTGTTGGGCCGCCCGCGCGATGTCGGCGGGCGTTTCCAGAAACAGCCCGCGCGGGGCGTGGTGGATGCCCTCCCACACGGGTTCGCGGGCATGGCACATGGAACAGCGGCCCATCACGGTCTGGGCCACGTCGTCAAAGCCCTCGGCCTGGGCAAAGCGTTCCTCGGACGCGGTCATGGGGCGGGCCATCGCCTCGTCATAGCTTTCCTGGTTCAGCCCAAGCGCCGAGAGCCACATGATGGCCACGAACAGCATGGTCGTCACCGCCCATGTCCACCACTGATACCCTTTGCGGGCATGCATGGTGTTGAAGAAATGCCGGATGGTGACGCCCATCAGGAAGATCAGCGCCGCGATCAGCCAATTGTATTCGCTGGCGAAGGCCAGAGGATAGTGGTTCGACAGCATCAGGAAGATGACCGGCAGCGTCAGATAGTTGTTATGCGTGGACCGCAGCTTGGCGATCTTGCCGTATTTCGGGTCCGGCGCGCGACCGGCCTTCAGATCGGCCACCACGATGCGCTGGTTCGGCATGATGATCAGAAAGACGTTGGCCGTCATGATGGTGGCGGTGAAGGCACCCAGATGCAGCAGTGCCGCGCGCCCCGTGAAGACCTGGTCATAGCCCCAGCCCATCACCACCAGCGCTGCGAACAACAGCAGCATCAGCACCGTCGGACGCTGGCCCAAGGGCGATTTGCACAGCCCGTCATAGATCAGCCAGCCGATCGCCAGCGATCCGCCCGACACCAGGATCGCCTGCCAGATGGCCAGATCGGCCTTGGCCGGATCGATCAGGAACAGGTTCGCCCCCGCCCAATAGGTGACCATCAGCAATGCCGCCCCCGACAGCCAGGTCGAGTAGCTTTCCCATTTGAACCAGGTCAGGTGCTCGGGCATGCGTTCGGGGGCGACCAGGTATTTCTGGACGTGATAGAAGCCGCCGCCATGAACCTGCCATTCCTCGCCATGGGCGCCTTTCGGCATGCCGGGGGCCTTCTGCAGGCCCAGATCCAGCGCGATGAAGTAGAAGGACGACCCGATCCAGGCGATCGCGGTGATGACATGGGTCCAGCGGACGGCAAAGGCCAGCCATTCCCACAAGATGACGGTATCGGGGATCATCTCAGCTGCCCCTGTAGGTCGAATAGCCGAAGGGAGAGATCAGCAGCGGCACGTGGTAATGGTCCTGCTGCGACATGCCGAAACGGATCGGGATGACGTCCAGAAAGCGCGGGCTTTCCGGGGCGATGCCCGTGGCGTCCATCCAGTCGCCCGCATGGAATTCCAGCTCATAGCTGCCGGTGGCAAATTGGTCCTGGGGCAGGATCTGGCTGTCGGTGCGCCCGTCATCATTGGTGACCAGCCGCGCGATTTCCTGGCGGTCGCCTTGGTGCAGGCGGAACAGGACCACCGTCATGCCGCGGGCCGGCTGGCCGCGGGCTGTGTCCAGAACATGGGTGGTCAGGTAACCCGGCATCGTGATCCTCCGCTGATTATGCTTGGTTTGTTGATAACCGATCCTTCCTTGCGCGCGAGAGGGGCCGCCCGCAAGGCAGTCTTAAGATTTTGTGTATAATCGGCCCTCAGTGATCGGCCAGCTTGCCCGCGGCGCGCAGCTCCGCCTCATCCGCCGCAGGGGCGCCGTTATAGAACCAGTTCAGCAGCACCGCGCTGATCGCCGCCAGCAGGATGCCCGAATGCACCAGCGGGTGGATCGCGTGGGGCAGCCATTGCTTGAAATCGGGGGCCACCACCGGGATCATCGCCATGCCCACGCTGATCGCCACGACGAACAGGTTGTGCCGGTTGCCCGCGAAATCGACCCGCGACAGGATGCGCACGCCCGTGGCCGCGACCATGCCGAACATCACCAGCCCCGCGCCGCCCAGGACCGTGGTCGGCAGGCTTTCGACCAGCGCGCCCATCTTGGGGATCAGGCCCAGCACGATCATGATGATGCCGCCCGCCACGCAGACGAAGCGCGACCGCACCCCCGTGACACCCACCAACCCGACATTCTGGCTGAACGAGGTATAGGGAAATGTGTTGAAGATGCCGCCCAGCATGGTCCCCAACCCGTCGGCCCGCAGGCCTGCGGCCAGCTGCTTCTGGGTGACGGGACGGGCGCACATCTCGGACAGGGCCAGGAACATGCCGGTGGATTCGATCATCACCACGATCATCACCAGCACCATGGTCAGGACCATCACCGGATCAAAGGTGGGCAGGCCGAAATGGAACGGGGTGATCAGGGCGAACCACTGCGCCTCGGCCACGCGGTCGAAATGCATCATGCCCAGCATGGCCGCCGCGATGCCCCCCACCGCGATGCCGATCAGCACCGCGATGTTGGACAGGAACCCCGTCGCCAGGCGCGACACCAGCAGGATCGTGGCCAGCACCAGCGCCGCAATGGCGATATTGCCGCCCGCCGCGTAAAGCGGGTTCGCCACCGTGGGCGCCAGACGCACCCCTTCGGGGACGCCGCCTGCGGCGATGGCCTGCTCCAGCCAAGCGGCCTGCGCGGGATCGACCAGTTTCGGCGCGGTGGGACCGACCTGCAGGCCGAAGATCCAGTTGATGCCGATGGGCATCAGGCTGATCCCGATGGCCAGGATGACCGTGCCCGTCACCACCGGCGGGAAAAACCGCAACATGCGGCTGATGGCGGGGGCCAGCAGGATGGCGATCAGGCCCGCCGCGATGATGGCGCCGAAAAGCGCACGCGCGCCCTCCGCGCCGGGGTTGCCGGCGGCAATGGCGACCATGGGTCCCACGGCGGCAAAGGTGACACCCATCATGACGGGCAGCTTGATGCCGAAATACTGGGTGGCGCCCAAACTTTGGATCAGGGTGGCGATGCCGCAGACGAACAGATCGGCGGAAATCAGGAAGGCCACCTCGGCGGGCGACAGCTGCAAGGCACGCCCCACGATCAGCGGCACGGCGATCGCGCCCGCATACATCACCAGCACATGCTGGAACCCCAGCGTGATCAGCTTGGGTGTCGGCAGGCGTTCATCCACCGGATGGACCCCGGCGTGCCCCGTCGTTTCAGTCATGTGATTGCCCCCTTGCCTGCATGTCGTCCCAAGTCTTGCGCAAGGGCGCGGGGCACGAAAACGAATTTCACGCCCAAGCGCCTGCGAAAACCGCCATTGCCTGCATCCGGTGCAGCATGGCCCGACGTGGAACCTGTGGATGCGCCCTCCCCGGCGCAGGAAAAGGCTAGCATTCGTCCCCGGGTCGCGCCATTTTTCTGGAAAATCCGCCCGCATCGTGAAAGAAGGCGAAAAGCGCAGCAAGTCCAGCACCTTGCGTTTTCCGCTGCCGCTTGCGGATTTTCGCGCCACGCGACATGCAATCTTAACGGAGCTTAGATAATGGCCGATCCGATCCGCCGCCGGGGCCGCCCCAAGAAATCACAGCCCGAGGCCCCGGGCACCGTGCAGGCGCTGGACCGGGCGCTGGACCTGTTGGACCTGCTGGCATCCCGGTCTGGCCTGACGCTCAGCGAGATCGCCGATCAGGCGGGGCAGCCGCCATCGACCGTGCACCGCGTCCTGCACACCTTGGCGCAGCGCGGCATGGTGGAAAGCGATCCGACCACCCAGGCCTGGAATATCGGTCCCGCGACCTTTCGGCTTGGGTCCGCCTTCATGCGTCGTTCGGGCATCGTCGAACGCGCCCGCCCCATCCTGCGCACATTGATGGAACACACCGGCGAAACCGCGAACCTGGGCATCCTTCAGGGCAACCATGTGCTGTTCGTCAGCCAGGTCGAAACCCAGGAAACGATCCGCGCCTTCTTTCCGCCGGGGACGCGGTCGCCCTTGCATGCGTCGGGGATCGGCAAGGCGCTGCTGGCCTTCGGGCGTCCCGAAACGCTGGATGCGCTCTCCTCGGCGGGACGGCTGGAGCGGTTCACCGACAAGACCCTGACCAACCCCGACGAACTCAGGGCCGATCTGGCCCGCATCCGTCATCGCGGTTTTTCCTTCGATGACGAGGAAAAGACCCGCGGCATGCGCTGCATCGCCGCCCCCGTCTTTGACCTGTCCGGAGAGGCGATGGCCGGCATCTCGGTCAGTGGGCCCACGCATCGCATCGGGTCCGAACATGTCAAGACGCTTGGCGCGGTGGTCGCGGCCGCAGCTGCATCCCTGACCGAGGCGATGGGCGGCGCGGCCCAGTGACCGCGCCCGCCCCGATGGTCAGTGACCGCCGAAGAAGGCGTATTTGACCACGAACAGCGCGGCGATCACCCAGGTCGCCGCATGCACCTGCCGTGCACGCCCCGTCAGCAGCTTGACCAGCGCATAGCTGATGAAACCGAAGGCCAGGCCGTTGGCGATGGAATAGGTGAAGGGCATGGCGATCGCGGTCAGCACCGCAGGCGCGGCCTCGGTAACGTCGTCCCAGTCGATCTCGGCCAGTTCGCGCAGCATCAGCGTGGCCACGTAAAGCAACGCCGGCGCCGTGGCATAGGCCGGGACCGACCCGGCCAACGGCGCAAAGAACATCGCCAGCAGGAACAGCACGCCCACGACCACCGCCGTCAGGCCCGTGCGTCCGCCCGCCTGCACGCCCGAGGCGCTTTCGACATAGGCCGTCGTCGACGACGTCCCCAGCAGCGACCCCGCCGTGATCGCGGTCGAATCGGCCATCAGCGCGCGTCCCAGATTGGGGTTGTCCTGCGTCGGGCCGTCATCCAGCAGGCCCGCGCGCTTGGCCACGCCGATCAGCGTGCCGGTGGCGTCAAAGACCTCGACCAGGACCATGACCAGCACGACCTGGAAGATGCCATAAGTCAGCGCCCCCATCACATCCAGCTGCAGGAAGGTCGGCGCGACCGAAGGCGGCATGGACACGACCCCGCCGAACTGGCTGACGCCCAGGGCGATGGCCGCCACGGTGATGACCAGGATGCCGATCAGGATCGACCCGGTGACCTTCAGCGCGTCCAGCGCCACGATGATGAAGAACCCCGCGATGGTCAGCAACGTCCCCGTCGCCGTCAGATCGCCCAAGGCCAGCAGCGTCGCGGGGTTCGCCACGATCAGCCCCGACGATTTCATCGCGATGATCGCCAGGAACAGCCCGATCCCCGCCGCGATGGCGCTGCGCATGGATGCCGGAATGCCCGCGATCAGCCAGCTGCGGATGCCGGTGATCGACAGGAACAGGAAGATGATCCCGCTGATGAAGACCGCCCCCAGGGCCTGCTGCCAGGAAAAGCCCATGACGCCCACGACGGTGAAGGCGAAGAACGCGTTCAGCCCCATGCCGGGCGCCATGCCGATGGGCCAATTCGCCCACAGCCCCATGATCAGCGATCCGACCGCCGCCGCAAGGCAGGTCGCCACGAAGACGGCGTCGCGGTCCATGCCGGTCGTGGACAGGATGTCGGGATTGACGAAGATGATATAGGCCATGGTCAGGAATGTGGTGATCCCTGCGATCACCTCGGTCCTGACGGTGCTGCCCTTGTGCGACAGCTTGAAAAAGCGTTCCATGTTTCCCCCTGGCGCGGCTCTGACGGCCGCCATTGGGGCGCAGCTTGGTGGCTGCGTCAGGCGGTCGCAATTGTCCCATGCCCGTAAGTCTTTCAACGCGAATTTGAAAGACCCCGGCGATCTTTGCCTTTTCCTTGATACAGAATTCTGCATCCGGCGCTTGTTCCCGCGCGCGCAACGGGCTTTGGTGACGCTGCGACACCAAAGCCCGGAGGACTACATGCGCTACAGCCGCGATCTGTCAGGATATGGCGAAACCACGCCGGACCCCCAATGGCCCGGCGGCGCGAAGATCGCCGTCCAGTTCGTCGTCAACTACGAAGAGGGCGGCGAGAACAGCATCGAACACGGCGATGCCGCATCCGAGGCCTTCCTGTCGGAAATCATCGGCGCCCAGCCCTGGCCTGGCAAGCGGCACTGGAACATGGAATCCATCTATGATTACGGCGCGCGCTCGGGCTTCTGGCGGCTGCACCGCCTGCTGAAGGACATTCCCGTCACCGTCTATGGCGTCGCCACCGCGCTGGAACGCAGCCCCGAACAGGTCGCCGCCATGAAATCCGCCGGATGGGAGATCGCGACCCACGGGTTGAAATGGATCGACTATCGCGACATCCCGGCCGAGGTCGAGGCCGATCACATCGCCCGCGCGGTCGAGCTGCACCGCCAGGTGACCGGCGAACGGCCTTATGGCTTCTATCAGGGGCGGACGTCGATGAACACGGTGGCGCTTGGCTGTCAGGAAGGCGGTTTCGCCTATCTGGCCGATACCATCGCCGACGATCTGCCCTATTGGCATGTCCATGACGGCAAGCCGCAGCTGATGGTGCCCTATACGATGGATGCCAACGACATGCGCTTTTCCAGCGGCCAGGGGTTCGGCACGGGCCAGGAATTCTTCGACTATCTGCGCGACAGCTTCGACGTGCTTTACGCCGAAGGCGCGGCCGGTGCGCCCAAGATGATGTCCATCGGGTTACACTGCCGCCTTGCCGGTCGTCCGGGCCGCGCCATGGCCATCCGGCAGTTCCTGGAGCACTGCCGCGCCCATGACGGCGTCTGGTTCGCCAGCCGCCTCGACATCGCCCGCCACTGGGCGGACACGCATCCCTGGCAGCCCCGCATCCGCCCTTCCGAAATGTCCCGCGACGATTTCGTGGCGCGCTTTGGCGGCGTCTATGAACATTCGCCCTTTGTCGCCGAACGGGTCTGGGACGCCGAGATGGGGGCGGTCCATGATACGCCCACGGGCCTATCGGGCCGCATGGCGCAATTCTTCCGCGCCGCCAGCGACGAAGAACGCCTGGGCGTGCTGACCGCCCACCCCGATCTGGCCGGAAAGCTGGCGCAGGCCCGCCGCCTGACCGCCGACAGCAGCGCCGAACAGGCCAGCGCGGGTCTGGACGCCCTGACCGATGCCGAACGCGCCCAGTTCACGCAGCTGAACGACGCCTATGTCGCCAAGCACGGCTTTCCCTTCATCATCGCGGTGCGCGACCATGACAAGGCGGGGATCCTGTCCGCCATGCAGACCCGCGTCCAGAACGACACCCGGACCGAACGCGCGACCGCCGAGGCCCAGGTCATCCGCATCGCAGAACTTCGCCTGAAGGAGGCCCTGAAATGACCGACCACCCCCCCAAGGGCGCACCCACCGGCGATGTCGCCCAACTGCCGCCCGAACCCGCGCAGCGCATCCCCTATGCCGGTCCCGTCGCGGGCCTGCCGCCCCAGACCGGGATGACGACGGATACGGCCATCTTCACCGATGCCTATGCCGTCATCCCCCGCACCGTCATGCGCGACATCGTCACCAGCTATCTGCCCGGCTGGCGCGGCATGCGCATGTGGATGCTGGCCCGGCCGCTGACGGGTTTCGCGGAAACCTTCAGCCAGTATATCGTCGAACTGGCCGAGAATGGCGGCAGCGACACCCCCGATGACGACCCGCAGGTCCAGCATGCGATCTTCGTCACCGGCGGCGATCTGCAGATCACCATCGACGGCACCGACCATCCGCTGACGCCGGGCGCCTTCGCCTATGTGCCGCCTGGCACGCCCTGGAAGATCTGGAACCGCACCGCCGGTCCCGCAGGCTTCCATTGGTGGCGCAAGCGTTGGCAGCCCGCCGCGGGCGTGTCCAAGCCCGATCCGATCGTGGTGCAGGAACAGGATCTGGCGCCCTCGATGATGCCCGACACCGATGGCGCATGGGGCACGACGCGCTTCATGGACCCTGCCGATCTGCGCCACGACATGCATATCACGGTCGTGACCTTCAAACCCGGCGGCTCGATCCCCTTCGCCGAAACCCATGTGATGGAACACGGGCTTTATGTTCTGGAAGGCAAGGCCGTCTATCGCCTGAACCGGGACTGGGTCGAGGTCGGCCCCGGCGACTACATGTGGCTGCGCGCCTTCTGCCCGCAGGCCTGCTATGCGGGTGGGCCGGGACCGTTCCGCTATCTGCTCTACAAGGACGTGAACCGGCACGCACCGCTCTGGGGTCATCGCTAGGCCCCACAGCAGGGGGTCCGGGGGGCGCGCAGCACCCCCGGACGTCGCGGGACGCAATCAGACCTTGGTGGCTCCCACGACGGGTGTCTTCATGCGCGCCCGCAGACGGGCCTCGCGCCAGGTGATATAGCTGATCGCCCCGATCATCAGCCCGCCGCCCAGGATGACCCAGGCGTCCAGAGGTTCGGCAAAGACCAGAACCCCGATCAGGCTGGCCCAGACCAGCTGCAGGAAGGTCACGGGCTGCGTGACCGTCAGGGGCGCGGCCGCAAAGGCCCGCGTCATCGTGTAATGCCCCGCCGTCGCGAACAGTGCGACCAGACCCAGCCAGCCCACCTGCCCCCAGGTCGGCGGCACCCATTGCGCCCAGGCCAGCGGAGCCAGACCGATGGCGACCGTCACCGACATCATGGCCACCACCACCGATGCCGGCACCCGTTCCGACAGCCGCTTTGCCACCAGATAGGACGATCCGAACGCGACCGAAGCCATGACCTGCGACATGTGCCCCGCATCCAGCTCCCTCAGGCCCGGACGCAGCACGATCAGCGCCCCCAACAACGCCACCCCGATGGCGGCGATGCGGCGGGCGGCCAGTTTCTCGCCCATGAACAGGGCCGCACCGATGGTGACGATGATGGGGTTCAGAAAGCCGATGGCCGTCACCTCGGCGATGGTGATGCGCGACATGGCAAAGAACCAGGCCACCACCGCCACGACATGCAGCCCCCCGCGCAGCGCGAACATGCCCCAGACCGGGGCCGGGAAACCGCGTCTCAGCGCGGGCCAGACGATAGGGATCAGGAAGACCACGCCGATTACGAAGCGGATGAAGGCCGCCTGCGCCGCAGGCAGCGCACCGTCCAGCCCGCGCACGATGGTGTTGACCGCGACGAAGCACAGCCCCGTGACCAGCATCCAGCCGATGCCGACCAAGTCCCGCGATGTGGTGTTCGTTGATTGCATGATCTGCACCTGCCGCCTTTCCCGCGACAAGGCAAGTCCGTTCGGTGTCAGCCCAGCGCCAGCCGCAGCGCGATGGCCCACATGACACAGCCGACGCCGAATTCCAGCCAGCGCCAGGCGGCGGGTCTGCGAAACAGCGGTTCCAGCAACCGCGCGCCATAGCCCAGCGAAAAGAAGAACAGGAACGATCCGGTCACCGCCCCCGCCCCGAACACCCCGGGCATCGGCCACTGCGCCGAGATCGCCCCCAGCAGAACGACCGTATCCAGCCAGACATGCGGGTTCAGCCATGTCAGCGCGGCGATGGTCGCCAGGGCGGCGCCCAGGCTCTGGGCCTGGCCTTCGGGGCGCAGCGCCTCACCCCCGCGCCAGGCGGCCCGGAAGGCGCGCAGCCCGTAGATCACCAGAAACGCCACCCCGCCCCAGCGCATCGCCTGAAACAGCCAGGGCCAGCGCAGGCCGGCGCTGGCCATGCCCGCGACACCCAAGATGATCAGCACCGCGTCCGAAATCGCGCAGAACAGGCAGATGGCCAATACATGCCGGCGCAGGATGCCCTGCTTCAACACGAAGGCGTTCTGCGCCCCGATCGCCAGGATCAGGGACAGTCCGGTCCCCAGACCCGCCAGATATGACAGCATCGGCCCTCCATCGAAAAAATCGCCGGGCAACAGCCCTGCTGCCCGACGACCCTTTGCCCTGCAGGAATGCGTCCGGCCTTACAGGCTGGCCGCGACATCCTCGGAGAGGTCGAAATTGCCGATGACGTTTTGCACGTCGTCGTCATCTTCCAGCGTGTCGATCAGCTTCATCAGCTTCTGGGCGGTTTCCACGTCGGTGATCTCGGTCGGGGCCTGCGGCTTCCAGATCAGCTTGGCGGTTTCGGATTCGCCCAAGGACGCCTCCAGCGCGGTCGCGACCTCGTTCAGGGCGGTGTCGGCACAATAGATCCAGTGACCTTCATCGTCGCTTTGCACGTCATCGGCACCGGCTTCGATGGCGGCCATCATGACCGTATCGGCGTCGCCCACGCTGGCGGGATAAACGATTTCGCCCACGCGGTCGAACATGAACGCGACCGAACCCGTCTGCCCCATGTCGCCGCCCGACTTGGTGAAATAGCTGCGGACATTGGATGCGGTGCGGTTGCGGTTGTCGGTCATCGCCTCGACCAGCAGGGCGATGCCGTTCGGGCCGTAACCTTCGTAACGGATCTCGTCGTAATTGTCGCCCTCACCGGCCTGCGATTTCTTGATGGCCCGGTCGATCACGTCCTTGGGGACGGATTTCGACTTGGCTTCCTTGACGGCCATGCGCAGGCGGGGGTTCTTGTCGGGATCAGGGTCGCCCATCTTGGCGGCCACGGTGATTTCCTTGGCCAGCTTCGAAAACAGCTTCGAACGCTGAGCGTCCTGCCGGCCCTTGCGATGCTGGATGTTGGCCCATTTTGAATGACCTGCCATGTCGGGTCGCCCTTCACAATTCAATTGAAAACCTTGCGGGCTTTTAGTCCACAGGAAGGGTGCATCGCAAGACGAACCGGAATGGGTCTGCTTGCGTTCGGTGCAACGGCCGGGATGACGGCCCAGACGAGGATATCCATGACCCCCCAACAGATCCTGCTTTTCGCCCTTCTGGGCCTGATGATTGCGCTGATGCTGTGGGGGCGGTGGCGATACGACCTCGTGGCCTTCGGCGGGCTGATGGCGGCGGTCCTGATGGGGATCGTCCCGTCCGAGGACGCGTTCTCGGGCTTTGGCAACCCGACCACCCTGATCGTGGCACTGGTGCTGATCGCGACGGCCGGTCTGAACCGGTCGGGGGCGGTGGCGCGCATGGCCCGGCTGATCGCCTCGCGTCAGCGGGGCACCACGGCCCATGTGCTGGTCTTTGGCACCGTGGGGGGTCTGCTGTCCGGGTTCATGAACAATATCGCGGCGCTGGCCATGCTGATGCCCGTCGATCTGCAGGCGGCGCGCAAGGCCAACCGCCAGACAGGCCTGACGCTGATGCCGCTGGCCTTCGCGACGATCCTGGGCGGCATGCTGACGCTGATCGGCACGCCCCCCAACCTGATCGTGTCGGGATTCCGCGCTGATGTGCTGGGCGAGCCTTACCGGATGTTCGATTTCCTTCCCGTGGGCGGCGCGGTCGCCGTGGCGGGGATCGCCTTCATCGGCCTTGTCGGCTGGCGCCTGATCCCCGGCGCACGCGAAGACGCGCCCAGCGAAGGCGACGGACCCCAGCGCCGCTATGTCTCGGCGCTGGTGGTGACCGAAGCCGGCCTGACCACCGCCCGCCTGATCGCCGATGCGCGTGCCGAGGCCGCCAAGGCGAATGTCCGCATCATCGGTTTGCGCCGCCATGGGCAGGACATCGCGGGCAATCTGGATGACGTGACGATCGCGGATGGTGACGTCATCGTCCTGCGCGCCGACCCGCAGGCCTTGGACGAATTCAGATCGACCAACAATCTCTCGTTCCCCGACGGCCGGATGGAGCCCCGCGCGCGCAAGGACGCCGAAGGCCAGCAGCTGATCGAATGCCTGGTGCCGCGGGCCTCGGGGATCGCGGGCCGGTCGGTGCAATCCTTTGGGCTGACGAACCGCCATGACAGCGTCCTGATCGGGATGCGCCGTCAGGGACTGGCGCTGCGCCGCGACCTGTCGCGCCAGACGCTGCAATCGGGGGACATGCTGCTGTTGCTGGTCCCCGAAAGCCGCATCGAGGACATGCTGGCCGCCACCGGCCTGCTGCGCATCGATGGCGGCAGCCTGTCGGTCCAGCGCGAACGCCACATGCGCGCGGCGGTTGGACTGTTCGCGCTGGCGGTGGCGGCTGCGTCCTTCGGGGTGACGACGATGCCGATCGCGCTTGGCTGCGTCATCATCGCCTATGTGCTGTTCGGGGTGCTGTCGGTGCATGAGCTTTACGACCATGTCGACTGGCCGATCATCGTGCTGTTGGGAAGCATGATCCCCTTGGGGCTGGCCTTGGACCAGACGGGCGGCTCGGCGCTGATCGCGCAGGGGCTGGCCAGCCTGACGCAGGGCTATCCGGCGTGGATCGCGCTGGTGCTGCTGATGGCGGCCACGATGATGTTGTCGGATGTCCTGAACAACAACGCCACGACCATCATCGCAGCCCCGGTCAGCATCCGTCTGGCCGAACAGCTGGGCGTTCAGCCCGACGCCTTCCTGATGGGGGTGGCGGTCGCGGCCTCCTGCGCCTTCCTGACGCCGATCGGACACCAGAACAACACGTTGATCCTGGGGCCGGGCAATTACCGCTTTGGCGATTACTGGCGGATGGGGCTGCCGTTGGAGATCATCGTCATGGCCGTGTCCGTGCCGCTCTTGCTGATCGTCTGGCCGCTGTGACCTGCCCACGAAACGCGAAACGCGGCCCGAAGGGGCCGCGCATGGCGTCTGCAGTCGGACCGCAAAAGGTTACAGCGCGGCTGCGCCACCCAGGATGCGGCGGATTTCGCCTTCGCGGGTCAGACCCTTGGCGGCAAGTTCCGCGTCGCTGTGCTGGCTCAGGCGGTTCAGCGCGCGCATCTGCGGGCTTGCCTCGGCCAGGGTGATCATGAAGCGGCCGATGGCCCGGAACGGAGCCAGCAGAGCGCTGGTCGGAAATGCTGCGGTCTTTTGGCCGGCAGTTGCGATGGTCGCCATGTGGAAACTCCTTGCGAATAGGTCGTTTCCTCCCTTGCCCTCATAGATCGGCCTTTCGGGCGCGGATCACAACCGCCGATGCTGCATGGCAGCATTGCGATCCGCGAAAGGTTCCCCAAGGGCCGCTGCGGCAGGGCCGTCACAGCGGCCAGATCAACGGGATCAGCGTGGACGCCACCAGCGCCATCAACAGGTTCAACGGCAGGCCGACCTTGATGAAATCGGCAAAGCGATAGCCGCCCGGACCATAGACCAGCGTGTTGGTCTGATAGCCGATGGGCGTTGCGAAACTGGCCGAGGCCCCCATCATCACCGCCACCACCAGGGGGCGCGGATCGACGCCCAGCGAATTGCCAAGGCTGATCGCCAAGGGCGTGACGATGACGGCAACGGCATTGTTCGTCACTGTTTCCGTCAAGGATGTCGCCAGCATATAGACCGCCAGCACCAGCGCCCAATGCGGCAGCGTCGCCAGCCAGGGCGCGACCTTGTCCACGACCAGCTGCACCGCGCCGCTGTTTTCCAGACCCGCGCCGACCGCCAGCATGGCGAAGATCAGCGCCATCAGGCGACCGTCGACAAAGGACAATGCTTCGTCGGCGTCGATGCAGCGCGTTCCCAGCACCACGGCCACCCCGATGAAGGACAAGAGCAGGATCGGTGCCACCTCGAAGGCGGACAGCACGACGACGCCGACCAGCGTGGCGACCACGATCGGCGCGTGGCGGCGGCGATAGGCACGGTCCGAGGGCGCGTTGACCTCGACCATGTCCATGTCGCTGGCCAGCCGCTGGATGTCGGTCGATGCCCCCTCCAGCAGCAGCGTGTCGCCCACGCGCACGACCAGATCATCCAGCTGACGCCCGATATTCTGGTTCTTGCGATGCGCGGCCAGGACATAGACACCATAGCGACGGCGCAGGCGCATCGACCCCAGCGATCGACCGACCATGTGGCAGCCCGGCGTGATCAGCACCTCGACCGTCGAGGTCTGGACCGAACTCAGCTTGTCCACCATGCGCAGGTCCTTGTGGGTCTGCAGGCCCAAGACCTCGGACATGGGCGTGCGCAGGACGACGCGGTCGCCCTCCTCCAGCTGGACGGCGGCCAGGTCGCGGCGCAGGGATGCATCGCCGCGCAGCACGTCGATGACGCGGGCGCTGTCGCGGGCAAAGATGTCGACCTCGTCCAGCGTCTTGCCGATCAGGGCCGATCCTTCGGGAATGGCCACCTCGGTAAAGAACTTCATCTTGCTGCGGCCCGACAGCAGCTGCGACATGGAATCGCGGTCGGGCAGCAGGCGGGGGGCGAAGATCAGCAGATAGGTGACCCCCACGACCGCCATCGGCAGGCCGACCCAGGTGATCTCGAAGATGGAGAAATGTTCCATTCCCGCGGACCGCGCGACCCCGTCCACCAGCAGGTTGGTCGATGTGCCGATCAGCGTCATCGTACCACCCAGGATCGACAGATAGGACAGCGGGATCAACAGCTTGGAGGGCGATTTACCCATTTCCTTGGCCAGCTGCATGAAGATCGGCATCATCACCACGACCAGCGGCGTGTTGTTGACGAATGCCGACATGGTGCAGACCAGGATCGACACGGATGCCAGGGTCAGCATCGGATGCGCCCCGGCATGACGCGCCGCGCGCTGCCCGATCCAGTCCAGCGCCCCGGTCCGCACCAGTCCGCCCACGATGATGAACATGAAGGCGATGGTCCAGGGCGCCGCGTTCGACAGCACCCCGGATATATGGCTGACATCCAGAATGCCAAGCCCAAGCAGGGTGACGGCACCAAGGATCGCGGTGACTTCCGGGGGATAGGTCTCTCGGATGAACAAGGTCAGCATGGCAATGATGATGAAGATGGTCACCACTGCACCGGTCATCCCGGTCAATTCAAATCCGAACATTCAAAACTCATTCCTGGCGCGGGCGCTGCGCCCCGCATTCGCGGCATATTGCGCCGGAAGACCAAAGCCCCGCAAGCCGTCTTCACCGTGGCGCGCCCGGCCCGCGACGCAAGGTCGGAGGGCCGGGCGAAAGGGTCACGCAGGGTGGGTCTGGGCCAGCCGCCCGCCGTCGCGCACCGGCTGGATGGCCTTGGCCATGCCGGTCCGGTCATCCGTTTCGACCAGGACGCCCGACAGCGTCGCCTCGCCATCGGCGGGGGTGAAGCGGTCGCGGGGCATGCCGGTGATGAAACGGCGCATCGGCTCGGTCTTGTCCATGCCGATGACGCTGTCGTAATCGCCGCACATGCCCGCATCCGACAGATAGGCCGTGCCGCGCGGCAGGATCTGCGCATCGGCGGTCGGCACATGGGTGTGGGTGCCCACGATCAGACTGGCGCGCCCATCGCAGAAATGGCCCATCGCCATCTTCTCGCTGGTGGCCTCGGCGTGGATATCGACCAGGATGGCCTGGACCATGCCGCCGGGCGGATGCGCCCGCAGCACCGCATCCAGCGCCGAGAACGGATCGTCATAGGGCCGCGACATGAAGACCTGTCCCAGCGCCTGCGTGATCAGCGCCTTGCGCCCGCGCGCGTCGCTGATGATCGCGGCGCCCCTGCCCGGCGCATCGCGCGCGAAATTCAGGGGGCGGACTATCCGAGGTTCCTTTTCGATGAAGGGCATCATGTCCTTCTGGTCAAAGGCATGATCGCCCAAGGTCAGGCAATCGGCGCCCGAATCAAGAAGCAGCTGCGCGTGACCGGCGGTCGCCCCGCGCCCTCCGCTGGAATTTTCGGCATTGACCACAACAAGGTCGGCCTTCAACCGTGCCCGCAGCCCGGCCAGGCGTTCGGAAATCGCCCGACGGCCCGCGCGGCCCATCACATCGCCTAGAAACAGAATTCGCATATGGTCGTGCTATGCCAAACTTGCCCGACCCTCAAGCCGGGACGCCAGAACGGAAAAAGGGCCGCCCATATGGGCAGCCCTTCGAAACATCGCATCCAAAGGATGGATCAGGCGAACTGAACGTTCGTTGCCGATTCGCGACCGTCGCGGCCACGCTCCAGCTCATACGTCACCTTCTGGCCATCAGCCGGAGCCGACAGACCAGCGCGCTCGAGCGCCGAGATGTGAAGGAAAACGTCCTGGCGGCCGCCTTCCGGTTGAATGAAGCCGAAGCCTTTGGTGCTGTTGAACCATTTCACGGTGCCGTTGGCCATCGTGAGATCTCCTGTCAGTTATGCCACCCGCAGTATGCAGTGGCTTGGCCGGTCAGATTAACAAAGCAGACTGAAGCCGGAAGCAGACAGGATGCAGAGAATTTAACGTAGCAAGGCACCATATAGCGCATCGGTGCCGCCCTTACAAGCCTTGATCGGAAATTCATGGTGCCGGCTGAGGGATTTGAACCCCCGACCCCCTGATTACAAATCAGACGCTCTACCACTGAGCTAAGCCGGCAATACCAGACGCAAATATCGCGCGTTCACGGCTTGCGCAAGTCATCCTTGCGCCCGCCCAGGTTGGTGCGCGCCAGCAGGGCCACCGCCAGGATGCCCACGGCCATCACCACCAAGGCTGCGGGGGCGGCATTGCCCAGGTCTTCCAGGCTGGCGCGTTCATGGGTGCGGGTGGCCAGCGTTTCGTAATTGAAGGGCCGCAGCAGCAGCGTGGCGGGCAGTTCCTTGACGCAATCGACAAAGACCAGCAGCAGCGCCGCCCCGACCGATCCGCGCATCAGCGGCAGGAAGACATCGCGCAGCACCCCCGCATTGTCGCGCCCCAGCGACCGCGCCGCCATGGGCAGCGACGGCGACACGCGGGTGAAGGCCCCGTCGATGGCGCCCTGCCCGATGGCGAAGAAGCGCACCGTATAGGCAAAGACGATCGCCGCCCCCGTCCCTGTCAGCATCAGCCCCGGATCGGTGCCCGCCAGCGCCAGCCAGGCATCGGCCAGCCGGTGGTCCAGCGCCGCCAGCGGGATCAGGATGCCCACCGCCAGCACCGCCCCCGGCGCGGCATAGCCGACCGTGGTCACCGGCTGCAGCAGGCGCGGCAGCGCGCGTCCCGACAGCCGCGTGCCATAGACCATGATCAGCGCCATCGCGACCGTCAGCAGCGCCGCCATCGCGCCCAGGCTGACCGTGTGCCAGGCGGCCTTGCCAAGGCCTGGCGACACCCACCCCTCGGGATAGGCCAGCGCATAGGACAGGATCACCCCCACCGGCAGCAGGAAACCCATCGCGAAGGGCAGGATGCAGGCCAGCATCGCCCCCAGCCCTGCCACCCATGACAGCCGCTGACGTTGGATCGGGCGCGGCTGGCGGGCGCTTTGGTGATAGCGCGCATTGCGCCGCCCGAACCGTTCCCACAGCGCCAGGATGACCACGATCAGCAGGATGACGCAGGCGATCTGGGCAGCCCCGCCCGCGTTGCGGCGTTCCAGCCAGGTGGTGAAGATGCCGGTGTTCAGCGTCTGAACGCCGAAATAGCTGACGACGCCGTAATCGGCCACGGCCTCCATCATGGCGATGGCCGAACCCGCGACGATGGCCGGACGCGCCAGCGGCAGGCCCACGCGGCGAAACAGCCCCCAGGGACCGGTGCCCAAGGCGCGCGCGACCTCATAGGCACTGCCGGATTGTTCATGCAGCGCGGCGCGGGTCAGCAGATAGACATAGGGCGCCAGCGCCGAGGCAAGCACCACGATCGCCGCCTCCAGCGACCGGATGCGCGGGAACCAGTAATCGCGCGCCGTTTCCCACCCGAACCAGCCGCGCAGCGCGATCTGCACCGGGCCGGAATAATCCAGGAAATCCGCCAGCGCATAGGCCCCGATATAGGCGGGCACCGCCAATGGCAGCAGCAGCAGCCATTGCAGCCAGCGCCGCCCCGGAAAGTCATACATGCTGACCAGCCAGGCCGAACCGGTGCCCATCGCCGCCGCCAGCGCCCCGGTCCCCACAGCCAGGATGACCGTATTGCCGAAATAGCGCGGCATCACCGTCGACAGCAAATGCGGCCAGATGTTGTCGGTGGGGTTGGCGGCGATCCAGACCACCGCCATGACCGGCATCAGGACCAGCGCCGCGACCATGACCGCGGCCAGGGACCAGCCCATGCCGCCCCCCTGCCGCAGGGCGGTGTCGTGACGGCGCCGGGATGCCGGTTTGGGGGCGGTGCTGGTCATGGGGGACGCGATATGCCAAAGCGGTTTGACTGTCCACGGCAGAGCGGTAATCTGCGGTCAAATGCGGATCGCGCCCGAAGGTGCGGCGAAAACAAGGCGGGACAGTCGCGATGCAGATGGTTTTTCACATGGGCGTTCACGCCACTGACGGGGACCGGCTGCTCAAGACGCTGCTGAACAACCGATCCGCCCTGCAGAAGGCGGGCACCGAGGTCGTGACCCCGAACCGCCACCGCGGCATGTTCGACGAGGCGCTGAAATCGCTGGACGGCGGCACCGCCACCGTCGAGATGGAACAGATCATGCTGGACGCCATGCTGGACAGCGACCACACGTCGCGGGTGGTGATGTCCACGCCGACCTTCATGGGCGCGCCGGGACGCGCGGTGGGCCAGGACGGCCTTTATCCGCAGATGGGTGCGCGGGCGGCGGCGCTGGCGCGGCTGTTCCCCTCGGCCGAGGCCGAATTCCACCTGGCGCTGCGCAACCCCGCGACCCTGCTGACCGATATCCTGCCGCAGGTGGCGGGGGGCGATTACACAGGCCTGATGCAGGGCTGCCATCCGCTGCAGTTGCGCTGGCGCACGGCCATCCAGAACCTGGTCCGCGCGGCACGGGGACGCCGCATGGTCATCTGGTGCCACGAGGACGTGCCCCTGATCTGGCCCGAGATCGTGCGCATCGTCGGCGGCCTTCCCAACAACGTGCCGCTATCGGGCGGTCTGCTCTATATGCATGAAATTCTTGGGGATATCGGCATCGCACGGCTGCGCGACGCGATGGGCATCCAGGACCAGGTCTCCGTCACGCAGCGCCGCCAGATCTATGGCGACGTGCTGCAGAAGCATGCCCTGCCCGGAACGCTGGACCAGGTGATCGACCTGCCCGGATGGACGCAGCAGGTCGTCGACCAGGTGACCGACAACTATCGCGCCGATGTCGCGGAAATCGCCGTGCTGCCCGGCGTCGAATTCATCATGCCCTAAGGCGGGCATCGGCCGGGGACGACGCCCCGGCCCGTCGCGTCAGGCCATGCCCAGGGCGGTCTTGTACATCTCCAGGATGGCTTCCTCCTCGGCGATGTCGTCGCGGTCGCGTTTGCGCAGGGCGATGATCTTCTTCATCACCTTGGTGTCGTATCCGCGGGCCTTCGCCTCGGACATGATTTCCTTCTGCTGTTCGGCGATATCCTTCTTTTCGGCTTCCAGCTGTTCGAACTGTTCGATGAACTGGCGCAGTTCGTCCGCGGCCACGCCATAGGCTTGATCGTCCGACATGTCATTCTTCCTTCCTGAGCTTTTGGACGATGTGTTAGGCGGTCTTGTTGCGGGGTGCAATCGCCGCTAGGGCGGCGCGACGCTGCTGTGAACGCAAGGGGACGCGACATGACGATTTTCGACTGGCTGATCTGGACCGGTGCCGCATTGACGGTGGCGGGCCTTGCGGCGCTGGTCTGGTGCATCTGGACGGTCGCACGGGCCAAGGCACGGGGCCTGGACGACGAAACCCTGCGCATCCGCATGCGCAAGGTGCTGGCCGTCAACATGGGCGCGCTGGCGGCATCCTGCATCGGGTTGATGATGGTCGTCGTGGGCATCTTCCTGGCCCCCTGATCCGACCCGAAGAGAGAACAACATGAGAGTGCTTGCCCAACGCGTCTCCGAGGCCTCGGTCCGGGTCGACGGCGACATCGTCGGCCAGATCGGCGAGGGATTGCTGCTGCTGGTTTGTGCCATGCAGGGCGATGACGCCGCCGCCGTCGACAAGATGGCCGCCCGCGTCGCCAAGCTGCGGATCTTTCGGGACGGCGATGGCCGGATGAACCGCGCCCTGACCGAGACCGGCGGATCGGCGCTGGTCGTCAGCCAGTTCACGCTGGCCGCCGATCTGCGCAGCGGCAACCGTCCCGGCTTTTCGCAGGCCGCCCCACCCGAACGGGGCGAGGCCCTGTATCTGCGCTTTGCCGAAAGCCTGCGCGCGCAGGGGATCGCGGTCGAAACCGGGCGCTTTGGTGCCGACATGAAGGTGTCGCTGCTGAATGACGGCCCCGTCACCATCTGGATGGACAGCGCAGACCGCGCTTGACTTTCGGGGCAACTTGCCCCATTTGCACCCCATCGCCGACCGCTGCCGCGTGAGCAGTCGCAAGCACCGCTTGTCATGGCGGCGATACCCATTCCAGTTTCCCATTCACGCGGGGAGGCATGCAGGCACCCTCGTATCACGCCTGCACCCCTGCAATAAGCTGCGCCATGTTTGCGCGGCCCATGCCTTTGCGTCCGATACGAGGGATGCTGGGCACGAAAGTCTTTTGATGGAACAGACCACCACCCGTCGCCGCCCCAACCGTGGCGGCAAGTCGGCCCCGCGCCTTTCGCCCCAAGCCATGGCCAATGAAGGCCGCCGCGCCCCGGCACGCGATCCGCTGGCCACCGGCCCCTTTGCGGATATGGGCATCGACCACCGCATCAATTCGAACATCGACGCGATGGGCCTGAAATCGCCCACCCCGATCCAGGAACAGGGCATCCCCGCCATCGTCGAAGGCCGTGACGTCCTGGGCCTGGCGCAGACCGGCACCGGCAAGACGGCCGCCTTCGGCCTGCCGATGCTGACCCGCCTGATCAAATACGGCAAGAAGCCCGAACCGCGCACCTGCCGCGCGCTGATCCTGGCGCCGACCCGCGAACTGGCCACCCAGATCGCCACGAACATCGACGCCTATGCCGAAGGCACGCCGATCCGGTCGTTCCGCGTCGTGGGCGGCGCTTCGATCAACGTCCAGACCGAGCGCCTGTCGCGCGGCGTCGACGTGCTGATCGCCACGCCCGGCCGCCTGATGGACCTGATCGAGCGTCGCGCCATCAGCCTGGAAGCCACCACCTATCTGGTGCTGGACGAGGCCGACCAGATGCTGGACATCGGCTTTATCCACACGCTGCGCAAGATCGCGCGGATGCTGCCCCGCGAACGCCAGACGCTGATGTTCTCGGCAACGATGCCCAAGCTGATGTCGGAACTGTCGGACACCTACCTGACGAACCCGGTCAAGGTCGCCGTGAACCCTCCGGGTCAGGCCGCCAAGCAGATCGAACAGGGCGTCCATTTCGTCGGTCAGGGCGACAAGGCGACGCTTCTGGCCGAATACATGTCCAAGCACACCGGCGAATTGTCGATGGTCTTCGGGCGCACCAAGCATGGCTGCGAAAAGCTGTCCAAGCTGCTGGAGAAATGGGGCTTTGCCGTCGCCGCGATCCATGGCAACAAGAGCCAGGGCCAGCGTGAACGCGCGCTGGAGGCCTTCCGCAAGGGAGAGATCAAGGTTCTGGTCGCCACCGACGTGGCAGCCCGCGGCCTGGACATCCCCGAAGTCGCGCATGTCTATAACTATGACCTGCCGAACGTGCCGGAAAACTATGTCCACCGCATCGGCCGGACGGCCCGCGCCGGTCGCGACGGTCGCGCCGTGGCCTTCTGTGCCCCGGCCGAGGTCGGCGAATTGCGCGCCATCGAAAAGGCGATGAAGAACGCGATCCCCGTCATCGGCGGAGAGGTTCCCTTCGGTGCGCCCCCCGCAGGCGGCCTTCAGCGCGGCCGCAAGTTCGGTGGCCCAGACAATGGCGGCTATAAGCGCCCGGCACGCCGCCCGTCGCGCGCGCCGAAAAGCCGTCAGGCCTGAAGCGCCTGAAGAACAAAAGGAAAGGGCCGCAGGATCAACATCCTGCGGCCCTTTCTTGTTGCGGCGTTCCAGTGCCTGTCATGCTGCCGCACGCAGCCGCAGGCGCGGCAGCGACAAGGCCGCCGTCGCCCATGCCAGCGCCGCGCAGAGGGCGATGGCCGGCACCATGGTCGATGCGGTGTTGTTCATGAACGGACCCGTCAGGGCGATCATCAGCCCGCCCGTCAGCATCTGGAACGTCCCGCCGATGGACGAGGCCAGCCCCGCGATATCGGGATGGGGGTCCAGCGACATGACCATCGCCGTCGGCATGACCAGCCCCAAAAAGGCATAGGACAGGAACAGCCCCGCCATCACCACCGGCAGCGCGTCAAAGCCCGACCAGACGACCAGCACCGTCAGCGCGGCCATGCCCGCAAAACCGGTGATGGCGATCGAGATCACCCGCTCCATCCCGTAGCGTTCGGCCAGGCGTCCGGCGAATTGCGAGGCGCTGAAGAAGCCCACCGCATTGGCCGCGAAGGCCAGTGAAAAGCCCGTCGGGCTCAGCCCGTATTGGCGGGTATAGACGAAACTGGCGCTGGACAGGAACACGAAGAAGCTGGCCATGCCAAAGCCGCCGATCATGGTCAGCCCCATGAAGCGGCGATCCGTCAGCAGCCGTTTCGCACCGGCCCACATGACGCCGACGCGCACGGGCTGACGGCGATCGGCAGGCAGGGTTTCGGGCAGGACGAAGACGATCAGGCCGAAGCTGGCGATGGCCGCCACGGCCAGCACGGCAAAGATCTCGCGCCAGCCGCCCCAGGCCAGGACCAGCGATCCGGTCAGCGGCGCCAGCATGGGCGAGATCGAGATCACAATCATGATCGCCGCCATCATCCGTGCCGCCGCAGGCCCGGTCGCCATGTCGCGGATCACCGCGCGGGGCACGGCCATCAGGGCTGCGGCCCCCAGCCCCTGCACCGCCCGCGCGGCGATCAGCCAGCCCAGGGTCGGGGCCAGCGATGCGGCGATGGTGGCAATGCTGAAGATCCCGACGCCGATCATCAGGGGACGCTTGCGGCCCATCGCGTCGGCCATCGGTCCATAGATCATCTGCGCCAGCCCGAAGACCAGGAAATAGGCCGTCAGCGTCAGCGCGGCCCCGGCCTCGGACGTGTCCAGATCGCGGGCCACTTCGGGCAGCGCTGGCAGATACATGTCGATGGCAAAGGGACCGACGGCGGACAGAAGGCCCAGCACCAGGGCCATGCGGAACAGCGGATCACGCATCTTGGCTGACCTTTCAGGAGTGACTGTCGAAGGAATGGGGCCGGACGGGACCGGCCTTGCGCGTTCTGCCACGCGGGCCATGATCGCGCAACCTTGATGGCCGCACGGGACGGCGCTATGGGCTGGGCGCATGGCCAAGCTCTATTTCAACTACTCCACCATGAACGCGGGCAAAAGCACGATGCTGCTGCAGGCGTCCTACAATTACCGCGAACGCGGGATGCAGACGCTGTTGCTGACGGCGGCGCTGGACAGCCGTGCGGGCACCGCGCGCATCGCCAGCCGCATCGGCATCGCGGATGAGGCGCAGGTCTTTGACGAGACGACGGATCTGTTCGCGGCGGCGTCCGACCTGATCCCCGGCATCGCCTGCGTCTTCATCGACGAGGCCCAGTTCCTGACCCGCGACCAGGTCTGGCAGCTGGCGCGCGTGGCCGACGATCTGGGCGTGCCCGTCATGTGCTATGGCCTGCGCGTCGATTTCCAGGGCGAGCTGTTTCCCGGATCGGCGGCCCTGCTGGCCCTGGCCGACGACATGCGCGAGGTGCGCACCATCTGTCATTGCGGCAAGAAGGCCACCATGGTCATCCGCCGCGACGGCGAGGGACGCGCGATCACCGAGGGCCAGCAGGTGCAGGTGGGCGGAAACGAGACCTATGTCTCGCTCTGCCGCAGGCATTGGCGGCAGGCCGTGGGCCGCTGACGGACTGCCCAAGGTCAGATCAATTTTTTCCCATCGCGGGCGGCGCGCGTTGCGGGTCGGGGGACCATGATGTAACCATCGGCCCAAACAGGCAGAGGACATAACATGCGCGCTTTTCTTCTCAAGGTTGCAGCCCTGATCGCGCTGGCCGCACCCGCGCAGGCCTTCGACACCAATGCCACCTCGGCATGGGTCTATGACGTCCAGACCGGCACGGTGCTGATGGAAAAGGACGCCGACAAGCCGATCCCCCCTGCCTCGATGTCCAAGCTGATGACGCTTTACATGCTGTTCGAGGCGCTGGACGAAGGGCGCGTGCAGATGGACACGCAGCTGCCCGTCAGCAGCCGCGCGCGGGCGATGGGCGGGTCGACCATGTTCCTGAACGAACTGGACCGCCCGACCGTCGAACAGCTGATCAAGGGCATCATCGTCTTGTCGGGCAACGACGCCTGCGTGGTGGTCGCCGAAGGCCTGGCCGGGACCGAGGATGCCTTTGCCCGCCAGATGACCGAACGCGGCAAGCAGATCGGGCTGGAAAATTCGACCTTCAAGAACTCGAACGGCTGGCCCGCTCCCGAACATCGCATGACGACGCATGATCTGGGCACGGTCGCCCGATTGCTGATCGAGAAATTCCCCGAATATTACGAATATTTCGGCATGACCGAATTCCAGTACGAAGATCGCGCCCCTTCGAACCGCTATAACCGCAACCCGCTGCTGAAGCTGAACATCGGGGCGGACGGACTGAAGACGGGCCATACGCAAGAGGCCGGCTATGGTCTGGTCGGATCGGCCGTGCAGGATGGCCGCCGCGTCATCTTTGTCATCAGCGGCCTTGATACCGAACGCGCCCGCGCCGAGGAATCCGAGCGCATCGTCAACTGGGCGTTTCGACAGTTCACCATGCAAAGCCTTGTTCCGGCGGGCGAAACAGTCGTCGATGCCCCGGTCTGGCTGGGCACCGAAGGCAGCGTCGGCCTGACCACCGAAAAAGGCGTCAACGTGCTGGTCCCCGCCGGTGCCCAGGATCAGGTCAAGGTCGAGGTGGTCTATGACAGCCCCCTTCCCGCCCCCATCACCAAGGGCCAGCAGGTCGGCCAGCTGGTCGTCACCATCCCCGGCACCCGCGACACCGTCACCCCGCTGGTCGCCACGCAGGACGTCCCCGAGGCGGGCTTTATGGGCCGCATGAAGGGCGCCGTGATGCAGCTGGGTCAACGCGCCATCAGCGCCGTCGACAGCTGATGCTGATCAGCTTCGAAGGCATCGACGGTTGCGGCAAGTCCACGCAGGCCCGGCTTCTGGCCGATGGCCTGCGCGCGCAGGGGCGCGATGTCCTGTTGACGCGCGAACCCGGCGGCAGCCCCGGCGCCGAGGAGATCCGGCGCCTGCTGGTCGAAGGCGCGAGCGAACGCTGGTCGCCGGAAACCGAATGCCTGCTGTTCACCGCGGCCCGCCGCGATCATCTGGAACGCAGCATCCGGCCCGCCCTGGCCGCCGGCCAGATGGTCGTCACCGACCGCTTCGCCGACAGCACCCGCGTCTATCAGGGCGCGGCGCGAGGTGATCTGCGGTCCATGGTGGATCGGCTGCATGACCTGATGATCGGAACCGAGCCCGACCGGACCTTCGTCATCGACATCGCCCCCGAAACCGGGCTTGCCCGCGGCATGGCCCGCGGCGGCGCGGAGGACCGCTTCGAGAGCTTGGGGCTGGGGTTTCAGGAACGGCTGGCCGCCGGATTTCGCGCCTTGGCCGCCGAATACCCTGACCGCGTGCGCCTGATCGACGGCACCGGCAGCCCCGAACAGGTCGCGGCCCGCGTGATGGCGGCGCTGTGAAGACCGACCCGGACGATATCCCCGAACCGGACCGCGTCCCCGGTGCGCCCCATCCGCGCCATACGCAGCGCCTTGTCGGCCAGGATCACGCCGTCACGGAATTCGTCGAGGCCGCGCGCAGCGGTCGCCTGCATCATGCCTGGATGCTGACTGGCCCGCGCGGCGTCGGCAAGGCCACCCTGGCCTGGGCCATCGCGCGCTGGTTGTTGTCGGGCGCGCAGTCCCCCGACATGCGCACCGATCCCGACACCCCCGAGGCGCGCCGCGTCAGCGCCCTGTCCGAACCGCGCCTGCAGCTGATCCGCCGCCCCTGGGACGACAAGACCGGCCGCCTGCGCGCCGAGATCACCGTCGACGAAATCCGCAAGCTGCTGTCCTTCTATCACCTCTCGTCCGCCGAGGGCGGGCGCCGCATCGCCATCATCGACGCGGCCGACGACATGAACATTCCCGCCGCCAACGCCCTGCTGAAGGTGCTGGAGGAGCCGCCCAAGGACGCGCTGATCCTGCTGATCGCGCATCAGCCGGCGCGCCTGCTGCCCACCATCCGGTCGCGCTGCCGCACGCTGCGCCTGATGCCGATGAAGCCCGCGCAGATGGGCGGCATCCTGGCCGACCAGGGCATCGACGAAGACGCCGAGGCGCTGGCCGCGCTGTCCGACGGCTCGGTGGGCGAGGCGCTGCGACTGGCCGGACAGGGCGGGCTGGAACGCTATCAGCAGCTGATCGACCTCTTTGCCACCCTGCCCCGCATGGACAGGCTGGCGGCGGCGAAATTCGCCGATGGCGCGGCGGGTCGGGCCGGGGCCGATGGCGATCCCTTCGATCTGACAATCACGCTTCTGGACCGCTTCCTGGTCCGGCTGGCGCGGGCCGGTCTGATGGGGGCGCCCCTGCCGCAGGCCGCCAAGGGCGAAGGCGCGCTGATGGCCCGCCTGTCGCCCGATGATCTGGCCGCCCGGATCTGGGCCGAAGCGCAGGCCCGCCTCTCGGCCCGCGCCCGCACCGGGCGGGCGGTCAACCTTGACCCTGCGGCGCTGGTGATGGATATGGTTCTGGAACTGGCGCAATTGCCGCCCGCGCAATCCGCCCCGACTGCCAAAGGATGACCTATGCAAGACGCGGCCCCTCCGCCGATCGTGGACAGTCATTGCCATCTGGATTTTCCCGATTTCGACGGCGAACATGACGACCTGATTTTCCGTGCGCAGGCGGCTGGCGTGTCGCGCATGGTCACCATCTGCACGCGCCTGCGCCTGGAACCGCAGGTCCGCGCATTGGCCGAGGCGCATGACGGCGTCTTTTACGCCGCAGGCACCCACCCGATGAGCGTGGCCGACGAACCCATGGCGCAGGTCGACGACCTGGTCGCGCTGGCGCAACACCCGAAATTCGTGGGCATCGGTGAAACCGGGCTGGATTACCACTACACCGCCGAAAGCGCCGCCGCCCAGCAGGAAAGCCTGCTGATCCATATCGAGGCCGCGCGCCAAACCCGCCTGCCCCTGATCATCCACGCCCGCGACGCCGATGACGACATGGCCCGCATCCTGACGCGCGAACACAAGGCGGGCGCATTCAGCTGCGTCATGCATTGCTTCAGCAGCAGCGCCGAACTGAGCCGGGCCGCGCTGGATCTGGGCTTCTATCTGTCGATGTCGGGGATCGCGACCTTCCCGCGGTCCCAGGACCTGCGCGACATCTTTGCCGCCGCCCCCATCGACCGCATCCTGGTGGAGACCGACAGCCCCTATCTGGCACCCCCGCCCCATCGCGGCCGTCGGAACGAACCGGCCTATGTCGCCAAGACCGCCGCCGTGGGGGCGCAGGTCTTCGGGATGGATTATGCCGATTTCGCCGCGCAGACGACCGCGAATTTCGACCGCCTGTTCTGGAAGGCCGCCCGATGATCCGCCCGACGATCCGCGCAACGATCCTGGGCTGCGGGTCGTCGGGCGGCGTGCCGCGCCTTGGCGGGCGTTGGGGGGCCTGCGATCCGCAGAACCCGAAAAACCGCCGCCGCCGCTGTTCGCTGCTGGTGGAACGCGACGGGCCGGACGGCACCACGCAGGTGCTGATCGACACCGGACCCGACCTGGTGCCGCAGCTGCTGGATGCGGGGGTCGGCACGCTGAACGGGGTCGTCTATACCCATGCCCATGCCGATCATGTTCACGGCATCGACGACCTGCGCCAGCTGGTCTTCAATGCCCGCCGGATGCTGCCGGTCTGGGCCGACGAACCCACCGCCGAGGCGCTGCTGACGCGCTTTGGCTATGTCTTCGAAACGCCCAAGGGCAGCTTTTACCCCCCCATCTGCCAGCTGAACCCGATCGCGGGCCGCATCGCCATCGACGGCCCCGGCGGCCCGATCCAGATGATCCCCTTCCGCGTCCAGCATGGCGAGATCACCGCATTGGGGTTCCGCATCGGCGGTCTGGTCTATCTGCCCGACGTGTCGGACATCCCGCAGGCCGCCTGGCACCTGATCGAGGACGCTCCCGTCTTTATCATCGATGCCCTGCGATACGAGCCCCATCCCAGCCACGCCCATCTGCAGCAGGCGCTGGACTGGATCGCGATGGCACGCAGTCCCCATGCCGTCCTGACCAACATGCATATCGACATCGACCATGACACGGTCGCGCTTGAAACCCCCGACCACGTGATCCCCGCCTTTGACGGGATGACCATCACCACCACCGCCGATACCCCCGACCTGCCCCCCGCTGCATGAGCGCGCTTTTCACGATCATCCTGCCGGTCTTCCTGATCGTGGGCTTCGGCTATCTGGTGTCGTGGCGCGGCTGGTTCCGCCCCGAGGGTGTGGACGGGCTGATGTCCTTTGCCCAGAATTTCGCCGTGCCGACGCTGCTTTTCGCCTCGATGGCGCGGCTGGATCTGGGGACCGAGTTTCGCGTCCACCTGCTGATCCCCTTTTATGCGGGCGCCTTCTGCAGCTTCCTTGCGGGATGGGCGGGGGCGCGGTTCATCTTCCATCGCCCGCCCATGGATTGCGTGGTGATCGGCTTTGTCTGCCTGTTTTCCAACACGCTGCTGTTGGGGGTGCCGATCACGGAACGCGCCTATGGCCCCGACGCGTTGGCCGGGAACTGGGCGATCATCGCGATGCATTCGCCGCTGCTTTACACCTTCGGCATCACGGTCATGGAATTCACCCGCGCCCGCGGCAGCGACCTGTCGGTGGGGCGCGTCGCCTTGCGGGCGCTGTCGGGGGTGCTGCGGACGTCGCTGGTGATCGGCATCCTGCTGGGGCTGGCCACGAACCTGCTGATGCAGGCGGGGCTGGTGCTGCCGACGGGGTTCTGGGACGGGGTGGACATGATCGGGCGGGCCGCGCTGCCTGCCGCGCTGTTCGGGTTGGGCGGCGTTCTTTACCGCTATCGCCCCGAAGGCGACATGGCGACCATCGCGATGTGCTGTGCCTGTTCGCTGATCCTGCACCCGGCCATCACCTTCGGCATGGGGCATCTGTTCGAACTGGACGTGGCGGGGATGCGGTCGGCGGTGCTGACATCGGCCATGGCGCCGGGGATCAACGCCTATCTGTTCGCCAACATCTATGGCGCGGCCAAGCGCGTGGCGGCGTCGACCGTTCTGGTCGCCACCGCCCTGTCGACGCTCAGCATCTGGATGTGGCTGGCGATCCTGCCGTGATCGCCAGCGCCGTCATTGCGGGCTGAGACCCCGGACGCGTTCCGACCGGCGGCGCAGCAGTTCCACCGTGGTCAGCAGCGCGATCGAGAAGATCACCAGCAGCGTCGCCACCGCCAGGATGGCGGGGCTGATCTGTTCGCGGATCCCGTTCCACATCTGACGCGGGATGGTCTGCTGTTCGGGACCGGCGATGAACAGGACGGCCACGACCTCGTCGAACGAGGTGACGAAGGCAAAAAGCGCCCCCGACACGACGCCCGGCAGGATCAGCGGCATCGTGACCCGGAAGAAGGTCACGCGCGGGTTCGCCCCCAGTGATGCCGCCGCGCGGTTCAGCGATTGGTCAAAGCCCACCAGCGTCGCCGTCACGGTGATGATGACGAAGGGAATGCCAAGCGTGGCATGGGCCAGGATCACCCCCAGATAGCTGCCCGCCAGCTTGCCGCATTGCGGGGTCAGCCCAAAGATCGTCAGCAGCTCGCAGGGGTTCGAATAGAAGAAGAACATCCCCGTGGCCGTGATGATCAGCGGCACGATCATGGGCGAGATCAAGATCGCCATGATCGTGCGCCGGAAGGGCATTTCGGGACGCGACAGGCCCAGGGCTGCCAGCGTCCCAAGCGTGGTTGCCACGATCGTCGCGCAAACCCCGATGATGATCGAGTTCTTCGCCGCCTTGACCCATTTCGCATTCGCCCAGGCATCCGCCCACCACGACATGTCGCGTGGCGCGTCTGGGGCCTGCATCCCGAAGGTCAGCAGGCTGTCATACCAGCGCAGGCTGTAACCCTCGGGGTCGAAGCTGCGCATCTTGTCGGTGAAGGTGAAATAGGGCTCGGCGTTGAAGGACAGCGGCATGATCACGATGATCGGCGCGATCAGGAAGAAGAAGATCGCCGCGCAGATCGCCAGATAGGCGTAGTGCCAAGTCCGCTCCAGCGGGGTTGCATAGGATGGTACGGCCATATCGGTTACCCCAGCTTCAGGTTGTCGACGCCCACCAACCGGTCATAGAGCCAGTAGAGGACAAGAACCGCACCCAGCAGCAGCGCGGCAAGGGCGGCGGCCATCGACCAGTTCAGGGTCGAGGTCATGTGCTGCGCGATCATGTTGGAAATCAGCTGTCCCGACGATCCCCCGACCAGCGCGGGCGTGATGTAATAGCCGACCGCCAGGATGAAGACCAACATCGCCCCCGCCCCCAGCCCCGGCAGCGTCTGCGGGAAATAGATGCGGCGGAAGGCCGTCCAGCTGGTCGCGCCAAGGCTGCGCGCGGCCCGGACATAGGACGGGATGATCGTGCGCATCACGGAATAGAGCGGCAGGATCATGAAGGGCAGCAGGATATGCGTCATCGCGATGATCGTGCCCGTCTGGTTATAGATCATCTGTAACCGCTGCCCACCGCCGATCACGCCCATCCAGACCAACAGGTCGTTCACCACGCCCTGCTGCTGCAGCAGCACCATCCAGCTGGTCGTGCGCACCAGAAGCGAGGTCCAGAAGGGCAGCAGCACCAGGATCATCAGCAGGTTCGACTTGCGCATCGGCAGGGTCGCCAGCAGATGCGCGATGGGAAAGCCCAGCACGAAGGTCAGCAGCGTGATCAGCCCCGACAGCCAGAAGGTCCGCCAGAACAGCATGACATAGACGCGCTGGTTTTCGTCGACCTGCTGGATGTCGCCGTTCACGTCGCGGGTGCGGTCCACGGATGCCAGATAAAAATTCGCGGTATAGGGCGAGGACACCTCGCGCATGGTCGCCCACAGCTGCGGGTCGGCCCATTCCTCGTCGATGGCCAGCAGGGCATCGCGGTAAGGCGGCTCGATCCCGTCGCGGACCTTGCGTCCTGTCGAGGTGAACAGCGACCGCGTCCCCGGCATGTCATAATTCACGCGAGTGCCCACGACGCCGATATTGCGCGCCTCGGCCGATGCCTGCAGGTCGGTCGCCAGCGCCTGCCATGCGGCATCGTCGGGTTGGGTCCCACGCTCGGTCTGGGCGAACCAGGCCGAGACGTTCGGCATGTTCGCGGAAAACCCGTCATTGTGGAAGGATCGCTGCAGCATCTGGCCGATCGGCACCACGAAGGTGATCAGGATGAAGGCCAGCAGCGGCAGGACCAGAAGGAATGCCCTGCGGCGGGCGCGGGACTGGCTGCGGGCCAGGGCCCGGACCAGCGGCTTGCCGTCTGCGGTGGTCAAGGGCTGCGCCACGACACCCGATGCGGTGGTCGTGATCGCAGCATGCGGATCAAGTGCGGTATTCGCCATGTCGTCCCCGATATTCGGACCCGTCACCCCGGATGCGGGGTGACGGCATTGGGCATCAGGAAGAGGCGAGCCAGCTGTTGAAACGCTCGCTCAGTTCGGCGGCATGGTCGGCCCAGAACTCGGGGTCGTCCAGCACGGCGCTTTCAAGGTTTTCGGGCGCGGTGGGCATGTGGGGCGCCATCTCGGTCTTGCCGTCCTTGTACATCCCGACCAGCGCGGCCGAGGATTTCCGTGCCGGGCCATAGCTGATATACTGCGCCTGATCGGCCAGCCGCTGCGTGTCGGTGGCGAATTTCAGGTATTCCATGGCGTTTTCGGGGTTCGGCGCGTCGACCGGAATGACGAACATGTCCAGGTCCATGTACTGGCCGTCCCAGATCACCTCGAAGGGTTGGCCCTCGCCGACCATCGCGTCGAAGATGCGGCCGTTATAGGCGGTGGTCATGCTGACCTCGCCATCGGCCAGCAGCTGCACGGGCTGGGCGCCGGCTTCCCACCAGACGACCTCGTCCTTGATGGTGTCCAGCTTGTCGAAGGCGCGCTGGACGCCTTCATCGGTGCCCAGGACGTCATAGACCTCGGCAGCGGGCACGCCATCGGCGATCAGCGCCAGGTACAGCGTGCGCTTGGGGTTCTTGGGCAGGCCGCGCTTGCCGGGGAAGGTCTCGGTGTCGAAGAAATCGGCGGCGGTCGTGGGCGGGTTGTCGGTGAACTTGGTGGTGTTGTAGGAAATCACCGTGCCCCAGACGATGTTCGCCACGGCGCAATCCAGCAGCGCGCCATCGACGAAATCCTCGGCGGCGGGTGTGCCGTCGGGTGCTGCGGGCAGGTCGGCGGGGTCGATCTCCATCAGCGCGCCTTCGTCGCACAGGCGGATCGCGTCGGAAACCTCGACATCGAAGACGTCGCCGGTCACGTTGCCCGCTTCGACCTGCGCGCGCAGGGGCGTGGCCGGGTTGTCGGCGGCGATCATGTTGACCTTGATGCCGGTCTCTTCGGCGAAGGGCTTGTTATAGGCCTCGACCTGGCTGGTCTCATAGGCACCGCCCCAGGATACGACGTTCACCTCCTGGGCGGTGGCACCGAATGCGATGCCGGCCAGCGCGGTGGACATGATAAGCGTAGTTTTCACGGTAAGCTCCCTTGTGGATTCATGCCGGGCTTTCTGCCCGTTTCTTGTGTCCCTTGCGGGACTGGCAGCCGGGCGGATACCGCCGGGCCGCAGGTTCCGGGGTTGGCTGCGCCTCAGACGGGGTCCAGGGCGCGGGCATCCTCGGGGTGCCAGCCGATGCGCACGGCCTGTCCGGCATGCAGATGGGTCTGGCCGATGGTGTTGCGCATCTTCATGACGAAATTGTCCGATCCCGCCACCCGCAGCCGGGCGCGCAGGATGTCGCCCATATAGACGACCTCGATCACCTGCGCCTCGATGGTATGGGCGCCGGGGGGCATCATCTCGGGCTTGAACTCGACCCGTTCGGGCCGGATCGAGACCGTGGTGCGCTGACCCTTTTCGCGGATGTTGACGGCGGTCGCGTCGATCAGGCCGCCATCGTCCAGACGCACCAGGGCCTTTTCGCCGTCCAATTTTTCGATCGTGCCGGGCAACGCGTTGTTTTCACCGATGAACCCGGCCACAAAGCTGTTCTGCGGGCGTTCATACAGGTCTGCCGGCGCCGCCAGCTGCTGGATGCGCCCGTCGTTGAAAACGGCGACGCGGTCCGACATGGTCAGCGCCTCGCCCTGGTCATGGGTGACATAGACCACGGTGATGCCCAGCTGTTCGTGCAGATGCTTGATCTCGAACTGCATGTGTTCGCGCAGCTGCTTGTCCAGCGCGCCAAGCGGTTCGTCCATCAGAACCAGCTGGGGATCGAAGACCAGCGCCCGGGCCAGCGCGATCCGCTGTTGCTGGCCGCCCGACAGCTGGGCGGGCCTGCGGTTGATGAACTTGCCCATCTGGACCATGTCCAGGGCCCGCTTGACGCGGGTTTCGCGTTCGCCGCGCGCCATGCCGCGCACTTCCAGCGGGAAGGACAGGTTCTCGCCCACGGTCATGTGGGGAAACAGCGCATAGTTCTGGAACACCATCCCGATGCCGCGCTTGTGGGGCGGCACCTGGTTGATCGGCCTGCCATCCAGGCGGATCTCACCATGCGTGGCGGTTTCGAAGCCTGCCAGCATCATCAGGCAGGTGGTCTTGCCGGAACCGGACGGCCCCAGCATCGTTACAAATTCACCCTTGGCGATGGAGAGGTTCAGGTCTTTGACGACAAGCACCTGTCCGTCATAGCTTTTTTGCACATGCTCAAATGCGACGAAAGCCTCGCCGTGTCGGTCGTCCAGCAAAAGGCGCTCTCCCTGTTGTCGGCTTCTTGTTCAGCGCTGATGCAGGTTAAGCGGGCATCCGCCGTTCTTGCAACTGAATTGTATGCCTACATGCCGAGATGAAAACGCGCCCGACAGGCCAATCAGGCCTGGGGCGCGTCGAATTCTTGCGGTGATCCCGCCCGGGCCGGCGCTGCCCCTCGAAGGGGCAAGGCGCCGGGGAATCAGGCAGGGAACAATTGATCAGTCGGGGCGCTTGCCACCCTTGCGGTGCGGCTTGCCGGCCGGCTTTTCAAAGCGCGGCTTGCCCTTGGCGGCCCATGCGGGCTTGGCCGGACCACCGGGCTTGCGCGGTCCCGCGCCATCGGCCGAGGATTTCTTCTTCCACGCCTTCACCGCGGGCTTGGGGCCTTCGGTGCGCGGATCGGCCAATCCGGCGTCGTCGGGAATCCAGCCGCCCTTGGCCGCCTTGACGCGATCCTGGTGGGACCCGTCATCCTTGCGGCGCGGCGCAGGCTTGGCGCGGGCCGGGCGATCTTCGCGCGGGCCATCGTAACGGGGCGCGCGGGGCGCCCGTTCGATCGGGGCGTCCAGGTCGGGCGCGCCTTCCATGCGACGCATGGTCACCTCGGGGGTGATCTCCATGAAATCGCCAAAGCGGTCGGCAACCTCCTGGGCGATCTGGACATAGCTCAGGTCCTGCTTGACGCGGATCGCGCCGATGCCGTCACGGGTGATCCCGCCCGCATCGCAGATCTTGGGCAGCAGCCAGCGCGCCTCGGCGCGGCCCGAATGACCGACCGACAGGGTGAACCAGACCGAAGGCCCGAATTCGCGCGGCGCACGCGGTGCCATGGGCGCGGGCGGGGCCTGCGTCTCCATCAGCTCCTCGGCGGCGGGACGGCCTTCGCGCCACATGCGCAGGAAGGCGACGGCCACCTGTTCGGCGCCGAACTTCTCCAGCAGCTGGGCGGCCAGGGGCGCGTCTTCGCCCGGCGCGTCGCGCAGCGCTTCGTGTTCCAGCATGCGCTTATCGTCGCGTTCGCGAACCTCGTCTGCCGAAGGTGCCTTGGCCCATTCGGCCACGACCTTGGCATTCTGCATCAGGCGCTGCGCGCGCTTGTAATCCGACGACGGCACGATCAGCGCCGAAACACCCTTGGACCCGGCGCGGCCCGTCCGGCCCGACCGGTGCAGCAGGGTTTCGGGGTTGGTCGGCAGATCGGCATGGATCACCAGTTCCAGCCCCGGCAGGTCGATGCCGCGTGCGGCCACGTCGGTCGCGATGCAGACGCGGGCGCGTCCGTCGCGCAGCGCCTGCAGGGCATGGGTGCGTTCCTGCTGGCTCAGTTCGCCCGACAGGGCGACGCATTTGAAACCGCGGTTCGACATGCGCGCCAGCAGGTGGTTCACGTTGGCGCGCGTCTTGCAGAACACGATCGAGGTCTGCGCCTCGTGCATCCGCAGCAGGTTGAAGATGGCCGGTTCGCGGTCGCGCGGCGTGACGCTGTAGGCGCGATAGGCGATGTCGCCGTGCTGGCGGGCCTCGCCCATGGCGGCGATGCGCAGGGCGTCACGCTGGAAATCGCGGGCCAGCTTTTCGATGGCGGGCGGCACCGTGGCCGAGAACATCAGCGTGCGGCGTTCGGCGGGCGCGGCGGCCAAGATGTATTCCAGGTCGTCGCGGAAACCCAGGTCCAGCATCTCGTCGGCCTCGTCTAGGACGGCGGCGCGCAGCGATGCCAGGTCCAGGCTGCCCCGGTCGATATGGTCGCGCAGACGGCCCGGCGTGCCGACGACGATCTGGGCGCCCTGCTGCAGGTTGCGGCGTTCGGTGCGGTAATCCATGCCGCCGACGCAGGTCGCGATCCGCGCGCCCGTCCCGGCATAGAGCCATTCCAGTTCGCGCGCCACCTGCAAGGCCAGTTCGCGGGTCGGCGCGATGGCCAGGGCCAGCGGACGATCACCGTCCAGCCGCTCTCCGTCCAGCAGCAGGTCCGCGCCGATGGCCAGGCCGAAGGCCACGGTCTTGCCCGATCCGGTCTGTGCCGAAACCAGCAGGTCGCGCCCTTGGGCTTCGTCTGCCAGAACGGCGGATTGCACGGAGGTCAGGCTTTCATAGCCCTTGGAAGCCAGCGCCGCCTGAAGCGGTGCGGGGAAGTTCAATTCGGTCATTTGATTCGCCAAATGGGGGGTGTCGTTCACCCGATGAGCGGCACCCCGTCGCTGCGACCGGCCCACCCTGCACCCGCCGCCCCGGACATGCGGAGCCAAAGATGGGTTCCTAGTCCACGCGCGCCGTAAAGTCCACCGAAGATCTGAACTGATTTCTTGGCCGCCTTTTCCTTGACTTGGGCCCGCTGCGCGGCCCTGATGCGCGCGACCCCGATCACAGGTTTCCAGATGACCCGCACAGCCCATCCCCCGATCAAGGATGCCATCAGGACATGGGCGCGGATCGCCGCGCTCAGCTTTGGCGGGCCCGCCGGCCAGATCGCCGTCATGCACCGCATCCTGGTCGAGGAACGCCGCTGGATCGACGAGGACCGTTTCCTGCACGCGCTGAATTTCTGCATGCTGCTGCCCGGCCCCGAGGCGCAGCAGCTGGCCACCTATATCGGCTGGCTGATGCATGGCGTGCGCGGCGCGCTGATCGCGGGGGTGCTGTTCATCCTGCCGGGCGTGGTGGCGATCATGGCGCTCAGCGTGGTCTATGTCACGCTTGGCGACGTGGGCATCGTGGCGGGGATCTTCTTCGGGCTGAAGGCAGCGGTCCTGGCGATCGTGGTGCAGGCGGTGATCCGGCTTGCGGGGCGGGCGCTGAAGGGGCCGGCGCTGCGCATCATTGCGGGGGCGGCCTTCGTGGCGCTCTTCGCGCTGGACGCACCTTTTCCGCTGGTGATCGCGCTGGCCGCCCTGGCGGGCGCGCTGATGGGGGGAGCCCCGACCCCGGACGGCACCGGCACTGCCCTGCCCGTTCAGGACGCGCGCGCCGCCCGCCGCGCGGCCATCTGGGCGCTGGTGCTGTGGCTGGTCCCGGTCCTGGCGCTGGTCCTGCTGGCGCCGGGCAGCGTCTTTGCCGATATCGCCACCTTCTTTTCGCGGCTGGCCGTGCTGTCCTTCGGGGGCGCCTATGCCGTTCTGGCCTGGGTCGGGCAGGAGGCCGTGGGCCATTACGGCTGGCTGCAGCCCACGCAGATGCTGGACGGTCTGGGCATGGCCGAAACCACGCCCGGACCGCTGATCATGGTGCTGCAATTCGTGGGCTTCATGGCGGCCTATGGCGCGGACCATGCCCATCCGCTGCTGGCCGCCATGCTGGGCGGGCTGCTGGCGACCTGGGTCACCTTCGCGCCCTGCTTCGCCTTCATCTTCATCGGCGCCCCCTTCATGGAGGGGTTGCGCCGCAGCGCCCGCCTGTCGGCCGCCCTGCGCGCCGTCACCGCCGCCGTGGTGGGCGTCATCCTGAACCTGGCCGTCTGGTTCGCCATCCACCTGATCTGGCAGCAGACCGTCGCATGGGACGTGGGGCCGATCCATCTGCGGCTGCCGGTCATGACATCGCTGGACCCGGTGGCGGCGCTGCTGTGCGCGGCGACGCTGGTTGCCGCCCTGTGGCTGCGGCCGGGCATGGCAACCCTGCTGGGCGGGGCGGCCCTGGCCGGGATCGCGCTGCAGATGGCGGGGCTGACATGACCCCCCTTGCGGGCCTTTCCGCATCGCGCTAGCCTTTTCCTGCAAACCGTTGGGGTGTCCCGTCACAGGGGCTGAGAGGCGTCAGCCAACCCATCGAACCTGATCCGGGTCATACCGGCGGAGGGAACGGTGCAGATGATCGCGGGGCCAGTCCCGCCCTTTGTTCCCCCTTGCGCCGTCCTGTCCCCGACCGCACAAGGAGCGCAACGTGACCGCCATCGCCCTGACCATCGCCGGTTCCGATTCCGGCGGAGGCGCCGGCATCCAGGCCGACCTCAAGACATTTTCCGCGCTTGGCGTCTATGGGGCCAGCGTCATCACCGCCCTGACCGCCCAGAACACCCGCACCGTGGCCCGCGTCCAGCCCGCAGGCCCCGCCATGATCGCGGCGCAGATCGCGACCGTCTTCGACGATCTGGACATTCGCGCGGTCAAGCTGGGGATGCTGGGCGACGGCCCTGCCATCCGCGCCGTGGCCGAGGGGCTGGCGGGACGCGGCCTGCCCGTCGTTCTGGACCCTGTGATGGTGGCGAAATCGGGCGACACGCTGCTGGCCGATGACGCCATCGACGGGTTGCGTGCCCTGCTGCTGCCCCGGGCCACCCTGCTGACCCCGAACCTGCCCGAGGCTGCCCGGCTGACGGGCGCGCCCCCGGCCCGGTCCCGCGACCAGATGCGCGATCAGGCGCTGGCGCTGATGCAAATGGGCGCGCGGGCCGTGCTGTTGAAGGGCGGGCATGGGCATGGGCCGCAATGCCACGACTTGCTGATGACGCCCGATGGCCCGCGCTGGTTGTCGGCCCCCCGCCATGCCACCCGCAACACGCATGGCACCGGCTGCACCCTGTCGGCGGCCGTCGCGGCGGAACTGGCCAAGGGGCGGCCTTTGCAGGAGGCCGTTACCGCGGCGCACCGCTATCTGCAGGGGGCCATCGCGGCGGCGGACAGCCTGACGGTCGGACAGGGCCATGGGCCGGTGCATCACTTTCACGCGGTCTGGCCCCATGCGTGACATCACCATCATCGGCGCGGGCGTGGCCGGGCTGTTCGCGGCGTGGCACCTGGCGCAACGGGGCTGGCACCCCCGCATCATCGACCGGAACGGCGCGCCGGGCCCGCATGGCTGTTCCTGGTGGGCGGGCGGCATGCTGGCCCCCATCTGCGAAGGCGTCACCGCCGATCCGCTGATCGCCCGCCTGGGTGGGCAGGCCGCCGATGACTGGGCGCAGGTCACCACGGTCACGCGCCGCGGCACGCTGGTCCTGGCGCTGGACCGCGACCGGGCCGAGCTGTCGCGCTTTGCCCGCCGCGCGCCGGGGCACCGGATGCTGGACGGAGCTGCGCTGGCGGCGCTGGAGCCCGACCTGGCCGACCACCGTCACGCCCTGCATGTCCCGTCCGAGGCGCATCTGGACCCCCGGCAGGCGCTTGCCGATCTGGTGACGGCCCTGCACGACCGGGGCATCGCCATCGAAACCGGAGATGCGCAGCCGCAGGATGTCACGGGCCCGGTGATCGACGCGCGCGGCATGGCCGCCACCCTGCCCGACCTGCGCGGCGTCCGGGGCGAGATGGTCGTTCTTCACGCCCCCGACATCACCCTGTCGCGCCCCGTCCGGCTGCTGCATCCGCGCCACCCGCTTTACGTCGTGCCGCGCGGCGACGGCATCGTCATGCTGGGCGCGACCCAGATCGAGACCGAGGCACGCCGCCCCATCACCGCCCGCGCCCTGCTGGAACTGCTGTCGGCGGCCTATGCGCTGGACGCGCGCTTTGCCGAAAGCACGGTGCTGGAAACCGGCACCGACCTGCGGCCCGCCTTTCCCGACAACATCCCGCGGGTGACGGTGCGCAGGCGCGTGCTGCACCTGAACGGCCTGTTCCGCCACGGCTATCTGATGGCGCCCGCCCTGGCGCGACAGGCCGCCGATTACCTGACCCATGGCACCCGAGGAGAGCTGATCCATGAAGATTGAGCTGAACGGCACCCCCCACGACATCGCCGCCGCCACCGTCGCCGATGCGCTGGCCGAACTGGGCTGGGCCGATGCCCGCGTCGCCACCGCCCTGAACGGCGATTTCCTGCCCGCCGCCGCCCGCGCCGCGCAGCCCCTGCAGGACGGCGATCGGCTGGAGGTTCTGGCCCCAATGCAGGGAGGATGAGCGATGCGTGATTTCTATGGCGTGACGCTGGACAGCCCGCTGATGCTGGGGACGGCGCAATACCCCTCGCCCCAGGTGATGCAACAGGCCTTTGCGGCATCGGGGGCCAGCGTGGCGACGGTGTCGCTGCGGCGCGAAAGCGGCCAGGGGCAGGCCTTCGGGCAGATGGTCCGCGACCTTGGGGTCCGCATCCTGCCCAACACCGCCGGCTGTCACAACGCCCGCGAGGCGATCACCACCGCCCGCATGGCGCGCGAGATCTTTGGAACGACCTGGATCAAGCTGGAGGTGATCGGCCATGCCGACACGCTGCAGCCCGACCCCTTCGGCCTGCTGGAGGCTGCCCAGACGCTCTGTGCCGAAGGCTTCGACGTCTTCCCCTACACGACCGAGGATCAAGTGCTGGCCCGCCGCCTGGTCGATGCGGGCTGTCGCGTGCTGATGCCCTGGGGTGCGCCCATCGGGTCGGGCATGGGGCTGAACAACCGCCACGGGCTGCGCAGCCTGCGCGGGGCCTTTCCCGATATCCCCATGGTCATCGACGCCGGTCTGGGCCTGCCCAGCCATGCCGCCGATGCGCTGGAAATGGGGTTCGACGCCGTGCTGCTGAACAGCGCCGTGGCGCAGGCGGGCGATCCCGTTGCCATGGCACGGGCCTTTGGGCTGGCCGTGCAGGCAGGGGCCATGGCGGCGGGCGCCGACCCGATGGGGGTGCGCGACATGGGGGTACCCTCGACCCCGCTGATCGGAAAGGCGTGGTTGTGATGCTGCCGAAATTCTATCCCATCTTCGACGATGCGGCCTGGCTGGACCGCGCCCTGCCCCTTGGGGTCCGGCTGGCGCAACTGCGCATCAAGGACCGGCTCGTCGATCAGCTGCGCGACCAGATCCGCCGCGCGATGGTGCTGTCCCGGCGGCACGGGGCCGCGCTGGTCGTGAACGACCACTGGCAGATCGCCATCGACGAAGGCGCCGAGTGGCTGCATCTGGGGCAGGAGGATCTGGCGGATGCCGACCTGCCCGCCATCCGGCGCGCGGGGCTGCGATTGGGGCTTTCTACCCATGACCACGCCGAACTGGATCGCGCACTGGCCTGCGCGCCCGATTATATTGCCCTTGGGCCGGTCTATCCGACCATTTTGAAACAGATGGCATGGGAACCCCAGGGCCTGGGACGGGTCACCGAATGGAAGCGGCTGATCGGCCCTATCCCCTTGGTCGCCATTGGCGGTTTCACCGTCGAACGCGCCAGGGGGGCCTTTGACGCGGGTGCCGACGTGGTTTCTGCCGTCACCGACATCACTTTGAATGCCGACCCCGAAGGACGGATGCGCGAATGGCTGGCGATATGAGCCGCTATGCCCGCCAGATGATCCTGCCCCGGATCGGGGCTGCGGGGCAGGACCGGCTGTCGCAGGCGCATGTGCTGATCGTCGGCGCGGGGGGCCTGGGCGTGCCCGCGCTGCAATACCTGGCCGGGGCCGGTGTCGGGCGGATCACCCTGGTCGATGGCGACCGGATCGAGGAAACGAACCTGCACCGCCAGCCGATCTATCCCATGGATGCCATCGGCCAGCCCAAGGCCACGGTCGCCGCCCGGATCATGGCCGCGATGAACCCCAATATCCGCATCGAAGCGCAGACCGATTGGCTGGACCCCGCCAATGCGCCCGACCTGATCGCACAGGCCGACCTGGTCTTGGATTGCGCCGACAGCTTTGCGGTGTCCTTGACCCTGTCGGATGCCTGCAGGGCGGCGCGCGTGCCGCTGATCGCCGCGTCGGCGCTGGCGATGTCAGGCTATGTCGCGGGGTGCTGCGGATCGGCGCCCAGCCTGCGGGCGATCTTTCCCGACCTGCCGACGGGCGGCGGGACCTGTGCCACCAACGGAGTGATGGGGCCGGTGGTGGGCATGATCGGCGCGCTGCAGGCGCAGATGGCGATGGGGGTGCTGCTGGACCTGCCCGAACGGCCGCTTGGGCGGCTGGTCAGCTTGGATGCCGCGACCTGGCGGATGGGCGGCTTCCGCTTTGACGGCGCGCCCGAACCCGCGCGGCCCCTGCCCTTCATCGGACAAACGCAGATCACCGAAGCCGACCTGCTGATCGACCTGCGATCCGAAGCGCCGCCCTTCCGCGCCGATGCCCGCCACGTTCCCCCGGACGACATCGCCCAGCTGACCCCGCCCGCGGGCTGCCGCGTGGTGCTGGCCTGCCGGACCGGCCTGCGGGCGCATCACGCGGGCCAGACCCTGCGCCGGCATTGGGACGGAGAGATCGCCCTGCTGGCGCTGCCGGACGCATAGGAAAAGGGCCGCCCCATCGGGACGGCCCAGACGGCCTTACCAGGAGGTCAGGACAGCGCCTTCGTATTTGTCGTCGATGAAGGTCTTGATCTCATCGCTCTGATAAGCCTCGACCAAGGTCTCGACCCACGGCTCGTCCTGGCGGCCCTCTTGAACGACGATGATGTTCACATAGGGGCTGTCGGCCTTTTCCATCGCGATGCTGTCATTGCGCGGCGACAGGCCCGAGGCCAGCGCATAGTTCGTGTTGATGATCGCGATATCGGCATCGGCCAGCGCGCGGGGCAGCTGGGCGGCGTCCAGTTCCAGGAAGTTCAGGTTCTTGGGGTTGTCCTGGATGTCCAGCGGGCTGGGGACCAGGCCCGTGCCCTCGGCCAGGGTGATGACGCCCAGATCCTGCAGCAGCAGCAGCGCGCGGCCGCCATTGGTCGGGTCGTTCGGAATGGCGACCTGTGCGCCGTCCTCCAGATCGTCGACCGAAGTCAGCTGGTCGGAATAGATGCCCATGGGCGTGGTGATGGTGGTGCCCACCTCGACCAGCGCGAAGCCGCGATCCTTCATCTGGTTTTCCAGATAGGGGCGGTGCTGAAAGCTGTTGGCCTCCAGATCGCCATCGGCCAGGGCCTGGTTCGGGACGACGTAATCGGAAAACTCGATCACGTCGATGTTCAGGCCCATGGGTTCGGCGACCTTGGCGACCTCTTCCATGATCTCGGCATGTTCGCCGGGCGAGACACCGACCTTGATGTCTTCGGCCATGGCGGCGGTGCTCAGGGCCAGGGCGGATACGAATGTGGTCAGACGCAACATAAAGGCGTTCCTTTCTTCTTGTGCGAAAATCTCAGTTGCCGCGATTGCGGGCGGCGCGGCGGTCCACGCGGGCGGCGATCCATTCGCCAAGCGACTGGACCAGCTGCACCATGACGATCAGGATGATGACGACGGCCAGCATCACGTCGGGCATGAAGCGCTGATAGCCATAGCGGATGCCCAGATCGCCCAAGCCCTGCCCGCCCACGGCCCCGACCATGGCCGAATAGCCGATCAGGCTGACGGCGGCCAGGGTCAGGCCCAGGGTTATGCCGGGCAGCGCCTCGGGGATCAGGACCTTGCGGATGATCTGCATCGGCGTCGCGCCCATCGCGCGGGCGGCCTCGATCAACCCGGCCTCGACCTCGCGGATGGCGTTTTCGACCAGGCGGGCGATGAAGGGCACGGCCGCCAGCGTCAGCGGCACGATGGCCGCATTGGTGCCGATCGAGGTGCCGACGATCATCCGCGTGAAGGGGATGATCGCCACCACCAGGATGATGAAGGGCACGGACCGCGCCGCGTTCACCACCAGGCCCAGCACCTTGTTGATCCAGGGCGCCGACAGCAGCTCACCCCGCTGCGAGGTTGCCAGGAACACCCCCAGCGGCAGCCCCCCAAGCGTCCCCAGCACCGCCGAGATGGCGACCATGTACATCGTCTGCAGCGTGGCTTCCCACAGGATCGGGATCAGGTTAGCGGACATATCCCAGCACCTCCGTCGTCAGGCCGTGGCGTTCAAGAAAGGCGCGAGCCTCGGGGGCACGCGGGGCGTCGATGGACAGCAGCAGATTGCCGAAGGGATGGGGGCCGATCTCCTCGATGGCGCCGGCCAGGATGTTGGCGGCGATGCCCAGCTCGGTCGCCAGCATGGCCAGCATCGGGTCGGTCGCGTGTCGGCCCGCAAAGGTCACGCGGATCACCTCCTGGGCGGGGCCTTCGGGGCGGTCCAGCGTCATGCGGGACGCGACGAAGGCCGGCAGGGTCGCGCCGGTGACACCCGACAGGAAGGACCGCGTGGTGCCGTGGTTCGGCTTGGCAAAGACGTCATAGGTCGGGCCGGATTCGACGATGCGGCCCCCTTCGATCACCGCCATGTGGCTGGCGATGTCGCGCAGGACGGCCATTTCATGGGTGATCAGCAGGATGGTCAGACCCAGATCGCGGTTGATCTGCGACAGCAGTTCCAAAACGGTCTGCGTGGTTTCAGGGTCCAGCGCGCTGGTCGCCTCGTCTGACAGCAGGACCTTGGGGCTGGTGGCCAACGCGCGGGCGATGCCGACGCGTTGTTTCTGCCCGCCCGACAGTTCCGCCGGATAGCGGTCGCGCAGCGCCGACAGGCCCACCTGGTCGACCAGCTGATCGACCCGCGCCTTGATCTTGCCCGAAGGCGTGCCCGCGATCTCCAGCGGCAGGGCGACATTGCCCCAGACCGTGCGCGAGGCCAGCAGGTTGAAATGCTGAAAGATCATCCCGACATCGCGGCGGATCGCGCGCAGATCGCCGCCGCTCGCCTTGCCGACATCGCGGCCATCGACCCGGACGCTGCCCTCGGTCGGGCGCTCCAGCCCGTTCACCATGCGCAGCAGCGTCGATTTGCCCGCACCCGACCGGCCGATGATGCCGGTGATGCTGCCCGTCGGAACCGTCAGCGACACGTCCTGCAAGGCCATCACCCGATCGCCGCCGGATTTTGGGAAGGATTTGCCAAGCCTGTCGAAGATGATCGCCGCGTTGTCTGGGGGCGTGCCGCTCATACTGTCCTGCTTTTCACCGATGCGAAGGGCGACGGGATGCCCGAAAGCGCGATCATGTGCAAGCGCGCCGGGGGCATTCGGTTTTCAGGCAGGGGAACGTCGCGTCTGGTCGAACCGTTCCGGTCCGAACATGGCCCTTGGGGCAAGACCGCCGCGTGGAACAGTCTTGCCCCGTCCGGGCCTGTGCCGGAACGGCGTTCTTATTGCGCGGCCTGCACGAAATCGCGCGACAGAAGGCCGGTCAGGATCGATCGCAGCATGTCGGGCCGGAAGGGCTTTTCGATCAGCGGCGCATGGTCATAGCCTTCGGGCAGATGTTCGCGCCCATAGCCCGACACGAAGCAGAACCTGACCCCCCGCCGCGTCAGCAGCGCGGCCACGTCATCCACGGCCTCGCCCTTCAGGTTGCCGTCCAGCAGCGCGACGTCGACATGGTTGGTGCGGATCTTCTCCAATGCCTCGGCGACGGTGCGGGCAATGGCCACGACGGTCGCGCCGGCATCTTCCAGCTCGTATCGCAGGTCCAGCGCCACCAGGGGTTCGTCCTCGACCAGCAGGACACGGCAGTCCGACAGGCTGACCGGTCCTTCGGCGGCGGGAACCGTCGCGGCTTCGGGCGCGGGATGGGCGATTTTCAGCGGTGTCACGCCATCGCTCAGCCGGATGGTCCAGATGACGCCGTCGGGATGCCATTCGGCAGTGGCCGAGGCATTGTCGCCCCCGCCCGCCGCCATGATCAGCGTGGTGCCGAAACCGTCGCGCGCAGGCGCCGTCACCTTGGGCCCGCCGGTTTCGCGCCAGGTCAGTTCCAGCTGCCCGTCGGCCAGGGTCCAGTCCAGATGCACCATGCCGCCAGGCACCGACAGCGCGCCGTATTTGGCGGCATTGGTGCCCAGTTCATGCAAGGTCAGCGCCAGGCGCAGCATGGTGTCCGGCGCCAGATCCACCAGCGGGCCGTTGCGTTGCAGGCGTTCGCCGTCCAGCGTGCCGGAATTGATCTGATCGTCGATCAGCTGATCCAGGGGCGCGCTGGCCCATGTCGCATCCGACAGGATCGAATGCGCGCGCGCCAAGGCCTGCAGACGGCCACCAAAGCTGGTTTCGAACTGGGCCAGGCTTTCCGACTGGCGCAGGCTCTGGCGGGCAATGGCCTGGACGTTGGCCAGCGTGTTCTTGATGCGGTGGTTCAGCTCTCCGATCAGCAGGGACCGCACCTCTTCGGCCTGACGGCGTTCGGTGATGTCCAGGATCTGCAGCGACAGCGACTGCTGGCCCGCCCCGTCCGACAGGACCGAGCCATAGACCTCGCAGCTGATGGCGCCGATATCGGCATGGTCCAGCTGCATTTCCCCCGAAAAACGCGGCGCGCTGTCGGATGGGGTCTGCAGCCAGCCGGCCAGCAGCTTTTCGGCATCCTCGTCCAGCCAGCCGCATTCGGTGCCCCTGGTGTCCACCATTTCGCTTTTCGGACGACCGAACATCCGTTCCGCGCCCTGCGACCAGTCGCGGATGCAGCCCCTGCTGTCCAGCGTCACGAAAGCCAGCGGCGAATTGTCGGCATGCGCGCGCAGCTGCGCCATGGCACGGTCGCGATGCATGGCGATCTTGTGCAATTCGTCGCGCTGGCGGGCCAGTTCCTTGGCCTGCTTGCCGATGCGGAAAAACACCTCGGCCTTGGATTTCAGGACGACCGGGTCGATGGGCTTGAAGATATAGTCGACGGCCCCGGCCTCGTAACCGCGAAAGCGGCGGGCGTCGTCCATCTCGGCGGCGGTGACGAAGATGATCGGCACGCCGCGCGTGCGTTCGGTCGATCGCATCAGCTCGGCCAGCTCATAGCCGTCGGTGCCGGGCATCTGCACGTCCAGAAAGGCCAAGGCATAATCATGCATCAGCAACAGTTCCAGCGCCTCGCTGGCGGACCGCGCACGGTCCACGATCAGCCCGTCACGACGCAACAGCGCCTCAAGCGCCATGATGTTTTCGGGCACATCGTCAACGATCAGGAATCTGATGGGGTTATGGGGCATTCAGCATCTCCTGGTCGGCATTGCGGCGCCAGATCCGGTCGGGTTCGTCGAAGGATGAAAAGGCCGCCGCATGGGCGGAAAAACGCAGCGTTTCATGGGAACCCAGCCCCAGGAAGCCGCCACGGGTCAGTGCCTCGGCGAACAGGCCAAGCGTGCGATCCTGCAGCGTATTGTCGAAATAGATCAGCACGTTGCGGCACGATATCAGGTGCACTTCGGAAAAGACCTGGTCGGTGGCCAGGTTGTGTTCGGTAAAGACGGTGCGCGCGCGCAGTTCGCGGTTGAAGGCCGCGCGACCATAGGCGGCGGTATAGTGATCCGACAGCGATCCGCGCCCGCCCGCCTTTTGATAGTTCTGCGAAAAGACCGACAGGCGGTCGATGTCATACACCCCGGCCTCGGCCCGGGCCAGCGCGCGGCGGTTGATCTCGGTCGCATAAAAGAGGGTGCGGTCGAACAGCCCCTCCTCCTTGAACATGATGGCCATGGAATAGAGCTCCTCGCCATCCGCGCAGCCCGCCACCCAGACCTTCAGCGACGGGAAGGTCCGCAGATGCGGCAGCACGTCGCGCCGCAGCGCCAGGTAATAGCCCGGATCGCGGAATATCTCGCTGACCTGCACGGTCATGGCGTCGATCACGTCAGGCAGCACTGCGGGTTCATGCAGCAGACGACCCTGCGCCTGAGACAGGGTCGCGCATCCCAGCCTGTCGCGCGCCAGATCCGCGCGCCGCGCCAGCGACGCCCGCGAATAGGACCGGAAGTCATAGTGGAACCGCCGGTTCAGTGCCTCCAGGAACAGGTCCAGTTCGATATCGTCGCCGGGGCCGGCGGGAACGGGTTCGACGCTCATCGGGGCATCCAGACGCGGGTCAGCGACAGCAGCTTGTCAACGTCAAGCGGCTTGGGCAGGTAATCGTTGGCCCCGGCCGCAAGGCACTGGTTCTGATCCTCGGCCATGGCCTTTGCGGTCAGCATGATGATCGGCAGCGTCTTCCAGCGGTCGATCTTGCGGATTTCGCGCGTGGCGGTCAGGCCGTCCATTTCTGGCATCATCACGTCCATCAGCACCAGGTCCACCTTGGGCGCCGCACCGTCGTTGATGCGGCCCAAGGCGTCCAGCGCCTCGCGGCCGTTGCGGGCGATCTGGACCGTCGCGCCATGCGGTTCGAAGACGCCGGTCAGGGCATAGACGTTGCGGATGTCATCCTCGACCACCAGGATGCGGCGGCCCTCCAGCTGGGCGTCGCGGTTCAGGGACGCGGCCAGCATCTCGCGCTGCTTTTCGGGCAGGTCGCTGACCACCTGATGCAGGAACAGCGTGACCTCGTTGATCAGACGCTCGGGGGATTTCGCGCCCTTGATGATGATCGATTTGGAATACCGGCGCAGGCGCTGTTCCTCGGCCTCGGACAGAGCGCGGGCGGTATAGACGATGACCGGCGGGAAGGATGCCGTCCCGTCGCCGTCCAGCTGTTCCAGCAGATCGAACCCCGACGCGTCGGGCAGCGTCATGTCCAGCACGATGCAGTCGACCGTCTGCGTGCGGCACAGCTGCAGCGCGGCAGCGGCGGTGCCTGCGCCGATCGTCTCGACCTCGTCGCTGGCCAGCAGGGCCTTCAGACCCTCCATCTGGGCGGGATCGTCCTCGACGATCAGCACGCGGCGCAGACGCTGCTCCATGCGGCTTTCCAGGTTGCGGATGGCGGCCGCCAGCGTGTCGCGCTGGACCGGTTTCATCATATAGCTGATGGCCCCCTGCGCCAGCGCCTGCTTGGTGTAATCCTCGGCCGAGACCATGTGCACGGGGATGTGCCGCGTGCTGGTGTCGCGCTTCAGCCGGTCCAGCGCCGAGAGGCCCGAATGGTCTGGCAGCCCCACATCCATCACGATCGCATGGGGCAGGAAGTGGCGCGCGGCGCGCACGGCGTCATCGGCCCGGCCCACGCAGATGCAGCGGAACTGCAATTCCTGCGCCAGATCATAAAGCAGCTGCGCGAAGGCCGGATCATCCTCGACCACCAGCATGACGCGGTCGCCGGGCTGGGTGATGTCGCGGTCGTCCTCGACCCCCTCCAGCGCGTCCAGAACGATATTCTCCTCGACGATCTCGGCCTTGGACGGCGCGCTGGGCAGGGCGCGTGTCGCCACAGGTTTGCGCGTCGCGGGCGTGTTGGGCAGGATCAGCGTGAAGACGCTGCCCTTGCCGGCCTCGCTGCTCAGCGTCACGCGCCCGCCCAGCAGATCCGCTAATTCGCGCGAGATCGAGAGACCAAGCCCCGTCCCCCCGAACCGGCGCGAGATCGTGCCGTCCGCCTGGCGGAAGGCCTCGAAGACCGCCTCCTGCTGATCGGGCGCGATACCGATGCCGGTGTCGTGGACGGCAAAGGCGATGCCCTGCGGGACCGCGCTGACCTTCAGCGTCACGCGCCCGCGTTCGGTGAATTTCAGCGCGTTCGAGATGAAGTTCCGCAGCACCTGCTCCAGCCGCTGCGCGTCGGTTTCCAAAGTGGTGATGCCGGGGGCGACCTCGGCGGTCAGTTCCAACCCTTTGGACTGGGCCTGCACCTCGAAGGCCCGGACCAGCTTCTTGGCGATGTCCTGCGGCTCGATCGCATCACGCGACATTTCCAGCTTGCCGGATTCGATCTTGGACAGGTCCAGGATGTCATTGATCAGCAGCAGCAGATCCTTGCCCGAACTTTCGATGGTTTCGGCCCAACGGACCTGTTCGGCGGTCAATGTCTTGCCGCGGTTTTCAGCCAGCAGGCGCGACATGATCAGCAGTGCATTCAGCGGCGTGCGCAGTTCATGCGACATGTTGGCGACGAATTCGGACTTGTAGCGGCTTTCGCGCGCCAGTTCGGCGGCCTGATCCTCCAGCATCCGGCGCGAACGCGCCAAGGTGTCGCGCTGTTCCTCCAGTTCCTGCGTCTGGCTTTCCAGCCGGGCGTTCTGGCTCTCCAGCTCCACCTGCTGCGCCTCCAGCCGTTGCTGGCTGTCCTGCAGGGCACGGGTTTGCTCCTCCAGCTCCTCGTTCGAGGAGGCCAGCTCTTCGGAATGGCTGCGCAGCTCTTCCGACTGGCGACGGGTTTCTTCAAGCAATTCATGCATCTGCGCGCGGTATTGAACGGAACGCAGCGCAATGCCCAGCCGGTCGCCCAGACGGTCGAACAGGTCACGAACCCGGGCGGGCAACGTGTTGTCGAAACCCAGTTCCAGCACCGCGTTTACATGGCCATTGTCCAGCAGCGGAACCAGAACCACCCGCCCCGCCCGACCCTTGGCCAGACCGCTGGACCACCCCAGGGCGGCCTCGGAGGGAAGATCCATGTCCAGGATCGCAGCCTCGCTGATGCAGCGGCCCAGATGTCCTTCGGCCAGGGGCATGCGCTTGGCCAGGGCAGCCTCATCGACGCCCCAGCTGGCCAGTCGTTGCAGACCATCGCCTTCGCGCGCATAGATGACGGCGGCGCGGGCATCGGCGCGCTGTGCCAGGCTGCGCAGAACCTGCTGGCCGAAACGCTCGGCCGACAGCTCTCCCTGGATGGCGCGTCCGACGGCGACCTGCCCCTGCTGGACCCATTCGGTGTGCAGCAGCCTTTCGCGGTTGCGCACCATGCCCCGCCCTGCGACCCCCAAGGCGATGAAGATCACCCCTGCCATCGTCCGGTTGGCGATCGCCACGGCCGTGCCGAAGACGGCCTCGTCAAAGAAGAAACCGACGCCCATGCCCAGACAGGCCGCCAGGGCGACCAGCACGGGCGCGATGGGCCATGGGCACAGAAAGGACAGCATCAGCGGGAACAGATAGATCATCCAGACCGCCGTCCCCAAGGGAAAGGCCAGGTCCAGGGCAAAAACGCCCGCAAGGGCAAGCACGACCGTTGCAAGGATCGTCAGGTTCTTGTTGTCGGTCACGAGGGCTCCTGCAGGGATCGGCGCGGTCCGTCAGATCGACGGTTCCCGTCGAACGCGGAAAGGCGCCGTTTCGTTCGATCCATGTTGATAAATAAATGATAATCCGGCACGGAATGCGGAACCCGGCCGACGTTATCGGTTGCTGCATTCTAATCTTGCCCTGCATCGAAGTCGACTGGAAAGCGGTCCTGACTGCCGCGGCGTCAGTCCCGCCGTCAGTGCCTCCGGGCGATCGGCCACATGCGCGACCAGACCCCGTCGCGGCGGATCAGGGCATGATGCAGCGCCGCACCGACATGCAGGGCCAGCAGCCCGATCAGCAGGAAGGCCGCGACCTGGTGGATGTCGCTGGCGGTTTCGGCCAAGGGTTTGTTGCGGGGGATGATCGACTCGATGCCCATCGCGTCCAACCCCTCGATCGGAAAGCCTCCGGCCCGGACGCGGACATAGCCCGTCACCGGCATCACGACCAGCAGCACATAAAGCCCCAGATGCGACAGGGCGGCGATGCGGCGCTGCCATGACGGGATCTGCGGCGGCAGGGGCGGCGCGGGATGGGTCGCCCGCCACAGGATACGGAACGCGACGATCAGCATCACGATGACGCCGGCATTCTTGTGGAACAGGAACAACCCGTCCTGCAGCGCCCGCGGCAAACCGTCGCGCACCATGATCAACCCCGCGGGGATCATCAGCAACACGATCACGGCGACCGACCAGTGCAGAAGCCGTGCAGTGACGCCATATCCGGGTTCCCTGTCAGCCATCCGGCACCTGCAACCTTGTGATTTCCCGATGCTATCACGAGATCGCCATAGGGCAAGCCTTCGCTTGACGCGGCACGGGCCGGACATATCCTTGCGTGATGCATTCAAGGCCCCTCCCATGACCGCTCCGCCCGAAGTCGCCCCTGACGCCAGCCTGCCATCGGGCACGGTTCCCGCCGGTCTTGCAGCCATCGCCCTGACGGGGCTGACGGGCCTGCTGCTGGACCAGGACCCGGTTCTTCTGGCCCCGGCCCTGTTTCTGCCGGCATTGCTGGTCGTGATGCGGCTGGTGCAGCGCCACTATCCGTTGGGGCGATTTGGCGCGGCCAACACCATCACCCTGATACGGATGTCGCTGGCCGCGGCGCTGCTGGCCGCGGTGGTGACCGGGCCGGTGACCGGATGGACGGTGGCGGGCATCGCGGCGGTGTCGCTGGCGCTGGACGGCGTCGACGGGTTTCTGGCGCGGCGACAGGGCCTCTGTTCCGATTTCGGGGCGCGCTTCGACATGGAGGTCGATGCCGCGCTGGCGCTGATCCTGGCGCTGCACGCCCTGCGGGGCGGACCCGTGGGTGCCGAGATTCTGGTCCTGGGGATCATGCGCTATCTGTTCGTCGGCGCATCGCATCTGCTGCCCTGGCTGGCCGAGCCGCTTTATCCCAGCTGGCGGCGCAAGGCGATCTGCGTCCTGCAGATCGCCACCCTGATCGCGCTGCAACCCCCGGTCCTGTCCGAGGATATGGGCATCATCCTGGCCCGCATCGCCGCGGCGGCGCTGATCTGGTCCTTCCTGCGCGACATCCTGTGGCTGAGGGCGCACCGGTGACCCGCCCCGCCCCGGTCATCCGCCTGCTGGTCGCCCTGCTGTTCCAGCATGCCGTGACGGTCCTGCCCGATCTGCGCGCGCTGCCGGGACTGGACGTGGTGGCCCTAGCATCGGTCATGGTCCTGTGCGGCAAAAGCGCCTTGGGGCGGCTGCTGCAGGGGCTGGCAACGGCGGCGCTGACGCTGATTGCGGTGCTGCGGTTGGCCGACCTGACCATGGGCGAAAGCCTTGGCCGCACCTTCAACCCCATCGCTGACCTGCCGCTGATCGACGCGCTGATCCGGCTGCTGGCATCGACAATCGGGGTGGCGGGGGCGATCGCGGCCTGCATCGCGGCATTGCTGGGCATGGCCGTGATGATGCTGGGCCTGTGGTGGTCGCTTGGCACCCTTCGCCGGGCCGGGACCGGGGCCGTCCTGCCGGTGCTGGGCCTTGCAGGGCTGGCCGCGATCAACCCCGCCCTGCCGAACCTGGATTTCGCGCGGGACCGCATCCAGCTGGCCGCCAGAACCGTGACGCAGCTCGCCGATTTCCGCCGCCAAAGCGCAGAGGACCCGATGCGACAGCTGTCCTCGCCCCTGTCGCTGATCGACCGGGACGTGCTGATCGTCTTTCTGGAAAGCTATGGCCGGACCAGCTTCGACACGCCCTTCTATGCCGATCTGCACATGGCGACGCTGCGACAGGCCCAGACGCGGCTGTCGGATGCGGGTTTGGCGATGCGGTCGGGCTTCCTGACCTCGCCCACGCATGGCGGACAAAGCTGGCTGGCCCATGCCACCTTCATGAACGGCCTCGATATCAGCGACCAGACGCGCTATCAGGCCTCGGTCGCCAGCGATCGCTGGACGTTGTTCGATCACGCGCGCCATGCGGGATTCCGGACCGCCGCCGTCATGCCCGCCATCACGCGCGCCTGGCCCGAAGGAACCCGCATGGGGTTCGACGACGTGCTGGCGGCCGACGACCTGGGTTATCGCGGTGAACCCTATAACTGGGTGACCATGCCCGATCAGTTCACCTTGGCCGCCACCGACCGCATCCGCGCGGCGGTCAGTGATCCCCGCCCGCTTTTCACGCAGGTGGCGCTGATTTCGTCCCACGCCCCCTGGACGCCCATCGCCCGGATGATCCCTTGGGACCAGGTCGGTGACGGCAGCGTCTTCGACGCCCGCGCCACCGCAGGCCGCACCCCGCGCGAGGTCTGGGCCGACCGCGAGACCGTCCGCCAGCATTACCGCGACTCCATCGATTATACCCTGCAGGCCGTCACCGAATATGCCGGACGCCAGACCCAGAATCCGCCGCTGATGATCCTGCTGGGCGACCATCAGACTGCAAGCTCGATCGGACTGGACGAACGCAGGCAGGTGCCGATCCATGTCGTCGGTCCGCCCGACCTTGTCGCCCGAACGGCCGAATGGGGCTTGGTGCCGGGGCTGATCCCGCCCGCCGATGCGGCACCCATCCCGATGGAGGCCATGCGCGACAATCTGCTGCGGAGCTTTTCCGCCCCCGATCACGTTCCCCCGGCATGACCCGCCGCGCAAACCTGTCCAAAGTTTTGAAATTGCTGACCGCCCTGCTGCTGCTGGGTCTGCTGTTCGCAGGGTTCGATGGTGGTCAGGCCTGGTCGTTGCTGCGCGCGGCCGATCCCGTCTGGCTGGCGGCCAGCCTTGTGGCGCTGACCCTGCAGACGCTTCTGTCGGCCTGGCGCTGGCAGTTCACCGCCAACCGCCTTGGCCAGCGCCTGACCCTGGGGCGGGCGATCCGCGAATATTACCTCGGCCAAGTCGTGAACCAGTCCCTTCCAGGCGGCATCCTGGGCGATGCGGGTCGCGCCTACCGCGCGCGCCATGACGGGGGGCTGCGCCGTGCGGGGGCCGCTGTCGTGGTCGAACGCGCCTTGGGTCAGATGGCCCTGCTGGCAATCATGGTGACGGCATTCCTGCTTTATCGCGGGCCGCAGCTGCCATCGGCCATCACGGGCCTGATCGGCGCGATCTGCCTTGGCGCGGCGGTGATCGGCGCGGCCTTGCTGATCCCCGGTCGCTGGCGCGCCTGGATGCGCATCACCCGCCCTGCCTTGGTGGGACGCGGTGCCCTGCCGCTGCAGATTTGCCTGAACCTTGCGATCGCCGGGATGAACATCGCGGCCTTCGCCTTTTGCGCCCATGCCACGGGCACCCCGCTGGCCGCGACAGAGGCGGCCCTGTTCGTGCCGCTGATCTTGCTGACGATGATCATTCCCGTGACGATCAGTGGCTGGGGCCTGCGCGAAGGTGCCGCGGCCACGATGTTTCCAGTGATCGGCGCCAGCGCCTCGGCGGGGTTGGCGGCCAGCACGGCCTTCGGCCTTCTGTTCCTGGCCAGCACCTTGCCCGGCCTGCTGGTGCTGGCGCTGCGGCGCAAAAGCGGCGACACCTTTCCCGAACGCAGCCTGACGGTGGACCCATGACCCGACCCGCGACATTCGCCCTGCCCGGCGACATCACCACCCTGACCGGCGGATATTTCTATGACCACCAACTGGTGCAGGCATTGCGGGGTCAGGGACGTCAGGTCCAGGTCCTGGAACTGCCCGACAACTTTCCCACCCCCAATGCCACCGACATGGCGCGGGCCATCGATCAACTGCGCGCATTGCCCGCCGATCAGCCGGTGATCATTGACGGGCTGGCCTTCGGTGCGTTGGATTCGGTCGCCCTGGCATCGGTTCGCGCGCCGATCGTCGCCATGATCCACCATCCCTTGGCTCAGGAAAGCGCCCTGCCCGCGCCCCTGGCGGACCACCTGCTGCAGACCGAGCGCGCCAACCTGGCGCAGGCCCGGCATGTCCTCGTCCCCAGCCCCCATACCCGCGACATGCTGATCCAGCGCTATGACGTGCCCGCCGATCGCATCACCATCGCAAGGCCCGGCACGAAGGCGGTCCGGGCCGCCCAGACCGCCAAGGCCGATCCCCCCCTGATCCTGTCGGTGGGCATCCTGGATCCCCGCAAGGGGCATGACGTGCTGGTCCGGGCGCTGGACATGCTGACCGATCTGAACTGGCAGGCGCAGATCGTCGGCAACCCGTGGGACGATGCCCATGTGGCGCAGCTTGGCGACCAGATCGGGCGCAGCGCGGCCGCGGACCGGATCACGCTGGCCGGTCGGGTCGATGACGACAGGCTGCAGAGCCTTTATCGCCAGGCATCGGTCTTTGCGCTGGCGACGCGCTATGAAGGTTACGGCATCGTCTTCGACGAGGCACTGTCCCACGGCCTGCCCATCGTCAGCACGACGGCGGGGGCCGTGCCGGGTACCGTCCCTGCCGATGCCGGTCTGCTGGTCCCGCCCGATGACGCTGCCGCCCTGTCGACCGCCCTGAGGCGCATGCTGGAGGACACCGGTCTGCGCGAGGCCAAGACACGTGCCGCGCGGCAGGCCGGATTGGCCCTGCCCAGTTGGGACGACACGGCCCGGATCGCGGCGCAGGTGCTGGATGCGGTCATGGATCACCCCGCCTAGTGGACAGTTTGCACGTCCTGCATCACGATGCGCCAGATCACAGCCCGGAGAGCGCGATGAAATCCCTGTTCCACCTTGCCATCCACGTCACCGATCTGGACCAGGCGCGCCAGTTCTATGGCGGCGTTCTGGGCTGCGCCGAGGGGCGGTCCACAGACACATGGGTCGATTTCGACTTCTTCGGCCACCAGCTGTCGCTGCATCTGGGCCAGCCTTTCGCCACGACCCGCACAGGCAAGGTGGGCCACCACATGGTGATGATGCCGCATATGGGCGTGGTGCTGCGGCTGGACGACTGGCTGGCGCTGGCCGACCGGCTGGAATCGCATGGGGTGGCGTTCGACATTCCGCCGGTCATCCGCTTTCAGGGGGAAGCGGGCGAACAGCGGACGATGTTCTTCTTCGACCCCGCCGGCAACCCGATCGAGGTCAAGGGTTTCGCCGATTTCGACGGGCTGTTCGCATCATGAAGCTGCCTGTCGTCACCCAAGCCACCCTGCCCATCCATGACAGCGCGGATCGGTTTCCGGTCCGCCGCATCTTCTGCGTCGGGCGCAACTATGCCGACCACGCCCGAGAGATGGGCCACGACCCCGACCGCGAACCGCCCTTCTTCTTTACCAAACCCGCCGATGCCGTGCTGACCGACGGGGCTGACCTGCCCTATCCACCCGCCACATCGGACCTGCATCACGAGGCCGAGCTGGTCGTCGCCCTTGGCGCAGGCGGCGCGGACATCGCGCCCAGTGACGCGACGGCGCTGATCTGGGGCTATGCGGCGGGCAATGATTTCACCCGCCGCGACCTGCAGGCGCAGGCCAAGAAGGCCGGGCGTCCGTGGGACATGGCCAAGGGGTTCGACCTGTCGGCGGCCTGCGGCCCGCTTCACCGCGCCGACCTGACCGGACCGATGGACAGGGGGCGGATGCAGCTGCTAGTCAATGGTGACATCCGTCAGGACACCGACCTGTCGCAGATGATCTGGCCCGTGGCCGACATCATCAGCCATCTGTCGGGACTGGTGCGCCTGGCACCGGGCGATGTGATTTTTACGGGAACACCGGCGGGTGTTGGGGCCGTCCTGCGAGGTGATGTGGTCGAGGTTCGGATCGAGGGCCTTTCGGCGCTGTCGACCCGCATCACCTAGCCGAGTTCGCAGCCTGTGCCCGGTTCGCGCAGGCGGTCCTTGACCTCGGCCCACAGGGCCGCGCCGCGCAGGCTGCTTTCCACGATCTCCTCCAGCTTGGCCGTGTTGCGGGCCAGGCCGGGGATGCAGGGGTCATGGACCGCGTTGTCGAAGAATGACTTGGGGAAGGGGTTGGGCTTCTGAGCGACCATCCCCACTTCGGCGCTCTCCGTCCGGGTCGTGTCATAGATGGTCATGTCTCGTGGCGGCCGAGTTACCAGCGGGGCTGGAACCTTTATTGCAAAAAGATGGCGATGGGATTCATCAGCACCAGAAAGCCAACAGCAGCAGAACAGCCGCCGATGTCCGCGTCACAAAGCTCCGTCCGAAACTGTCGGCACAGTTGAATGTCCGGGTCGGCAAAGGCAATCGCAATTGCGCAACTTATGATCGGGATCACGACGGTGTCCCTGATGCCTGATCTTACGCGCATGAAAACCGCCGGGCATGTTTTCCGCGCCGATCATGACGCCAACCGCAGCGAAAAAAGCCCCCGGCGTCAGAGAACGCCGAGGGCAATCGTCAACGTGTCTTGGTGCTTCAGCCCCAGACGTCCTGGAATTCGCGCCACTCACGCGCGCCCATGCCGCTGTCTTCCTGGGTCACGGTATCGCCCGCCAGCCGCCGCTTCAGGACGGCTGCGGCCTGTGCAGACAGGCTGACGGCATCCATGCGGTAATCGCGGAAGGCGCCGAAGGCTGCCGGAACCCAATCCTTGACGATGTCACAGATGACATCGGCATAGGCGCGGATTTCGTACTGGGCGTGGCTGTCGGCGCGCAGGCGCAGGAAATGCAGCAGGTTGTGCAGATCCACCTTCCAGTACCATTGGGTATAGATGTTGGTGGGCAGGTTCATCCGCGCCAGTTCCCGCGCCAGGCCTTGCTGTCCGTCCTGCGACAGCATCGATTCGTAATTGTCATAGCTGCGCATCGCATCCTCGCGCAGCAGGTTCAGGACGCGCTGCGCTTCCTCGCCCTGCAGGACCTCGCCGCGACCCTGATGGTTCTGGCTGGACTGCGCGGCCAGCTTGTCTTCAGCCGGGATATAGAATTCGCGATCCATGACCGAATAGCGGCCCGAATATTCATTGATGTTCGCCGTGCGGTGGCGGATCCACTGCCGCGCGACGAAGACCGGCAGCTTGACGTGCAGCTTGACCTCGCACATCTCGAACGGAGTAGAATGCCAGTGGCGCATCAGGTAGCGGATCAGCCCTTCGTCGTTCTGCACCGACTTGGTGCCCCGGCCATAGCTGACGCGGGCCGCCTGACAGATGGCGGCATCGTCGCCCATGTAGTCGATGACCCGCACGAAGCCGTGATCCAGCACCGGATAGGCGGTAAAGAGATGCTGCTCCATCCCGTCGGCGACCGTCCGCAGGGTCTGGCGGGGGGATTGGCGCTGTTCGTCGATCTGGGCCTGCTGTTCGGGCGTCAGGGGCATTGGGGACCTCTTGGATGGCAAGCCTTCCTTTGCCACGGCCCTAACGGCGGTGCAACCACGACGGCCGGCATGGCGTTGAAACAGCCGAAAAGGCGTGCGAACCTGCGCGCGCAAAGACAGGAGATCCCATGAAAATCCGCTATCTGCACACGATGGTCCGCGTCAAGGACCTGGAGAAGACGATGGAATTCTTCGGCCTGCTGGGCCTGAAGGAGACCCGCCGGATCGACAATGACAAGGGTCGCTTCTCGCTGGTCTTCATGGCGCCCGAAGGCCAACCGGAATGCCCGGTCGAGCTGACCTACAACTGGGACGGCGATGAAGGCCTGCCCTCGGACAGCCGTCATTTCGGCCATCTGGCCTACAGCGTGGGCAACATCTACGAGATGTGCCAGAAGCTGCAGGATGCCGGCGTCACGATCAACCGCCCCCCGCGCGACGGACACATGGCCTTCGTGCGCAGCCCCGACAACATCTCGATCGAGCTGCTGCAGGAAGGGGACGCCCTGCCCCCGCAGGAACCCTGGTCCAGCATGGAAAACACCGGCAGCTGGTAAGACAGACCCGCGCGCATTCGCAAGGATGCGCGCGACCCTTCAGTAGATATAGCGGATCTGCTCGGTCCAGTATCGTTCGATCCGGCGGTTCTGCAGGTTGACCAAGTCCAGCATCGGATCCTCCAGCACGCCCGACATCGCCAGACCTTCGGCATGGCGGATGAACATGGCACGCACCAAGTCGCGCACGCGCTGTCCTTCATGCGTCAGGCGCACCCGCACCGAACGGCGGTCCGCATCGCAGCGTTCGTGATGGACATAGCCCATCGTCACCAGCTTCTTCAGGTTATAGCTGACATTCGAACCCTGATACATGCCGCGCGACCGCAATTCGCCGGCGGAAACCTCGGCCTCGCCCAGGTTATAGAGGATCATGGCCTGCACCGGCGTCAGATCGCCACGGTGCAGACGTTCGAATTCGTCCTTGATGGTGTCCAGCATCAGCCGGTGCATCCGCTCCAGCAGCTGGAGCGATTCCAGATAGGCGACGGTCATGTCGGACATGTCGTCCGGAAACTGGCCGTGTTCCTTGGTCGGGCGCGGGTCGCGAGGAGCGTGTGCGAGCATGGCGGTAAGCCGTCCTGTCCTGTTCGTCATGACCCGACAATCACGGACAAAAGAAAATCTTCAGTTAATTTAGCACGCCCCCGCCCGAAAATTCAGGAACAAGTTTAGCGATTTGCCGCGAATCTCTCGCCGGCGTGTCCGGCGATGCGGTCCAGCAACGGCGCGAACATCGCGGATGCCGGATCGCGCGCGCCCTGCGTATCCTGCCCGATCCGCGCCGTGACCCACAGATAGAGGTCCTGGTCATTCTCGGCCAGCATGCGTTCATACAGGTCCAGATCGTCGGGCGACAGGTTGGCCAGTTGATCATCGGCGAAATGGCCCAGGATAAGGTCCATTTCCTTCATGCCGCGCCGCCAGCTGCGCATATGCAGGCGCTTCAGCCGGTTTTCGGGGGTTTCCATCGTCTCAGCCATGACCCAAAGCCTCTTCCATGCGTTCGATGCGGGCGCAGGCCTCGGCCAGCAGCTGGCGCAGCTGGCGCAGCTCGGACCGCAGGGCCTGTCCCGCAGCGGTGTCTTGCGGCCCGGCCCCCTCTCCCGTCAACAGCCAAACGGGGGAAACGCCCGCAATCGCGGCGATCCGCCCCAGGATCGAGGGCGTGGGTTCGGCCTGATCGACCTCCCACCCTTCCAGTGTCTCGGGGCGAAGGCCCAGCTGTTCGGCCATCTGGTCGATGCCCAGGCCCACGCCTTCGCGCGCGGCCGTCAGCCGGTCGCCCATCGTCGCCACCGGTTCGGCATAGCTGTCCATCGTGATCAAACCCCTGCTTGTGGCATATATCGCCAAAGCGTATTCCAACACTGTCCCCAGTTCAAACAACGACAGGTCCATCATGGCATTCATTTCCGACCGGCTTGCCCGCATCAAGCCTTCGCCCACCATCGCCATGACCACCCGTGCGGCGGAACTGCGGGCCGAGGGACGCGACATCATCGGGCTGTCGGCGGGCGAACCCGATTTCGACACCCCCCTGCATGTGCGCGACGCCGCCAAGGCCGCGATCGACGCGGGCCATACGCGCTATACCGCCGTGGACGGCACGCCGTCGCTGAAACGCGCCATCGCCGACAAGTTCGCGCGCGAAAACGGGCTGGATTACGCGCCCTCGCAGATCACCGTCGGCACGGGCGGCAAGCAGATCCTGTTCAACGCCCTGATGGCCACGCTGGATGCGGGCGACGAGGTGATCGTGCCGGCCCCCTATTGGGTCAGCTATCCCGACATGGTGCTGCTGGCGGGCGGCACGCCGATCGTGGTCGAATGCGACATCGCCTGCGGTTTCCGTCTGACGCCCGAGGCGCTGGAGGCCGCGATCACGCCGCGCACCAAGTGGCTGATCCTGAATTCGCCGTCCAATCCGTCAGGCGCGGGGTATGACCGCGCCCAGATGCAGGCGCTATGCGATGTGTTGCTGCGCCATCCGCAGGTCTGGGTGCTGGCCGACGACATCTATGAGCATCTGGTCTTCGACGGGTTCGAATTCTGCACGCCCGCGCAGGTCGAACCGCGCCTAAAGGACCGCGTGCTGACCATGAACGGCGTCAGCAAGTCCTATGCCATGACCGGCTGGCGCATCGGTTACGGCGCGGCCCCCGAGCCGCTGATCCGGGCCATGGCCAAGCTGCAGTCGCAATCGACATCGAACCCCTGTTCGGTCAGCCAGTATGCAGCCGAAGCCGCGCTGACCGGTCCCCAGGATTACATCCGCGACAGCCGGGCGGTCTTTCAGCAGCGTCGAGACCTAGTCGTCGCGGGGTTAAACGACTGTCCGGGGCTGGACTGCCCGGTGCCCCAGGGGGCGTTCTATGTCTATCCTTCGATCGCGGGGCTGATCGGTGCCACCACGGCCGCAGGCACGGTGATCACCGATGACGAGACCTTCGCCAATGCCCTGCTGGACGAAGAAGGCGTGGCGGTGGTCTTTGGCGCGGCCTTCGGGCTCAGCCCGCATTTCCGCATCTCCTATGCGACGGCGGATGACGTGCTGCGCGATGCGGTCGCACGCATCCGTCGGTTCTGCGAAGGGTGCAACCTGCGTTGATCGGACGGCGTTGGGTCCTGAACGAAGACCAAGGAAAGGACCTCTCATGCTGCCCCATAACACCATGGTGGTCGTCGCTGACGGCCATTCCGCGACGATCTATCGCAACACTGCCAAGAACGGGATCGAACTGTCGCAGACCGAGCAGGTGACCCCCGCATCGCTGACCAAGCCGTCCCAGATGGCGATTCCCGACGAAGCCGCCCCGAATGACGAAAACGACGAAGCCGCATTCGCCGTGGATCTGACGCATCACCTGAACACGCTGATGCTGCAGCAGGGCATGGATGACGTGGCGATCATCGCCGATCCGTCGACCCTTGGCGTGATGCGCAAGCATTACCACAAGGAATTGCAGCTGCGCCTGCGCAAGGAAATCGCCAAGACGATGACGAATTCCGACATCCCCAGCATTCAGGCCGCCCTGCAATAGGCCTTGGCAGGACCATCATGGCCAAAGGGCGCCCTGCAATCGCAGGGCGCCCTTTTTGCATCAGAAGATGCCCAGAACGTACAGAACGACGATCACGACGACCGGCACGCCCAGAAACCAGGCCACGATACCCTTCATTGCGCTACTCCTTACGCGATATGACGGGTAACGCCGACGTGAGGGGCCGGTTCCGTCACAGGGCCGTCCACCCCCCGTCGACGCTGATCGTGGTGCCGGTGATCTGCGCCGCCGCGTCGCTGCACAGGAAGACGGCCGTGTCGCCCAGCTGATCGGTGGTGGCGAATTCCTTGGAGGGCTGGCGTTCCAGCAGAATTTTCTCGATCACCTCGTCGCGGTCCATGTCGTATTTCTTCATCGTGTCCGGGATCTGGGATTCGACCAGCGGCGTCAGGACATAGCCGGGGCAGATGGCGTTGCAGGTGATGGGCTCGCGCGCGGTTTCCAGCCCCGTCACCTTGCTGAGGCCCACGATGCCATGCTTGGCGGCGACATAGGCCGATTTGTAGGGACTTGCCGTCAGGCCATGCGCCGAGGCGATGTTGATCACCCGCCCCCATCCCGCCTTGCGCATCATCGGCAGGGCCGCGGCCGTCGTGTGAAAGGCTGATGACAGGTTGATGGCGATGATCGCGTCCCATTTTTCGGCCGGGAAATCGGGAATGGCCGCGACATGCTGGATGCCCGCGTTGTTCACCAGGATGTCGCAGGCCCCCGCCTGTTCGATCAGGGCGCGGCATTCGTCGCCCTTGGACATGTCGGCCTTGATGTACCGCACGGTGACGCCATGTTCGGCGGCCATGTCGCGGGCCAGCTGGTGGTCCTGATCGCTGTCGGTGAAGCTGTTCAGCACCACATCCGCACCCGCGCGGGCCAGCCGATGGGCCACGCCCAGTCCGATGCCGGAATTCGATCCGGTGATGATTGCGGTCTTGCCTGTCAGGAATTTCTCGAACATCGGCTGCTCCTCGGGGTTGGCCCGACCGGCGCGCGGGGGCCGGTCGATGTTGCAGGCGCAGCATGGGCAAAAAAAAACGCCCGCACAAGGCGGGCGCAAGTTATGAGGCAGGTTTCATACAGGCAAGAAACCTATCGAGCAGTGCCCTATTTATACGCGAGGAACCGCCCGAGTCCAACACAGTTCTTGCCCGCTTGGTTGACGCCCCCTTGGCGAGCCTGTTGATAATGCGGTCAAACAAGGACAAATGGGGCGGCGGGCGATGCGAATCTTAAAAATCCTTAACAATTGCGGAAGGGTTCGTGCCATTTCCGTGATCGCGGCCTTGACATGCGGTGTTGCAGCAATGCCGCTGACAACCCTTGCCGAACCTTCACATGGTCTTGCAATCTATGGCAAACCTGCCCTTTCGCCCGATTTTTCCCATCTTCCTTATGCAAATCCTAAGGCGCCCAAGGGCGGTGTGATTCGGCTGGCCGAACCCGGCGGGTTCGATTCCCTGAAACCCTGGGTTCTGAAAGGCAATGCCGCATGGGGCGTGGGCGTCCATGTGACCGAAACCCTGGCCATGCGCTCGATCGACGAACCCTTCACCGTCTATGGGCTGCTGGCTGAAACCATCGACACCGCCCCCGACCGGTCCTGGGTCGAGTTCACGCTGCGCCCCGAAGCCCGGTTTTCCGACGGCAGCCCGGTCACTGTCGAAGATGTGATGTGGTCCTATCGCACCCTGGGGACCAAAGGTCATCCGCGCTATCTGGGCACCTGGTCCAAGGTCGCCAGCATGGAGCAGACCGGCCCGCGCAGCGTCAGGTTCACCTTCACCGAACAGGACCGCGAACTGCCCCTGCTGATGGGCCTGCGCCCGATCCTGAAGAAGGCCCAGTGGGAAGGTCAGGATTTCAGCGATTCCAGTCTGGAACCTCCGATCGGCACCGGTCCCTATGTGATCGACAAGGTCGATCCGGGGCGGGCCATCTCGTTCCGTCGCAACCCCGATTACTGGGGCAAGGACCTGCCGCTGATGGCCGGGATGAACAATTTCGACACCATCCGCTATGATTATTTCGGCGACGCCAATGCCATGTTCGAGGCCTTCAAGGCCGGTGAGGTCAACGCCTGGCGCGAGTTGTCAGCCCAGAACTGGGACAGCGAATACGATTTCCCGCTGGCCACATCGGGCGGCATCGTCAAGGACCAGATCCCCAATGAACGCCCGTCGGGGATCATGGGTCTGGTGATGAACACCCGCAACCCGATCTTCGACGACTGGCGCGTCCGGCAGGCGATGATCGAGATGTTCAATTATCGCTTCATCAACCGCACGCTGAACGGGGGCGACGATCCGCGGATCACGTCGTATTTCTCGAACTCGGTTCTGGCCATGTCGCACGGGCCCGCATCGGGTCGGGTGGCCGAACTGCTGGAGCCCTTTGCCGCCGACCTGCCCCCCGGCACGATCGAAGGTTATTCGCTGCCCGAAGGAAGCGAACGCCCGATGGACCGCGCCGCCGTGCGCCGGGCGCTGGCGCTGATGGCGGATGCGGGGTGGACCGTTCAGGACGGGCGCCTTGCCGATGCCGAAGGCCGTCCCTTCACCTTCGAGATCCTGCTGAACCAGTCGGGGTCCGCAATGCGCACCGGGTCGGAAACCCAGCAGATCGTGAACATCTATGTCGAGGCCCTGCGTCCCTTGGGGATCACGCCGCGCATCACGCTGCTGGATTCCGCGCAATACGTGGAACGCACCAACAATTACCAGTTCGACATGACCTGGTACGAACGCGGCCTGTCGCTGTCACCGGGCAATGAACAGCGGCTGTATTGGGGCAGCGAAGGCGTCACGACGCCCGGCAGCCGCAACTGGATGGGCATGGACAGCCCCGCCGCCGAAGCGATGATCGACGCCATGGTCACCTCGGAGGATGCCGAAGACTATACCGCCGCCGTCAAGGCGCTGGACCGCGTGTTGACCGCGGGACGCTATGTGATCCCGGTCAACTTTTCCCCGTTTTCACGTCTGGCCCATTCGGCAGACCTGAAATACCCCGATGAAATACCGATTTACGGAGACTGGCCGGGATTTTTACCGGAAGTTTGGTGGCAGGAGACGAACTGATGCGCATGTTTTGGGTTACATTGCTGGCCTGCATCACGCTGGCCGGATGCAACACGATCGCCGGCGTCGGCGAGGATATTACCGGAGTGGCCCGCTGGTCCCAAGGCGGCATATCCGGAGGAGGTTATTGATGAAGTGGCACCACGTTAAGGAAAACTGGCCGGCATTCTACGAGGCCATCGTCGACAAGTGGCCGCAGGTCGATGACAGCGACCTGGACGAGATCGACGGCGACCAGGGCGCGTTCGTCTCCTACCTTGTCGAGGTCACGGGCCAGGATCGCGAGGAAATCCGCGAGGAGCTGCGCGAATGGCTGGTCGGCGAGATCCCGTCGGACATCGTGATGGACCCCAGTCACGACAATCACTCGATCGTCCTCAGCGCCAAATATGTCAATGAAGGCGAGGACGAATACAGCGACGACGCGGCCTTCGGTGACGATAACGAAAGCCCCGACGACGACTGATCGCCCGAAGCGGCAGCCGCCCAACCCCGCGGGGTCGGGCGGCGCCTCCTGTCCTGTCAGGTGACGGGCTTGATGACCTGCCTGTCGCTCAGCTTCGACAGCTTGCCGATCTGCATGACCAGCAGCGCGTAGATCACCGCATAGAGTCCCGCCACGATCAGGCCGACCCACTGGATCTTGAACGGGGTGAAGAAATAGGCCCCGACCAGCGCCAGCTGCAGCAGAAAGTGCAGCGGATAATATTTGCGGTCCCCCAGCGTCTCTCTCGACCAGTCCAGGTTCGCCGAATAAAGGCGGATCAGGCTGTCCAGCGAATTGACCACGAAGACCACGCCCACGAAGATCATGAACCAGTTCAGCCATCCGGGAATGACGACATGCCCCTGGTGATAGACGAACAGCACGCAGAACCACAGGCCAAGCGGGATCGCCGGCAGGATGACCATGGCTGCCGCCAGCTGCCAGACGCGCAGGCCGCTGACGAAACGGGCGACGAACTGGCCGATCATGATGCTCCAGGCGAACCACCAGAACAGGTAGAATTCGTGGTAATCCGAAATTGGGGTCGCGAAGCGGCGGATATGGACGAAGTAATCCATCAACAGCCCGATATTGGCATAGAAATCAGTCATGCCGACGCGGCTGTAGAAGAAGGCGATCATCGCCAGCGCCGTGAAGGCCAGCATCCCGAAGCCATAGCTGGACAGGATCGCCAGCCATTTCATCACCCGCATGTCGCCGCTGCTGATGACGGCGGTGGCGATGACCACGACCACCAAGGCCCAGACCACGCCCATGGGCAGATCAGGCGCATAGGTCGGCAGGTTGGTCATGAACAGGTAGCAGGTGAAGGAACAGGTCGCGATGACCGTCAGGTTATAGATCCATTTCACCACCGGGATCTCGAATAGCTTCAGGCGGGGTTCGATGGCGACGAAATAGAAGGTCGTGACGAAATACATCAGCCAGACGAGGGGCCCCCACATGCCGAATTCGACGGCGAGGGCGTTGGTAAAGCCGAAGGCCTCATCCGCCTCGTAGACCGGGAATTCGCTGAGGGGCAGCATGACCAGCCCCATGTCCAGCCCGGCGGTGAAAAGAAGGGCGATCAGCGTGAACAAGCCGACGGGCTGTTCCCCCTGCACCCGCATGTTAGGCCAGCGGATCAGGACGAACAGCGCGCAGGCCAGCACGCTGAGATAGGCAATTGTGATGATCGGCGTCATAGACGATCCTTTTCTGCTTCGGATTTTGTCTTGGCAGGGACCGACCCGCCTCAGCGCAGCCGCGACCGAAAGGCACAACTGCCGAAACGTTGCCGGCACAGCGCATCGGCGCCGTTGTTCATTTGGTATGCGGGCAGTATCCGGTAAATTGAGTGATTAGTCAATCAATAAACCGGAACCGATCCGGTGGGTTCCCCTGCATCGGATCATCGCCGTGCTTTCGCGGCCCCGAGGGTTGAGTTCGACACCATATTCTGGCAGATGCTCGGCGCTTAACATCGGGCTGACGGACAAAGGAACCGGGACCATGTCAAGCACCTTGAAAATCGCCATGGGCAGCATTCTGGTCGGGTTGATGGTGCTGGGGCTCAAGACCCTCGCATGGTATCTGACCGGCTCGGTCGCGCTGCTGTCGGACGCGCTGGAAAGCATCGTGAACGTGGCGACCGCATTGGCCGCGCTGGTGGCGATCAGGGTCGCGCAGCGTCCCGCCGATCAGGGCCATCCCTATGGTCACCACAAGGCTGAATTCCTCAGCGCCGTGCTGGAGGGGGTGCTGATCATCGTCGCGGCCATCCTGATCCTGTCCGAAGCCTGGCGTGCCTTCTTGGCGCCGGTCGTGATTCAGGATGCGGGCGTCGGCATGGCCATCAACGCGGGCGCGGGCCTGATCAACGCCTTCTGGTGCAGCGTGCTGATCCGCCAGGGACGCAAGCTTCGGTCCCCCGCACTGGAGGCCGACGGCAAGCACCTGCTGACCGATGTGATTTCCTCGGGCGGGGTTCTGCTGGGCGTGGCCTTGGCGGTGACGACCGGTTGGGCCGTGCTGGACCCGATCCTGGCGATGCTGGTCGGTGTCAACATCCTGTGGTCGGGTTGGAAGGTGATGACGGCATCGCTGTCGGGGCTGATGGACGAAGCCGTGCCCGACAACACCCTGAGCCAGATCCGCGACATCATCTCGGACAAGGCCACCGGCGCGATCGAGGCGCATGATCTGCGCACCCGTCACGCGGGGGCGGTCACCTTCATCGATTTCCACCTGGTGGTGGACGGGCAGACCACCGTCTGCGACGCCCATGCGATCTGCGACCGGATCGAGGCGTCGCTGAAATCCAACCTGCCCGATGCCCAGATCACCATCCATGTCGAACCGGAACACCATGCCAAGCATTCCGGCGTCCTGGTGATCTAGGCGTCCAGACGCACCCAGACGGGGACGTGATCGCTTGGCTTCTCGCCGGCGCGAGCCTCGCGGTCGACGCCGGTTTCGCGCATCAGGTCGGCAGCCTGGGGTGACAGCAGCAGGTGATCGATGCGGATGCCGTCATCCTTGTTCCACGCCCCCGCCTGGTAATCCCAGAAGGTAAAGGGCCCTCGCGTGGCCCAAGGGTCGCGGGCGCGGATCGCCTCGGTCCAGCCCTGGTTGACGATGGTTCGGAAGGCGGCGCGGCTTTCAGGCAGGAACAGCGCATCATCGACCCATTTCTGGGGATTGGCGGCGTCGCGTGCCTCGGGGATGATGTTGTAATCGCCCAGCATGACGACCGGCATTTCCAGCGCCAGCAGGTCCAGCGCGCGCAGGCGCAGGCGTTCCATCCAAGCCAGCTTGTAGTCGTATTTCGGACCCGGCGCGGGGTTGCCGTTGGGCAGGTACAGCCCCGCGATGCGCACCGCCTGAGCGCCCACCACCGTCGCCTCGATATAACGGGCCTGATCGTCGTCATCGTCGCCGGGCAGGCCGCGGGTCACGTCCTCCAGCGGCAGCTTGGACAGGATGGCCACCCCGTTGAAGCCCTTCTGGCCATGGGTTTCGACCGTCCAGCCCAGATCCTGGAAATGTTCGCGCGGGAACCCTTCGTCGACGGATTTGATTTCCTGAAGGACGACCACGTCGGCATCCGTCGCGGCCAGCCAGTCGCTCAGCGCCTGGATGCGGGCCTTGATGCCGTTGATATTGAAGCTTGCGATTTTCATGGCTGCATCTTTAGCGTGGTCCCCGTGTTTGGCAACCGCAACCGCGAAAGGACCCTGATGCTGCGCGCCCTGATGCTGGTCGCCGCCCTGCTGCCCGGCGCGGTCGATGCCGCGCCGCGTCCCGCGACGGGGCTGCTGGCCAAGGACGGCCCCCTGCCTGCAACCATCCCGCTGCAGATCCGGACCGACGCGGGCCACGATTTCAGCATCGCCCTGTCCGATCCGGTGACCGACGCGCCGGTCATCAGCGGCTATCTGCGCGGAGGAGAGTTCTTTCGCCTGCTGGTCCCGCCGGGCACCCATCAGGTGACCATCGCCGCCGGGCAACCCGATGACTGGCAAGGTGTCGACACGGGATTTTCAGACGGGATGCAGGCCAAACTGACCCTGGATTTCGACATCAGGGCCGATCGGCGGCAAGGCCACCAGATGACCGTGGCCATCGTCGATGGCGGGCTTCGGGTGACCGACAGGCGCGATCAGGTCATCTGCCAGATCGCGGATTGGGACAGCGTCCAGACGGAATACACCGAGGGACGCCGGACCCCGCTGCGCTATCTGGACCAGAGCCTGACGACGCGCGGCAGGTTCTGCGACTGATCACATCGAAAAGGACGTCCCGCAACCGCAGCTGCTGGAGGCGTTCGGGTTCTCGATGACAAATCGCGCGCCGATCAATTCGTCGCTGAAATCGATGACGGCCCCTGCCAGGAACGGCAGGGACACCGGGTCCACAACGACCTTCTGGCCGTCGTTTTCCAGGATCAGGTCATCGGCCTCGGGCTGGTCGAAGCGGATATCATATTGAAACCCCGAACATCCGCCGCCGGACACGGCCACGCGAAGCGGCAGCGACTCGCGGTCGGCGTTGATCTGGGCCAGGCGCTGAAACGCGCGTTCGGTAACTTTCGGCGGCAGGTTCATGGGGCGTTCCCGTTTTCGTCCGTAGGGTTGGAATATAGGGTTTCGGACGAACACTCGCAAGGAAGGGCCCTGCCCCGTGACTGCACTCGCGCCATATGCATGCCAGCCCGCCGACAGCCGCGGGCGGCTTCACACCGAAAAGCTGTCGACCTTCCGCTCGCCCTGGCAGCGCGACCGCGACCGGATCATCCATTCCAGCGCCTTCCGGCGGTTGAAGCACAAGACCCAGGTCTTTGTCGAACATGACGGCGACGCCTATCGCGGCGATTATTTCCGCACCCGCCTGACCCACACGATCGAGGTGGCGCAGGTTGCCCGCACCATCGCCGGTGCGCTTGGGCTGAACACCGACCTGGCCGAGACCGTGGCACTGGCCCATGACCTGGGCCACCCCCCCTTCGGCCATACCGGAGAGGACGCGTTGGCGGAACTGATGGCCCCCTATGGCGGCTTCGACCACAATGCGCAGGCGCTGCGGATCGTGACGCAGCTGGAACGGCATTACGCCGATTTCGACGGGCTGAACCTGACTTGGGAGAGTTTGGAAGGCATTGCCAAGCATAACGGGCCGATCACGGGCGATCTGCCCTATGCCTTGGCGCAGGTGAATGCCCAGTGGGACCTGGAACTGCACACCAATGCCAGCGCCGAGGCGCAGGTTGCGGCCGTGGCCGATGACGTCGCCTATAACCATCACGACCTGCATGACGGGCTGCGTGCCGAGCTGTTCACCGAGGCCGATCTGGCCGAACTGCCGATCATCGGCCCCGCCTTCGCCGAGGTCGACCAGCTTTACCCCGGACTGGACCCGACCCGCCGCCGGTACGAGGCGCTGCGCCGCGTGTTTGGCGTCATGGTCGAGGATGTCATCGCCGTCGCCCAGAACCGCCTGACCGGGCTGCAGCCGCAATCGGTGGACGACATCCGCACCATGGACGGACCGATCATCCGCTTTTCCAAGCCGGTCTATCAGAACATCAAGGCCATCAAGTCCTTCCTGTTCCAGCGCATGTACCGCGCCCCATCGATCGTGGTCGAACGGAACAACGTGACGCGCATGTTGCACGACCTGTTCCCGCTGTTCCTGGAAGATCCTGCCAAGCTGCCCGACCAATGGGGGCAGATGGCCCGGCAGATGGACGACCGGACGGAACGGGCGCGGCTGGTGCTGGATTACGTCTCGGGCATGACAGACCGCTATGCCATCGCCGAACATCAGCGATTGATCGGGCGCGACTGAACCTTCGGGCGGGGGCCTGCGTTGACCGGGCGAAACGACGAACAAGGAAGGATCCTGACATGATCACGCGTACCGGTTCTGCAAAATGGGAAGGCGGCCTGAAAGAGGGCAAAGGCCAGGTGTCCACCAAGTCGGGCGCCCTGTCGGCCCAGCCCTATGGCTTCAACACCCGTTTCGAAGACAAGCCCGGCACCAACCCCGAAGAACTGATCGGCGCGGCCCATGCGTCGTGTTTCTCGATGGCGCTTGGCATGATGCTGGAACAGGAAGGCATCTCGGGCGTCAAGATCGAGACGACCTCGGACATTTCGATGGACAAGGAAGGCGACGGTTTCGCCGTCAAGAAGGCCCACCTGACCACCACGATCACCGCCGATGCCGAACAGGCGAAGGTCTTGGAAGTCGCGGAAAAGGCCAAGGAAGGCTGCCCGATCAGCAAGCTGCTGAACGCCGAAATCACGATGGACGCCAAGGTCGCCTGACCCGGTCCCCATCCCGATGCGAAACGCCGGCGCGATTGCGCCGGCGTTTTCATGTCAGACCATCATTTCCTTGGTGGCCGTCAGCTTGATGTCGGGGTGATCGCGCCCGATGCGGTCGATGTCCCATTGCAACCGCGTCAGATAGACCAGATCACCGTCATGGTCATGCGCCAGATGGCCTTTGTTGCTTTCGGCAAAGGCATCCACCTTGGCCTTCGGACCCGCGACCCAACGGGCGCTGGTGAACTGGGACCCTTCGAAGCGGACGGGAATGCCGTATTCCAGCTCGATCCGGCTGGCCAGGACCTCGAACTGCAACGCACCAACGACGCCGACGATGAAGCCCGAACCGATGACGGGTTTGAACACCTTGGCGGCACCCTCCTCGGCGAATTGCATCAGCGCCTTTTCCAGATGCTTGGCCTTCATCGGATCGGTCGCCCGCACCGATTGCAGCAGTTCCGGCGCAAAGGACGGAATGCCCGTGAAACGCAGCGCCTCGCCCTCGGTCAGGGCGTCACCGATGCGCAGCTGGCCGTGGTTCGGGATGCCGATGATGTCGCCCGCCCAGGCCTCCTCGGCCAATTCGCGGTCGGCGGCCAGGAAAAGCACCGAGTTCGAAATCGCCATCGGCTTTTTCGTCCGCACATGGGTCAGCTTCATCCCACGTTCAAAATGCCCCGAGGCCATGCGCACGAAGGCCACGCGGTCGCGGTGCTTGGGGTCCATGTTGGCCTGCACCTTGAAGACGAAACCCGTCACCGCCGTTTCCTCCGGCGCGATTTCGCGGTCCGCGCTGTTCTGCGGCTGCGGCGGGGGACCGTATTCGCTGATCCCCTTCATCAGTTCCTGCACGCCAAAGCTGTTGATCGCGCTGCCGAACCAGATGGGCGTCATATGCCCTTCCAGGAAGGACTGGCGGTCAAAGGCGGGCAGCAGTTCACGCGCCATCTCGACCTCTTCGCGCAGCTTGGCCAGCAGGTCGGCAGGAACGTGATCGGCAAGCCGCGGATCGTCCAGACCGTTGATCGCGATGGATTCCGCGACCTTGTTGCGATCGGCGCGGTCCATCAGCTCCAGCCGGTCATGCAGCATGTCATAGCAGCCGATGAATTCCCGCCCGACCCCGATCGGCCAGGATGCCGGTGCCACGTCGATGGCCAGGTTTTCCTGGATCTCGTCGATGATCTCGAAGGTGTCGCGGGATTCGCGGTCCATTTTGTTGCAGAAGGTCAGGATCGGCAGGTCGCGCAGGCGACAGACCTCGAACAGCTTGCGGGTCTGCGATTCGACGCCCTTCGCGCCGTCGATGACCATGATCGCGGCATCCACCGCCGTCAGCGTTCGGTAGGTATCTTCGGAAAAGTCGCTGTGACCGGGCGTGTCGACCAGGTTGAAACGATGTCCGTCAAAATCGAACGACATTGCCGAAGCCGAAACCGAGATCCCGCGATCCTGTTCCATCTTCATGAAGTCCGACCGCGTCCGCCGCGCCTCGCCCTTGGCCCGCACCTGGCCGGCCATCTGGATGGCGCCGCCATAAAGCAGGAATTTCTCGGTCAGCGTGGTCTTGCCGGCGTCGGGATGCGAGATGATCGCAAAGGTCCGGCGGCGGGAAATTTCGGGCGGAAGTTCGGGGCGATTGGTCATGGTCGCGGCTTTATCCTGCCCGATCACGCATGGCAATCGCCGGAATGCGTGACCCGTAAGACAAGATTTGAATTTTCCGCATCACTTTGTTGAACCAAGACAGCCTTCGCATGTTCACTGGCTTCAGATCGGAGAGCCTGCCATGCATCAGACAGTCGAACAACTGGCCCATACGGTATCCGCACGTGGCCTGGAATGGCTGCGCCAGAAGATCATGGATCTGCCCGAAACCTGCGGCCCCGATCATCCCGATCTGCTTGCCTTGGCGACCGCGGCGCGCGTGGGGCCCGTCCTTTCGGGCCTGCGCGGGCGACCCTCGCCGCTTGAGGTGATCGTCAGGCGTCGCGTCACCCCCGACATGATCCGGCAGGCCGCAAGGCATTGCGTCGAGGGCGGACGCGACCCCGCGGCGCTGCAGATGTTCCTGGCGGGCATCTTCCTGACGCCCCAGGACCCGCTGTGGCAGCTGGCTGGCCGTACCCTTGCCCAAGACAAGGGCGTGCCCCTGTCCAAGCGGCTGGCGCTTGACGTGGACCACCGCCTTCACGGCGTCGCCGAACGCGCGCTGACCAGGCCCGTTGACCAGCTGACCAGCGAACAGGTGATAGCCTATGGTCGCCTGTTGGTCCAGGTCTTCGATTTCGGCAGGACGCGCCCGCGGCTGGCGGACAAACGCTCGATCACGCGAATGTACACCATCCTGACACAGATGGAGGAATGGGCGCTGGCAAACCGCTGCACCTGTTCGGTGGCGCTCACCACGTTCTGTCTGCAACTGGTCGACCCCGATCACGATGCCACCGATGCCGTGGTCGAACTGATGCAGTTTCAGCGCGGCGACGGGTCCTTTCCCCATCGCCTCGGCTTCTCGACCGACCCGCAGGATCTGGCCACTGGCATCATGCCGACCCTGGTGGCGATCCTGGCAATCCAGGGCGCGATCTATCGACGCTGGCGTGGGCGGGTGAACGGCCCGGTTCAGGCCCGACCGTTTCACGCGGCCGCGCGCACCTTGGCCGAATGCGCGCTGCAGCGGTTGCCCGATAGCGCCCCGACATTGGAGCAAGCCGTCATCCTGGGCCGCGCGACCGGACGCGACCAGATCGCCGCGCTTGGCGTTTCCCATTGGGTGCTGTCACCGGCACAATCGGTGCGGCTTGCCGCGCTGTGCTTCCGCGACCCCATTTCGGCACGGCATGTGCGCAGCCGGATCAGGTTGAATGACGTGCCCGGCCTGAACGATGTCGGCCAGGCCGAACTTAACTGGCTGCTGGGCAGGCCCGTCGTCATCAGCGACCCGCTGCCCCCCGCGCTGCTGGCTTTGTGGGGTCGCGCGGCCACGGCCAATGATGATGCGACCTTCATGCATTGCACGCGTCTGGCCTCGCATTTTCACATGCGGCCCCTGCCCCGCGCCATTCATGCCATGTCCAACCGGCTGGCCAGCAGCGCCATTGCCGACAGCGACGACACCCCCCTTGGACGGGTGATGACCCATATTCACCATCTGACCCTGATGGCGCAGATCTTCGAACCCGCCGATCGGATGGAGGCCGCCGCCTAGAACAGGCCTTCGACATGGCCTTCTGGGTCAAGCCCGATCACCTCGGCCGCCGGGTGGCGCGGCAGGCCCGGCATGGTCATCACTTGGCCGCAGATGGCGACGATGAAGCCTGCCCCGGCGTTCAGGCGCACCTCTCGGACGGGGATGACATGACCCTCGGGTGCCCCCCGCAGTTCAGGATCGGTCGAAAAACTGTACTGAGTCTTGGCAATGCAGATCGGCATGTGGCCATGCCCCGCGTCCTGCCAGGCTTGCAGCTGTTCACGGACCCCCGGCCCCGCCTCGGCGTGGTCGGCATGGTGGATCCTGGTGCAGATCGTCTGGATCTTGTCCCACAAGGGCATCTCATCGGGATAGAGAGGCGTGAAACCACCACTGCCCGCATCGACCATCCGAACCACGGCATGCGCCAGATCCTCGGCCCCCGCGCCACCTTCCGCCCAATGGCGGGCGATGACGGCATCCACGCCGCGCGCCGCGCAATAATCCTGCAAGGCGGCGATCTCGGCCTGGCTGTCACCGGCGAAATGGTTCAGCGCCACGATGACCGGCACGCCGAAGCTGCGCAAATTGTCGATATGTCGCCCCAGATTGGCGCAGCCGCGCGTCACGGCACCGACATCCTCGGTGCCCAGGTCGGACTTGGCGACGCCGCCATTCATCTTCAACGCCCGCACCGTGGCGACCAGCACCACCGCCGAAGGTGCCAGCCCCGCCAGGCGGCATTTGATGTTCATGAACTTCTCGGCGCCCAGATCGGCCCCGAAGCCCGCTTCGGTCACGACGTAATCCGACATGCGCAGCGCGGCCTTGGTCGCGATGACGCTGTTGCAGCCATGGGCGATATTGGCAAAGGGCCCCCCATGCACCAACGCGGGGTTGTTTTCCAAGGTCTGCACAAGGTTCGGCTGCAACGCATCCTTCAGCAGGACCGTCATCGCGCCATCCGCCTTCAGATCACCCGCCGTCACGGGGTTGCGGTCGTCGTCATAGGCCACGACAATGCGCCCCAGCCGATCCTGCAGATCCTCCAGATCGCGTGCCAGACACAGGATCGCCATGACCTCGGACGCGACGGTGATGTCGAAACCGGTCTGGCGGGAATAACCGTTCATGGGACCGCCCAACCCCACCACCGTGTCACGCAGCGCCCGGTCGTTCATGTCCACCACCCGCCGCCAGGTGATGCGGCGCGTATCGATCCGCAAGTCGTTGCCCCAATAGACATGATTGTCGATCATCGCCGCCAGCAGGTTATGCGCCGAGGTGATGGCATGGAAATCGCCGGTAAAATGAAGGTTCATGTCCTCCATCGGGACGATCTGCGCATAGCCGCCGCCCGCCGCGCCGCCCTTCATGCCGAAATTTGGACCCAGGCTGGCCTCGCGGATGCAGATCGTCGCACGCTTGCCGATCCGGTTCAGCGCATCGCCCAAGCCCACGGTGGTCGTAGTCTTGCCCTCGCCCGCCGGGGTCGGATTGATGGCGGTGACCAGGATCAGCCTGCCCTGGTCACGTCCTTCCAGCGCCTTGATGGCCTCGTGGGTGATCTTGGCCTTGTCGTGGCCATAGGGCAGAATCTGCCGCTCGCTCAGCCCCAGCTTGGCTGCGATCTGGGCGATGGGACGCTTGACCGCAGCGCGGGCGATGTGAAGATCGGTCGTCATCTGGCTGATATTTCCGTTCTTTTCTGAAACCGCGCCTAGCGGACGACCATGACCGACACGGGCGAATGGCGGACCACGGCATTCGCATCCCGGCTGACCAGGATGCTGCGCAATTCATCGGGCTGATGGCTGGCCATCACGATCAGGTCTGCCTGATACTTGCGGGCCGATTTCAGGATGGTTTCTGCGACATGGCCGTGGCCGACATGGGTGCGGATCCGCGAAGGATCGTCGAAATGGGTGTCGGCAAAGGCGTCCAGCGCCTCTTTCATGGCCTGAAGGACGCGGGTTTCATAGCCCTTGGGCAGAAACGTCGCCACCATCGAGCTGCCGAAATCATGGACGACGCCCAGCAGGTGGATCGTCCCCTGATCCCCTGCCAGCCGCTTGGCGACCGGCAGGGCCTTTTCCCAACTTTCGGGATGCTGCAGATCGATGGGCAGCAGGATGTTGTCATGCATGGGCGTGATCCTTTCGCGGGGCCGGGTCGGACGGCAGACGTCGCCGCTGTGCCCAGACCACCAGCATCAACAGCAAGAAGGCCGGTATATAGATCCAGTATTTCGACGGTGCCTCGACCGGCGCATTGACCGACAGGATGGTCTGGTCCCAATCCAGGCCGGCCTCTTGGGCGGGGCTGTCGAAGGCGACGTTGTCGATGACGACGCGGTCGCCGTCGGTCAGCAATTCGATCCCGGCGGCCTCCAGGCGGTCCTGCCCGGTTTCGCCTTCCGGTACCGGCAGCAGGGCCACGAATTCGACCGGACTGCCGATCTCGTTCAGGCCCGAAATGCGCAGGCGCAGACCTTCACCGACCTCGCTGTTCTCCAGCGCCTGCACGAATTCCGTCGCCGGGCGTTCCTGATAGGACGGGAAGGCATATTCCCAGAAGAAGCCGGGCCGGAAGATGGTGAAGGCGACCAGTAGCAGCATCGCGGATTCCCAGATGCGGTTGCGCGCCAGGAACCAGCCTTGCGTGGCCGCCGCGAACAGCAGCATCGCGACCGTCGCCGTCACGAAGACGAAGACGCCATGGATGAAGTCCACGTTGATCAGCAGCAGGTCGGTGTTGAAGATGAACAGGAACGGCAACGCCGCCGTGCGCAGGCTGTAGAAGAAGGCAACGACACCCGTGCGGATCGGATCGCCGCCCGACACCGCCGCAGCCGCGAATGACGCCAGCCCCACCGGCGGGGTCACATCGGCCATGATGCCGAAATAGAAGACGAACAGATGCACCGCAATCAGCGGCACGATCAGCCCGTTCTGCTGGCCAAGGGTCACAATGACGGGCGCCAGCAGCGCCGAGACGACGATATAGTTCGCCGTTGTCGGCAGACCCATTCCCAAAATCAGCGACAGGACCGCGGTCAGCCCCAGAATGGCCAGCAGGTTCCCGCCGGACAGAACCTCGACCACATCGGCCAGGGCCGATCCGACGCCCGTCTGGCTGACGGCGCCCACGATGATGCCGGCGGTCGCCGTGGCGATGCCGATGCCGATCATGTTGCGCGCGCCCGAGATCATGCCGTCGACCAGATCGTTGATGCCGGCGCGGATGGCATGGCCGGTCGTGCTGTTGCCCGTCCGGTCGCTGCCGCGCAGCATCACCATCAGCGGACGCTGCGTGACCAGGATGAAGATCATGTAGGCCGTGGCCCAGAAGGCCGAGAGGCCCGGCGACAGGCGGTCGACCATCAGCGCCCAGACCAGAACCACGACCGGCAGGATGAAGTGCAAACCGGACCGCACCGTCGGCCCCGGCAGGGGCAGTTCGGTGACAGGCTCGTTCGGGTCGTCGATCTCCAGCGGTTCCTCGCGCGAGGCGATCCACAAAAGGCCGACATAGGCCGCCGTCAGCAGCGCGAAGATGACATAGGGCGACGCCTCGCCAAAGGCGGGACGGATCCAGCCCATGCCGTAATAGACCGCGATCGACAGCGCGCAGATGCCCGCGATGATGAAAGCGGCGGTCAGCAGGCGGCGCAGGATCGGCGGCGGGGTATAGGACCGCGGCAGACCCTCCATCCCGGCCTTCATGGCCTCAAGATGGACGATATAGACCAGGGCGATATAGCTGATCGTGGCGGGCAGGAAGGCGTGCCGCACCACGTCGAAATAGGGAATGCCGACATATTCGACCATCAGGAAGGCCGCGGCCCCCATGACGGGCGGCATGATCTGGCCATTGACGGATGATGCGACCTCGACCGCGCCCGCCTTTTCGGAACTGAAGCCCACCTTCTTCATCAGCGGGATCGTGAAGGTGCCGGTGGTGACCACGTTGGCGATGGACGACCCCGAAATCAGGCCGGTCATCGCGCTGCTGACCACGGCCGCCTTGGCCGGTCCGCCGCGCATGTGGCCCATCAGCGAAAACGCCACCTGGATGAAGTAGTTGCCGGCCCCCGCTTTGTCCAGCAGCGCGCCGAACAGCACGAACAGGAAGACGAAGCTGGTGGACACGCCCAGGGCGATGCCAAAGACGCCTTCGGTGGTGATCCATTGGTGGTTGGCAACCTCGGTCAGGGAATTGCCCCGATGCGCGATGATCGAGGGCATGTAGGGCCCAAGGAAGGTATAGACCAGAAAGACGGTCGCGACGATCATCAGCGCCGGCCCCAGGCTGCGGCGCGTGGCCTCCAGCAGCAGCAGGATGCCCACGACGGCGACCATCAGGTCGGGCGTGATCGGCGCTCCGACGCGGCGGCCCAGTTCATCGCTGTAGACGAAGACATACATCGTCACCACGACCGACAGGATCGCCAGCACCCATTCCCACCAGGGAATGCGCGCCTTGGGGCTGCCCATCAGGACGGCCGCGACAATGCCGGCCCCTGCCAGCCCGATGAACCAGGCCGGCATGTCCGAGGGCGCGCCATAGATGAACAGGCCCGACAGAAGCACCGGAACCGCAATGCCAAGACCGATCTGAAAAGGCGACTTTTCAGCGGGATAGGCCATGAAACCCAGAAACATCGCGAAGGCCAGATGAACGGCCCGCGCATCGGTGGCGCTGATGATGCCGAAATTCAGCATGAATGGCAGGGGCGACGCGATCCACAGCTGGAACAGCGACCAGCAGAAGGCGACGACCAGGATCAGCTTGCCCACGAAACCGGGCGGCGTGCGCGCACCCGTATCGGAGGAGGCGACCAGTTCGTCCAGCTCGGCCTGCGACAACTCTCCTCGGCCCGCGGCCTGCATTTCGACCGCACTGGCCTGCTGCTGGCGCTTCTTCGCGTCGTCTTCGTCCATCCTGCCCCCTTACCGATCCGGTGTTACCATGGCTTCTTACTAAAAGGGCGGCCCCGAAGGACCGCCCCGTTCAGATCAGGATCACTCGACCCAGCCCTGCTCGCGGTAATACCGCTCGGCGCCCGGATGCAAGGGCGCGCTGTTGCCGTCGGCGATCATCTCCTCGGGCTGCAGATCGGCAAATGCCGGGTGCAGGCCCTTGAAACGGTCGAAATTGTCGAAGACGGCCTTGACCACCTGATAGACGGTCTCCTCGGGGATGTCGGACGAGGTCACGAAGGTCGCCTTGACGCCGAAGGTCTCGGTGCCTTCGTCATTGCCCGCATACATGCCGCCGGGGATCGTGACCTTGGCGTAATAGGGGTTTTCCTCGACCAGCTTGTCGATCGCATCGCCGGCGACGGTCACCAGGCGCGCGTCCACGGTCGAGGTCGCCTCCTGGATCGAGCCGTTCGGGTGCCCGACGGTATAGGTGATGGCGTCGACCTGGTTATCGCCCAGGGCTGCCGACTGTTCCGCCGGACGCAGTTCCGAGGCCAGCGAGAAGTCGTCCATCGACATGCCCATGGCGTCCAGAACGATCTCCATCGTCCCGCGCGAACCCGAACCCGGGTTGCCCACGTTGACGCGCTTACCCTTCAGGTCCTCGAAATTCTCGATCTCGGAATCGGCGCGGGCGACGACGGTGAAGGGTTCGGGATGGACGGCAAAGACGGCGCGCAGCTTGTCGAAGGCGTCGCCTTCGTAATCCGAGCTGCCGTTGTAGGCGTGGAACTGCCAGTCGGACTGGGCGACGCCCATCGTCATGTCGCCCGCCTTGATGGCGTTGATGTTGGCGATGGAGCCGCCCGTGGCGGGGGCGGTGCAGCGCAGACCGGTTTCGGCGGTCTGGCGGTTCACCAGGCGGCAGATCGACTGGCCCACGACGTAATAGACGCCGGTCTGACCACCGGTGCCGATGGTGATGAACTGTTCCTGCTGGGCAAGGACCGGCGATGCGGACAATGCGAAGGCCGCCCCCATCAGGATCGGTTTCAATTTGCTCATGCGGTATACTCCCTTGATTTCTTGGTGAGGATGCCCTGTGGCGAACCCCGGTTCTGCCGCCAAGGTTAAAGCACCCGGCGGTTTTGACAATCCCAAAGGGGCAACCGCCCCGTATCGGCGACGGTTCCCGAACCGTCCGCACCGCGATGGGCAGGCGGGTTTTCGGCATTGCCGTCGGGCCGTTGCCGGTGATTTCGTATCAAATTGACGGCAATTGATGCTGGCCATGGGTGACGCCCGCGGGGCTAGCTTGCAAGGGTAGACAGCATCCGGCCGTCGCCCTAATGTCGCCCTGTGCGGCAAGGGCATGCTGCATGGCATGCCTTGTGCCCTTTTTATTTCGGTAATCCAACACCATGCTAGAGTTTGACAGCGTCTCCAAATCGTTCTGGACGGGGAAACAGCACAAGATCATCCTTGATCGCGCCTCCTTTCAGGTCGAGCTGGGAAATTCGCTTGGCATCCTCGCACCGAACGGGACCGGCAAGACGACCCTGATCAACATGATGTGCGGGCTGGAACAGCCCGATGAGGGCCGCATCCGGCGCAATTGCCGGGTGTCCTTTCCGCTTGGCTTCATGGGCGGGCTGATCACGCGGCACACGGGCAATGAAAACGCCCGCTATATCGCGCGCATCTATGGGCTGGACCCCGATTACGTGTCCGCCTTCACGCGCTGGCTGACCGATATCGACGAATATTTCGACATGCCCGTGGGCACCTATTCCAGCGGCATGCGGCAGCGCTTTACCTTTGCCCTGTTGCTGGCCCTGGATTTCGACATCTACCTGATCGACGAGGGCATGCCCCAGACCACGGATGCCGAATTCAACCGCAAGGCGGGTCGCGTGCTGTTCGACCGGCTGAAGACCGCGACCACCATCGTCGTGTCGCATCAGCCGACCACGATCGAGAAGTTCTGCAACCGGGCCGCCATCCTGCGCGATGGCAAATTGTACATGTTCGAGACCTTGGACGAGGCGAAGCAATACTATGACTACACCTCCTAAAGCGCGCCGTTACCACGCCTCGATCTCGGAATCCGTCACCCCTGGCACCGCCTCTCGGACCCACGATCCCGAACCTGCGACCGCGCCCGCCCCGCAGGCCAAGGCCGCCCCCAAGGTCCACCTGGAGGTCAGCCGCAAACCCGCCCCCCCGGCCGAGCAGCAGGAAGACGCGCGCCTGCAGAAATTCCTGGCTACCGAACCGATCGAGGACGGCTTTGGCGATCTGCGCATGACCGGTCCAGAAAAAGGGCCAGGCGCCAGTGGGACCACCGGAAAGGCGGCGGGGCAGCCCGCCGCCGGCGTCACCGAGGAACAGCTGGCGGCCATCCGGGCCGAAAAGCTGACCGAACGCCAACTGCGCATCGCGGGTCGGATCGCCACCCTGCACCAGATCGAATTCGCCTCGAACGAAGAAGCCATCCTGCGGCTGCGCGAACGCGGCATCGACCCGTCGCAGCGCAGCGCCGTGGGACGCATCCTGTCATCGGAGGGCACCCGCGGCAAGGTTGGGGATGCGCCCCGCGATCCGGCCGCGGCGATCCCGGCGCTGCGAACGGGCGGTCCCGCGGGCCTGCCCGCGCTGACGCCGGGCGACAAGCGTGGCAAGACCCCGGCCCTTCCCTCGCGCGAGGATCTGACCGAGGATCGACGCGCCGCCGAAATCTATCGCATCCAGAAGGACCTGGCACGTCGTCGCCGCAAGCGGATGATGATGCTGGCCTTTCGCCTGCTGATCTTTGTGCTGATCCCGACATTCGCGGTCGGCTGGTATTACGCCAGGGTCGCCTCACCGCTTTATGCGACCTTCACGCAATTTCAGATCCAGACCGCCGATGGCGGCAGCAGCGGCGGCGTGAGCAGTCTGCTGGGCGGATCGGGCATGGGCACCAACACGGATTCCGTCGCCGTCCAAAGCTATCTGACATCGCGAGACGCGATGCTGCGCCTGGACGCCGACAAGGGCTTCAAGCGGGCCTATCAGGACCCCAGCATCGACCCCATCAAGCGCCTCGAAGCGGATGCCACCAACGAAGCGGCCTTCGACGTCTACGAAGACTCGGTCAAGATCGGCTATGATCCGACCGAGGGCGTGCTGAACATGGAAGTCATCGCCCCGGATCCGCAGCTGAGCGTCGAGTTTTCGCGGGCGCTGATTTCCTATGCCGAACAACAGGTTGATGCGATGACCTCGCGGATGCGCGCCGATCAGATGGACGGCGCCATCCAGACCTATCAGGATGCCGAGGCCAAGATGCTGGCGGCCCAGCAGCGCGTGCAGGAACTGCAGCAGACACTGGGCGTTCTGGACCCGGTGGCTGAAAGCACCGTGGTGATGGGCAAGGTGACGGAACTGGAAAGCCAGCTGACGGCAAAGCAGCTTGAACTTGGTCAATTGCTGGCGAACGCCCGTCCGGTTCAAAGCCGCGTCGATGCCGTCCGCGGTGATATCGAAAGGCTCCGAAGCCTGGTGGCCGAAACGCGCCTGCAGCTGACCGAAGGCAGCGACAGCCGCAATTCCCTTGCCGCGATCGGCGGCCAGTTGCGCGTGGCCGAGGCCGAAATGGCGACCCGCCAGGAAATGCTGGCCTCATCCGCCGCCCAGATGGAGGCCGCCCGCATCGAAGCCAACAAGCAGGTCCGATATCTGTCGTTGTCGGTATCCCCGATCGCGCCGGACGAGGCGACCTATCCCAAGGCATTCCAAAATACGATCGTGGCCTTCCTCATCTTTTCGGGTATCTACCTGATGATGTCGCTGACTGCGTCGATCCTTCGCGAACAGGTGTCCACATGACCCAACCCAAACACGTCCGCATCGGTCAGGTGACCTGCGGAAACGACCTTCCGCTGACCGTCATCGCCGGCCCTTGCCAGCTTGAATCGCTGGACCACGCCATGATGATCGCCGAACAGATGGCCGAGGCCTGTGCCAAGGCGGGCGCCAGCTTTGTCTTCAAGGCATCCTATGACAAGGCGAACCGCACTTCCCTTTCGGGAAAGCGTGGCCTTGGCATCGAGGAAGGCCTGGACATTCTGGCCACGGTTCGGGAACGGCTTGGCTGTCCCGTGCTGACCGACATCCATGACGCCGACCAGGCCATCCGCGCCGCCAGGACGGTCGATGTCATCCAGATCCCGGCCTTTCTGTCGCGCCAGACCGACCTGCTGCTGACGGCGGGACAGACGGGTGCGGTGATCAATATCAAGAAGGGGCAATTCCTTGCCCCCTGGGACATGCCCAATGTCGCGGCCAAGGTCGCCTCGACCGGCAATGACAACATCCTGCTGACCGAACGGGGCGCCAGCTTCGGATACAACACCCTGGTGGCCGACATGCGGTCGCTGCCGATCATGGCGCGAACGGGCTATCCCGTCATCATGGATGCCACCCATTCGGTTCAGCAACCGGGTGGTCAAGGAGGGTCTTCCGGCGGTCAGCGCGAATTCGCGCCGGTCATGGCCCGTGCCGCCGTGGCGCTTGGTGTCGCTGGCGTCTTCATCGAGACGCATGAGGACCCCGACAACGCCCCTTCGGATGGGCCGAACATGATCCACCTGGACCGGATGCCCGCGCTGATCGCGTCCCTGATGGCATTCGATGCGCTGGCAAAGGCTGATCCGCTTCCGGCATGATCCGCGTTTTCCTGTTCATTGCGCTGTGCTTCCTTGCGGCCCCCGCCATTGCGCAGGGGCCGCCTGAGCCATCCGCACCCAGTGGCGCGATCGCGACCCATGACACCATCAACACCGACCTGGCGATCCTTAACAGAATTTCCAGCATTCTGGCGCAACTACCTGATTTTGATCAGATTGATGCGCAGGTCGATGCCGGGATCGTCACGCTCGACGGCGAGGTTACCGAACAGGCCACGGTCGAGCGGCTCAAGACACTGATCGCCCGCGTCGAAGGCGTCGTTGCCATCGAGGACAGTGTCGATCTGTCCACCGACCTGACCACGCGCCTTGAATCGGTGCGCGAACGGTTCCAGTCACGCTTGACCCAGGTGGTCGCGGGCCTGCCCTTCATGGGGCTGGGGCTGGCCGTTGGCGCGGTCATCGTGCTGGCGGGTGGATGGTTATCACGCCGCGAACGCACCCTGGCCAGCATTGCGCCGAACCCGTTCATCGCGGGATTTCTTGCGCAGGCGATCCGGTTGTGCACCTGGATTGTCGCCTTGGTGGTCGCATTGGACCTGATGGGGGCGCGGGCGCTGCTGGGGACGCTGCTGGGGGCTGCAGGTATCTTCGGCCTGTCGCTCAGCTTTGCGGCGCGCGACACGATCGAAGGTTTCGTCGCGACGATGCTGTTGTCCCTGCGCCAGCCCTTCAATCCCAATGACCTGATCGAGGTGAACGGCCTTCGGGGGCGCGTGATCCGCCTGACCAGCCGCGGGACGACCCTGCTGACGCTGGATGGCAATCACATCCGCATCCCGAACCAAATCATCTACAAGGCGACGCTGACGAATTACACCTTGAACCCCGAACGCCGTTTCATGGTCGACCTGACCATCGATCCCGGCGCCGATCTGGGCCGGGCCCGCGACCTGGTGGTGCGTGCCCTGAACGGTATGGATTTCGTTCTGAAACGGCCCGAACCCGTTGCTTGGCTGGACGCCGAGGGGCCCGAACATGTGGTGATCCGCGCCGGGGGCTGGGTGTCGCAGGATGGCACGGATTTCGAGCTGGCACGGGGTGAGGCGTTCCGGCTGCTGCGCCATGAACTGGATGCCAAGGGTTACCTGCTGCCCGAACCCGTCCACCGGATCCGCTTGGAACAGCCCGAAGAAGAAGCGCCATCGCGGACCCGCCCCGTGCGCCCCGCAGACCGCCGGCTGGCCGATCCGGCACCCGATGCCGCGTTCGAAGAGATGGTCGAACGTGGCCGTGTGGATGACGGTCGCGATCTGCTGTCGCCCGGGACGCGTTAAGCTGCGCGTCCCGCAGCGTCGGCCGATGCCCAGGCCCACTGGAAATTATACCCGCCCAGCCAGCCAGTCACGTCCACGCATTCGCCGATGAAATGCAGCCCCGGAACCTGACGGGCCTGCAGGGTTCGCGCATCCAGATCACGGGTATCGATGCCACCAAGCGTCACCTCGGCCGTGCGATACCCCTCGGTCCCGACGGGGCGCAGGGTCCAGCGGTTCAGCCGCGCACCCAAGGCGTCCAGCACCTTGTTCGGCTGATCGGCCAGCCGGGCCTTCGACAGCCCTGCCTCGGCGGCGATCGCCTGCGCCAAGCGTTCGGGCAGAAGATGCGTCAGGGCAGTCGCCACGGCGATCTTGCCGCTTTCCTGCTTGCGCCGTTTCAACGCCGCCGCCACATCGGCTTGCGGACACAGATCGATCTGCAGGCTCTCCCCGCCCTGCCAGAAGCTTGAAATCTGCAGGATTGCGGGGCCGCTAAGACCGCGATGCGTAAACAGCAGCGCATCGCGGAACGACCCTTCCTTGTGGTCGATCCGGACCTCGAGCGACACGCCCGCCAGGGGTTTGCACAGCGCCAAGTCCTGTTCGGCAAAGGTCAGCGGCACCAGGGCCGGGCGCGTGTCCGTCACCCGCAGCCCGAATTGACGTGCAAGATCATAGGCAAAGCCCGTCGCGCCGATCTTGGGGATCGATTTCCCGCCCGTGGCCACGACAACCCGATTCGCCCGAATCGCCCCTCCGGATGTCGCAAGAACGAATCGGTCCGAATCGTGCTGAACCGATTCGACGGTGGTCCGCAGGCGCAGTTCGGCGCCCTTCATGCGGTCCAGAAGCATGTCGGTGATCTGGGTCGCCTTGCCGTCGCAAAAAAGCTGTCCCAAGGTCTTTTCATGCCAGGCGATGCCGGCCCGGTCGACCAGGGTCACGAAATCGGCGGGGGAATAGCGTGACAGCGCACTGGCGCAAAATCGACGATTTTGCGACAGGAACCGATCAGGCCCGGTCGCCATGTTCGTGAAATTACAGCGCCCTCCCCCCGAAATGCGGATCTTCTCGGCCGGGGTCGCCGCATGATCCAGCACCAGAACGCGCCTTCCCTGCCCCAAGGCCGAGCCCGCGCAGAACAAACCGGCAGCACCTGCCCCCAAGATTACGACGTCAAACTGTTCCATAGGGCGCGAGATAGACCCGATTGAAAAAAGTGGCAAGAATTCTGCAAATTTCGACTTGCACCCCCCGGTCAGCTTGGCTATTCACCCTCTCACAAGTTGGGGCGTGGCCAAGTGGTAAGGCATCGGTTTTTGGTACCGTGTACCGTAGGTTCGAATCCTACCGCCCCAGCCAATATCTTCTAAGTCGTTGAACTAGATCGTCTTATGGAAGACGGACAGTCGATCTGGACCATTGTCCATCATCACTGTCCATCATGGCGTCTGTGTCCCCAGCCAAAGGGACCCACCATGGGCATCGCCAATTTCACCTTCCGCCGGGGCGCGATCTACACGTGGCGCCGCCGCATTCCCAAACGTGCCGATTCAGACGCAGCGAACCTGCAGGTGTCGCTTCGCACCGCTTGCCCGTGGACAGCGCGCAGGCTCGCCGTCATCGTGACGGCGGAAAGTGAAAAGGTATTCGACCGCATGGGAATGGATGGCCTGACGCCCGACGTGGCGCGGCAGTGGCTCGAGACGGTGATCCGCGACGAGCTGGAGGACACGGCACGGCGCACCCGTGCGGCCTTCCATCTGCCGAAAACCGGAAATCCGGTGGAAAGCGCCCACCACGACCGACTGGCAGGCGAGGCCCTGCGCCTGGTGGCCCGCAAGGGTGCGGAAGTGGATCTCGACGAGGATGAACGGCGCGAACTGACCGCACGGGGCTATTCGGAAGCCGATCTCGACTGGATCAACCAATACCAGCACCATCTCGGTCGCGCTGCCGCCACAGAAGCGATGGAGAACAAGATCAGCCGCCGCGTGGCCGAGATTGCAGGCAAGGAGCGGATCAGCGGGCATGAGTTCTTTGATGCCAAGCGTATTTACCTCAACGGGCGCGCAGCGGCGCTGCTGTCCTCGAAAGACGGCCTTGAGAGCGGGTTCGCAGAAGCCATGCGGACGGCCAGCCGGATTCGGGAGGGAAAGCAACCTGACGGGCCTCAGGCAGCGCCACAGGCCGTTCAGCACCCTGCCCCTGCCCCGGAACCTGAACCCGCCTTCGATCCGGCACTGGAGGCCGTGGCTGACCGCCTCGCTGGACGCAAGGAAAAGCGCGGGCGGGTGACCGACAAGACCGCTTACCAGATCCGCAAAACCGCCGAACTCTTGCGAGAAGCGACCGGCATCAGCGATATTCGGGCGCTGCGGCAAGAGCACCTGATGACATTCAGCAACATCATGCACGCCTTGCCCCCGACGTATCGCAAGAACCCGAAAGAACGGGAGATGACCTTGCAGCAGATCATCGCCGCAGCAGAGGCCGTAGGAGGCAAGCAGGGCTTCGCGGCAGCAACGATCAACCGAAACCTCGGCTTCGTGGGCCAGATCATCAAGCATGCCCGCTCGGAGGGTATTCCACTCGATCCCCTTCTGGATACGCGAGATCTGCGCGAGACGGACCCCGAGGATGAACAGGACAAGGTGGCCTCGTTCAGCCGCGAGGACCTGCAACGTGTTTTTGCAGGCCCGGTCTGGCAGGGCTGCTTGAGCGCGGGGCGGCGCACCCAGCCCGGTGATGTGGTGATCAAGGATGCACTCTACTGGCTGCCACTCATAGCCGCCTACACAGGCGCACGGCGCGAGGAGATTGCGGGCCTGGCACGCGAGGACATCATCACCGAGGGCGGCATCCCGGCCTTCCACTTCCGCCCGACCGAGATCAGGCGGCTCAAGAACCGCCCTTCGCAGCGCAAGGTGCCCATACATCCACATCTGCTGGAACTGGGTTTCATGGAACATGTCGACCAGGTTGAGACAGGACAGATTTTCCCGGACCTGAAACAGCGCAAGGGACGAGGCACGCTATCGGATGCTATCAGCTTCAACTGGCACAAGTTGCTGCACGCGCAATTGGGCCAGGATGCCGCAAAGAAGAACTTCCACTCGTTCCGCCACTACGTCACCGACGAGTTGCGCTACCAGCAGGAAGTGCCGGAGCTTTCACGCCACCACCTGCTCGGCCACGCCATCAGCTCCGAGGAGGACCGCCGCTACGGCCAACGCACGCCCCTGCCACTGCTGAAGCCTTTGATAGACGCACTGCCGCGCGTGTTCTGACCTTAGGGAGTGCGTAAACCTGAAAGCGGGCCAATAACATCCATCACTACTTCTTTCGCGAACGGGACATTGCAGACGCTCACCCCTCCCGCCAGTGATTTCCGAAGCAGCCAGTCGATCGCGTCGCAGCGACGGGGTGGGGCAGCCCTTTGCCGATGGTCGCCTTAACTGCAGCTGCAACCTATCTTCGTTCAAGACCACCGAGGTTGTTGGTGGATAATCCATTACGTAAGCATTGCAGCCTCGACGCTCCCAGATAGTTCCTATCTGGTAGACGCTTCCTCAGGTCGCTAAATCATCCCCTTTTGCCTTCAGCTGGCGTCCAACGGATTCGATTGTGCCAAATGACAATTCTATCGGCTTGGCATGTGGGACCAGTGTGTTTGGTTGAGCGCAAAGAAGGCGTATCACGCCTGAATGCGTTACGACCAAGGGCCTTGTGCCCGCGAGATGCGGCAAGATTTCCGCGACCCGCGAACGAAACGCGTCGATTGTCTCGCCCCCCTCGGGATTTTGGGATCTGTCGCGCTCTGATTTCGGACGTCCTTCTAGGACACCCCAGTGCCGTTCGGAGAGACCCATTAACAGCACAACCCGCAAACCAAGGCTAGCGCCGATGATTTCGGCGGTCTCCTTGCAGCGAGAAAGTGGACTTGAATAGATCGCGTCGATACCCGTCAGCGACCTTACCGCCCTTCCTGCCTCTCGGCGCCCGCCATTATCGAGTGGGATATTTTTTTGGCCAATGAGAATCCCAGCGCGATTCCACGCTGTTCGCCCATGACGTAATAGGACAATGGTTTTGGGAGAACTCATTTACAGAGCTTGATAACTGAACACGCTCAAAGGAGAAGAGCTTCCATCAGAGGATCGCCACCGGTATCCATGCCAAGAAGGGTCAGAAGTTCTATTTTGAAATCACGCGCCACTTCAGTGAGCTGCTCGAATTCCTTTGTGGCTACGCCCTCGGCTCCCGGCAACTCCAGTTGCGATCGAATCTCTTCACTATCCAGTGCCGACAGGAAGGTGGCGTATAGGGCTTGGACCTTCTGCATTTTGTCCTGCCCGTGGATCAGCCCAAGGCGCTCCAGAGGCGGAATCGAAAGCAGTTCGGCAAGCTTCATTCTTTTTGCTTCGGCATTACAGTCAACGGTCTGCCGCGCTGCTGCAATACCTGCAACGTAGAGTAGCATGCGCGAGAGGCGCAGCTTTACGAGCCGGATTGCCCTCGGCTTCGTCGAATCGGCAGTCTTGTGCTCAAAGTCCACACAGATCGTGCGCCAGTAGCGGATTACATCATTGAGGAAAAAGCGCACGATCTTCTGGTCGTCAAGATCTTCGGAGATGTAACGCGCAATAAGCGTCGAGCGAAGATCGTTGAAGCCACTCTCGTTCGCGACCCACTCTCCTTCGAGGAGATAGAGCATCCGACGAGTGATGTAGGTGTTTGTGTCGTCCTCCCCGCCAATAGTCGCCGTAAGCTGTGTGGTTCTAAGAGGGTTTTCGAACACCCCGCCATGCGCGGGCATCTTTATGCCCTTTTCGACCAGCTTTGCCCGATACTCTTCCTGTGCCGACTTGGCAGCCGCAAGATCGCCGTCAAGAGTCAGAAAGAAGAGGTCAACATCTGAGCCACTCGTCACTTCCCGGCGCGCGACACTGCCATTCACGCCGATCACGATATCTGAGGTTAAACAGGGTAGCTCAGCTGCGACAGAGCGCAGGGTTTTCAGGATATCTTCGGATTTCTCGCGAGTGGAATGGATCACAGCAGCCGCATCACCGCCTTCGTTTACTTTCAAAATTTTCATAGGCCTTCTATCAGCTCTTCAATAGAAATACGTCTTGTGAATTTGCTTTGTGTATAACGCGCATCAAGCTGATTCGGCTCGTTCAAACCCTTATCCGTTCTTACGATGAAGGCCCGGTCCTTGACCGTCACCTCTTCCTTCATCCAACTGCTCGGGAGTTGATCCTTCAAGGATGAAAGCCGCTGGGAAGCTACAAGGCTGAGCACTTTAAACAATTTTGGGTGACGTTTACGAAGTGTCGCCTCACTACGCTCAAAATCACTCGCGTCGAACTCGTCGATATTTGCCCTCATGTAGGCTTGCGCAACCGCATCTAGCAGCCGCCCACGCGCACCGCAAATCAACAGAGTATAAACGTCATGCTTAAGTGTCCAAAACGCGTCGAACTCCGAAAGTGGAGCTCGGCCAGTTTGCGCCCAATGTCGAACCGCTCTCAGCATGCCACGCGGCGCAGCACGACGCTTCATAAAAGCTCGGCTGCGCGAGATTCCGTCCAGTGTGTCAAAATTGATCGAGCCTGCGAAGAGAAACGCGTCCGGCCCAGAATGATGACCATCTATCATTGCGAGCACTTCGTCGGGATCAATGTCCGCATCACGCAAAGAAGCGTAGACCCCACGGCCGTTGCGCGTTTCTCCACGCACGATGCGGCGTGTCATTGAATGGTGATCAATGTCGAATGCGTTAGCAAATACTGGTTCAAGCGTGTGAGACAGCGGCCCATGCCCGACATCATGTAACAGCGCGGCAGCGAGGAGTAGGCGGCGGCGCTTCTCGCTCAGCCCTGCCTCGCACGCATACGTTTCCGCAAGGCGGGCAACGCCCAAAGTGTGTTCGAAGCGATTATGACGGCGCCTATGACCGGAGCGCCCTGATCCGTGGCGAATGAAGTCGATCGCACCAAGGAAACCAATGCCAGCAAGCCGGCGCATAGGAATAGTCGACATGAGTTCAAGAGCTAAAGGATCAACGAAGCTTATCTTCTCATCGGAACGAAACGTAGCTTCGGCGGCCGCAAGAGGCATAAGTTCGGATGCATCCGACGAGATCCAGTAGCTCTGGCACCTTCCCATCTCATCCAGCATCTACAATCCTTTCTGAAGCCACAGCGCACCTTGCGCGCAATTCCGCACAAAGCATAGTAAGCTCATACACCGTATGACCTGATGTAAGTACTTTTTCATCCATGGCCTAGAGTTCCTGCGATCAAATTCGCACGGACCTTACCTTCGACGGTGCTGTATCGCAGCATCCTCGCGCTCCGTAAAGGTTCACTTTGGGCCTAACGAATGGAGCGCACTAAGCATGGATTTTCTACAAGACAGACCTTCCATAGTTCAGGGACTGCGCCGCTAACATTCGCCTCTGTTGCTAACGGTTGCCCAAGAGCAAAGCACGACGGACAACTCTCTGCGATTGCGGCTGCCTCGGAGGTGGTGGAGAACAGCAGCTATTGCAGATTTTTGCTGATGCGATGCCGTAGCCTTACAGGCCGCTGTCCGCCCGAAGAAGACCCACGCACTTAGGCGCGCTAGGGTCGACGGAGCTGATCGCGCTCACGTCAACCGCGGCCAGTGCGACCCGCCACAGTCCATGTGTTGTCGTGGTGCCTGGTGGCATGGCCGGGACAGGTCCCGGCCATGATTCAGCAGGGTCGGCAGCAACATATCCAATTCAGGTCGGGTGCCCGCCGCAGGCCGTTCAACGCTCCTTCTGAATCGGGACCGGGACGTCAGCCGCGGGCCGCAAGGATGCCGTCAGGCATCCGCGCAATTGCCCGACAGGGCGATGGAGCGCCTCCCCGGCGCAAGGGGCAGACGGTAGCTCGAAGAGCTACCTACAGTCTGTCACTGTAGCTAGCTTTTGCGGCGCTGAGTTCATGGGGTGAAGTTCAAGCTTAGTTCTTGTGGAACAGGAGGGCAACACCCAGCTCGACGAGTGGGGGAACACTAGGAGGAAGCTATGTCCTATCAGTTCGTCCATATCGAGTGCTACAGCGCAAAACCGAGACAGGCCAAGCGCGGAAGCGACCACTTCAACTCGGCAGAGCAGGTGTTCGCGGAAGCCGCACGGGAGGCGCGATATTCGGCGCATGTTCCCTCGCCGCGACCGGCGCAGCGGATTGCCGGGACCAGATCGGTGGAGGAACTCCGCGTGCTTTGGAGATCCCTGACTGCCAATACGAAGGTAATGCAACCCTCGGGCAAGGGTGACAACAAGCTGCACTCTCAGCGTTTGAGATCGAACGCAAATACGCTCTACACAGAGATCCACTCACACCCGGCCAGGGTCGAGGATATCTGGGGCGGCAAATCGCCCGAGACTGAACAAGAGGTCAAGGCATGGATTGGTCGTGTCCTGAAGCACTTCAAGCAGCGCATGCCAGCGGGCATCGAATACGTGGTGGTGCTTCATACCGATGAGGAGCATGTGCATCTGCATATCCTGGCGCTGAACGTCAAAGATCCGAAGATCGATGCGAACAAGCTTCATGTCGGCAAGCTGGCAGCGGATCTGGTTCGCAAAGGCCCGGAGGCGACGACGCCCATGCCGAGCCTGCCCCGCCCCGAGTTGGAGACAAGACCGAAGAAGCCCAAGAAGTTCAAGCCCAGCAAGAACCGCAAGACGCAGGCCAAGAACGATATCGCATATCAGGAAAAGATCGCAGCCTGGGAAGCTGAATGTGCGGCGTGTGAGGAGCGGAATGACGTGCTGCTGGCGGATTGGCGCGAGCGCAACAAGGCCCATCTTCAGGAGCATCGCCGCACGGAGGATCGCCCTGCTGAGAGCAAGGCCTATGCGGCTGCGCTACGTGCTTTTCAGGATGACTATCACACGCATGTCGGTGCGCCCTGCGGTCTGCTGCGTGATGGGCCGCGCAAGGCTCGCAAGACCACCAAGCAGCATGCCGCCGAAAAGGAGACGGCGAAGCGAAATGCGAAGCTGATCCAAAGCCAGAAAAGCATCCATGAAACCAACCTCAAGTTCGCCCAGCAGAATGCGGCAGCTGAGGCTACCAATGCGGAAACGCGGGCCACCCTGGAGGCACGGGAACGGGAACTGGCGGCCGCCGAGGCAAAGGTCAGTGCCCGAGAGAAAGCCATAAAGGCGAAGGAGCAGGATCTGCAGAATGCCTTCGGTGGTCTGAACGCCATCATGACCGGTCTGGAGGACGGATCGGTGACCGTGACAGACAAAAAGATCAACGGAAGCGGGCTGGGGGGCTATCTTCGGGACGCGTTCTCTAAAGATGCGCCGCAGACACCCGGGCATTCGCTGCTCAGGCGCTTCGTCAGCTTCGTCATCAGAACCTGGAACGCCATCGAAACCCGCGATGGGCCTGAGATCAAGCAGGACTATCGGGACGGGCCTTCGATGTAATGAGGGCATAAGGCGGTGGGATGCGTCCGGTGCGCATCAAGCTCGCTCATAATGGGGGCGAAGGGCGGATAGTGGCCTGTCACAGGTCCAGCAGGGGTCTGGCGTATGCCGCAGAAGCGGACGTTCGTTCCCGCCGCACTACCCCTTCTGCCGCAATCGACCTGAAGAGCGGATTTCTGACGTTCTCCGTACGTGCGAACCAAGCCTTGCCAAATCGTGGAAGCGGACCTACCGCCAAGATCGTGTCGCCAAGCCTCGGCTGATGTCGAAGGAAGGTCGCTGTATACTCGCTGCAATAGCTGAACTGGAGTGTTGTACTCACAATAGCCAACTTTGCCCGAAACTGTTCAGTTCGGGCTCGGAATCGACAATGCAAATGAATGAGTTTTGCTTAGAGGGTGGAAAAGCTACATCACGCGCCCACGTTACCTGGAGGTAGTTGAAAAGCAATGACCTAAGACGGTTCACGCCACCGCGAGGCTCGTGTTTAACGTAGTGACTACGGGCAGTAAGCTGGTTGCCAATGTTTGAAACTTGATACACGTTGCAGCCAGAACTCTTCAAGAGGTGCCAAGTGCAAAACTACAATTTTGACAACTTGAACGACAAGGAGTTCGAAGCTCTAATTAACGATCTTTTATCAAAGCGAGAAGGAGTACGCGTTGATCGCTACAAGCCTGGAAAAGACAAAGGCATTGATGGCAGATTTTTCACCACCTCATCCGGTGACGTTATCATTCAAAGCAAGCACTGGGCGAGTAGCTCCTTTGCTGATTTAACGCGAATATTAAGGAAAAGCGAAGCCAAAAAGGTCATAGCCCTAAATCCGACAAGGTACATTTTTGCAACATCTCAGCCGCTCTCTAAAGCCAACAAGAAGGAGATCAGAGATATTTTTGCCCCTTACATATCGTCAGACGAAGATATTATTGGGAAAGAGAATGTAAATGATCTCTTGGATGAATTTTCCGAAGTCGAGAGACGGCATTACAAGCTTTGGCTTGCAAGCTCAAACGTGCTGCACCGGATGCTTAACTCTGCATTGACGGGGCGGAGTGAGGCTAAGAGGGATGCTATAATTGAAGCAGCTAAGCGATATGTTATCACCGAAGCCCATGGTGCGGCGCTCAAGAAGTTAAACGAAGTTCATTCTGTCGTGATTACCGGAGAAGCCGGCGTGGGGAAGACAACCCTCGCAGATCAACTGGCGCACCACTACGTGGGGCTGGAATATGAGTTGTGCGTAATCGAGGACGACCTTTCGGAGGTCGAGGCGGTCTACGAATCTGGCAAGAAGCAGCTACTGTACTACGATGATTTTCTTGGAAGAAACTATCTTTTGGCAATTGAGGGGCGTAAAGATAGTCGAGTTCTTGACCTTATAGATCGAGTTGAACGGGACAAAAATAAACGCTTCATCCTGACATCTCGATCGACGGTTCTTAATCAGGGGAAGGTTTGGAGCGACCTGTTCGAAAATCGAAAAATCGACCGAAAAGAGTTCGAGGTTAAAATTTCGTCACTTAGCCTCTTGGACAAAGCAAATATACTTTACAATCACATATGGTTCGGCGGTATTGGCGAGGAGTTTGTGGATGAGATATATAGGAACAAGCACTATCAGGACATTGCGGGTCACAAGAATTTCAATCCCCGCCTTATATCATTTATCACCGACTCGGACAGGCTTTCTGAAGTGGCGCCAGATGCGTACTGGGAGTACATCAGCTTAAAACTGGAGAATCCGCAAGATGTATGGTCTGACGTTTATAGCAGGCAAATCGATGATTTTACGCGGGTAGTCATAAACTTGGTCGTTTTGAATGGCGGGAGTATATCTGAGATTGACTTGGCGGATGCATTTCGGGATAGCGCTTTACGAGATGGAACTGCCAATCCAAGCAATGTTGCAGATCACTTTGCAAGGACTTTACGGGGCGCAGTCGGGTCCACGCTTTCGCGAAATTTGAACCCACGATCTGGCACGGTTACTGTTGGGTTGTTCAACCCCTCTATTTTGGATTTTGTCCTACCGAGGCTTGCAGATGATCGCCATGCGCTCTCCACCTTTCTGCAAGCCCTGAAAACCACAAGATCTATTGACAACTTTTCCAGCTTGTTAGCAGATAAAAGGGTTTCCAAGGATGCGTATTTAGCTGTAGTTCGTGAGCTTTGCTACAAATGTCTGAATTTCAAAATTGGATCGCAAAAGCCGAGTTACTTCTGGCGTCTCGCCCATTTGGCGTTTGCAGATGCGATGTGTCGCGTACTGCTGCCGACCGAGAAATTCGCTCCTGAGTTGCGTCACATGCTGGTATCGGACCTTTGCTCAGGGAGCGGCTTGGAGATGGCCTGCGAGGTGCTTACCAGCTTGCTGAAAATGAAGGTTGAAATAATACCAAGCTGTAGTTTGAATTTCTTGACTTGGGCAATCGACAAGGCTGATGGCGTTGCTGAGTTTGAGAAATTGGGCGTTTTAATTCAAGAGTTGGAGCACGTCAGCCTTGAAGGTTTGCCTGAAGTTAATCTACGTTACAGAAAAGCGACGCTCGAGCATTGGGAGGAAAATGTAGAACATTATATTATTGAAGATAACGTTCTAATAAGTTTTTTTAGCGATGAGCAATATGGTGACGCAGTAAACTGGGCGCGTGAGTACATCGACCTGCATTCCGGAAATTTATCTTTTACCGATGAGGAGGTGGATAAAATCTTGGATGGCATCGACTTCACTCAAATTCAGTACAGCAATCAAGAAGCATCATATGAAGGTCATGAAAATTTCGAACGACCAATGCAACACTTGAAGGTAGAGGCTTTACTATCTCCGCAGGATAGAATCGATGACCTTTTTGACAGAAGCTGACGGAAAGGTTTCTTGTGCCCATTCAACGCAAAAAATACACATTGCACCAGTGACGATGTGGAGTGCGTCATCAGCTCGAAGTTCGCCAATTGAGAAAACGAAACGGGCGTCGGAGAGTTTGTAACGCTTGTGCTATGCTCAAGCTTTACAATCTGGTGTGGATACAATCCGCTGTTCTGCGTCAATATCGGGCCGTTCGAAGTTCTCCTCTCAGCCGCTCCCCCTCCTTCAGACAGCGCTGCAGGATGTCACGAATGGCCGTTTAGCGGAAGCTGCGGAGCGGCAAAGGCACGCAACATGGGGGTCTGGTATGGGCCGAGTGCGCGAGTCCGAGGCTGCCCCGCCCCCGTACCGACACCAGTGCCGGCCGATCGACGTGAAAAGTTCTGAACCGACACTCGTGCAGGCCGCTGCATGGGAGGCCTCTTAGCAGCGGCTGCATCGCACTCAGCCAAAGTAGATCTTCGGGACATACTAGGTATACTGTTCGTGCAGAAAGCTCGCCGGGCTATCGTTATATAGCTTTCTGAATGTATTTCCTCGCAATCTCCCGCGACTATACCACTACATCCAAGAGGTGAGAATTGCCAAAATCCAAGCGACCGCGTAAAGACATTACGCCAATTAACAGACGGAAATTTGAAAAGGGGACTATCCGATCACCCTTTCATCCTTTGAAATCCATATCTGCGCTGCAATGGTCATCGTGGCTCGACGATTTTCTGCCGAACATGCTGTGGGCAGCGATTTGCGTGGGTAATATGAAGCGGGATGAGGCGCTTCAATTGTTTAGAGAAGTTTGCCACTGTGGCGCCAAGGTTTTAAGCGGAACGAATGGAGCCCAGTTAGGTCATAACTTCCTTGCGACCTTGCCATACGAGGAGTTCGAAGAAATTTTTGCTCCGATTAGGGGAAATACGAAAGCGAACGAGGCATGCGCAGCAATTGGTCTTATAAGCAGCCTGCCGGATCACTTACACTGGAAACGCCTCTTTCCGGACGCCAAAGAGCTTGAGCCACTTGCGGTAGGAATAGCTACTTGTCTTGATCATCACTCACAAGAAGCAACGGATGTGCGGTGGGCCAAGGTCTATTTTATGATTAGTTGCGGGCGGGTTCACGCGCCCCCAAACTTTATCGAAGAAGTCGTTAAATACCCTAACCTTGGGGATATGCGAAAGGTTCGGCCCTCCATCCGCGCATTCGAAATGGTGATCCGCAATATTGAGTCCGGGACAGAGCGCCCCGAAGGTGTTGCCCAGCCCCAAACGAAGCAATTCTGGGATGAAATGATGAACAAAACCTCGTGCATTATTCCGAAGCGTTCGCCGCATGAGAGAGCTTCTGTCGACGCAACTCGCATGAGCATTCAAAGCACGCTCTCCGAACTGTGCGACCACTTCATGACGAACGTCAAGACCACATCGATTGATCCTCGACTGGATGGGTCATTCGGCCTCACAATAAATATGCTGACTTTGGCTATGGAGTTGTCCGTCAGTCCATTAAACAACTTCGCTTCGGGACGAATAATTCTAAGGACTATTGTAGAAAATTATATAACCCTTAAATATCTCGCCACTAAAGACGACGAAACGATTTGGATGCAATATCGGAACTACGGATCCGGACAGACTGCGCTTGCATTCTTAAAAAACACATTTGCAGAAGAGACGCCTGATTCAATTGACATAGAGCGTCTTGAAATGTTGGCGAATGAGGACGCGTGGCTTGAGACAAAAGACATTGCTGTGGGAAATTGGGCAAAACTCGATCTTCGCAAAATGGCGACCGATGTAGGAGTTAAAGATGTGTATGATGCATACTATGATTGGACTTCGGGGTTTGTTCACGGTCATTGGGGAGCGGTAAGAGATTCGTCGTTCACCGTTTGCATGAATCCATTGCATCGTCTTCACCGGATACCCGCTCCAGGAAATCCAATGCCATCGGTCCTGAGTGACTGTTGCAAGCTATGCAACCGCAGCTTGGAAGAGATTAGTCGATTGTTTCCCTCTTTCAAGCCACGAATAGATTGGAAGGCAGATGCTGCAGAAGCTTGATGCAGATTATTGTTGATCGACGACTGTGGCCTAAACTTATTATTTGACTTGCGAATTCAGCGAACCTCTACTCCCACCTTGCGCGTCGCTGATGTTGCGACTTCGAGTGGTTTGCGCGGGCGCAGCGAACGGCAGAAAGGTCCCGCCTAGCAGGCCGTGTCTGGTCAATAGCGCTGCGGCACGCACGAAGGTCCGGTCTGGGGATGCTGCACCGCAGCGCCCGTCATGGGCTGACTGGCGGCTACGGGCCGAGTGCGACGTTTTACCTAGTTACATTTAGGTGTTGTCTGGTGCTCCTTCACTTGGCTGTTCTGAATAAACCGACGGAACAATGTCCTTGCGACCAGCCTTCATCGGAACGATGATGGTGCAACACATATCACGGTGCAAATCCGGTCGATGTGACGAATTTATCGATAGCTCAATGACTTGCGGCTGATCCGGTGGAATCCTACCGCCCCAGCCAACATCTTCTAAGTCGTTGAACTAGAGCGTCTTATCGAAGACGGACAACCGATCTGGACCATTGTCCATCATCACTATCCATCATGGCATCTGTGTCCCCAACCAAGGGGCCCACCATGGGCATCGCCAATTTCATCTTCCACCGCGGCGCGATCTACACGTGGCGTCGCCGCATTCCCAAACGTGCCGATTCAGGCGCGGTGAACCTGCAGGTGTCCTTTCGCACCGCTTGCTCGTGGACAGCGCGCAGGCTGGCCGTCATCGTGACGGCAGAAAGTGAGAAGGTATTCGACCGCATGGGAATGGATGGTCTTCCGCCCGCCGTTCCGCCCCACTTCCCCGCTGACGGTGGACGGTGCCCGGGCCAGATCATGCGCGATTGCACTCAAGGTCAGACCAGCCGCAAGCCCGCGAGAGACCTCTTCCCTCTCGCGCAACGTCAATGCGATCCGGGATCGGACGCGTGCCGGGGGCTGATACCGCCCGTGCGTGCCAGATGGGGAAAATTTGACGAGGACGCGCGCCCAAAACTTCGGCCGATCGAACCTAACGACTCTCCACGCTGCCATCGATCCCACATCTCCGATTTTTGTACCTCGGTGTAGAACATCCGCGTGCGATACTTCATGACTGACACTCCATCTTTGCAAAAAGACTAGAATGTTGCGGCCACCCGTCGAATCCGCACCCGCAGAGCAGACTGTGCTGGTCAATCTCGCTGCGCCAGGCACGAACGTTCGGTCTGGGAACGTTGCACGGCCACGCGGTACATGAATCGACTGCCTGCTAAGGGCCGACTGCGCCGATTGCAGCCTCCCGCGCACGCGTTCCGACGCTTGGGGCGACGGATCGACGTGAAGAGCTCCAAGCCGCCCGTCGCAATACTGGTCAGAAATCGCAAGGTCAGTATATGATTGGAAGTCGCCCCAAAGCATGAAGTAATGAAGCTCCCCATGCTTTCGGCAATTTTATGTCGTGTTGACAAAAGGGATTCACACTGCGCCGCAAGCGTGATTCAAGCTGGTATCTTTGATGGAGACACGCCTCGCGCGGATCCGGCCGAAGATTGCATGCGGGTCCGGCGGGCACGGTCTGGTCGCGCCCGGCCGGCTGGAGATCACCGTTTCGGCCTGCCTTTGGCCAAGACCGTCGCCAATCTGCGCGACAACGGCGCGCTTTCCGTCACCTTCGTGGACCCTGAAAGCTATCGAGCCTTTCAGGTCAAGGGGCGCGGTGCCCTTCGCGACGCCGATGCGGACGACTGTGCCCGTGCCGTGGCCTATGTCGTGCAGCTTCGCCAGCGCCTCGTCGGGTTCGGGATCGAGGGATCGGCCATCGATTTCTGGCTGACGGCGCGTAATATCGTGATGGCCACGCTGGATGTGGACCGCGTCTTTGAACAGACCCCGGGTTCCCGCGCCGGCACGGTCGTGACATGAGCCTGCGCCTGAGCGACCTTCGGGATTGCTTCGAGGGTGTGATCCCGTCGATCATCGCGACGACCTCTGCCGATGGCGTCCCCAATGTCTCGTATCTCAGCCATGTCGAGGAGGTCGACGATCATCACATCGCGCTGTCGAACCAGTTCTTCGGCAAAACTGCGCGCAATCTGCGCGACAATCCTCAGGCCTGCGTCATTCTGGTCGACGCGGCCAGCGGCCGTCAGGCGCGGCTGGCGGTGACCTGGTGCGCGACGAGGCCGAGGGACCCTTGTTCGAGGCCATGACCGCAAGCCTTCGCGCCTCAAGCGCCCAGGTCGGAATGGCCGACATCATGCGCCTTGCCAGCGTGGCGGTCTTCCGGGTCGACGCCATCACCGCCATTCCCCACCCCGAGGGCCTTGAGGCTCAGACCCAGCCTGCCCCACCGCCGCGCCCGAGCCTGGAACGGGCCGCCGACGCCATCACGCGCATCACCGCCGAAACCGAAACGGCCGGGATAGTCGATGCCGCGCTGGATGGCGCCTGCAGGCTGCTGGATGTGCCGGCGGCCATTCTGTTCCAATTCGATCCCGAACGACAGATGCTGGTGACGATGGCAAGCCGCGGTTATCCACGGACCGAGGCAGGCTCGGAAATCGCCATGGGTCACGGCATCGCGGGCGCGGCCGCAGCGCTTGGACGACCGATCCGGGTCAGTGACATGTGTCGCCTGCGCCGCTTCGGGGCAGCGATCCGCGACACCTCCTCCCCCGAGTAGGAAACCCGCACGATCGCTCTGCCGGGCATGCCCGAGGCCCAGAGCCAGCTTGCCGTGCCGATCCATGTCAAGGGAGCGCTCTACGGCGTCCTGTTTGCCGAAGGCCCAAGGCGATTTGCCTTCGGCCGAGACGACGCGGCGGCCCTGTCGATGATCGGCAATCACGCGGCCGCAACGCTTCCGATCAGCGAAATCATGGCGCGCGAAGCACTGCCAGCCCTGCCAAGGGTGGGCGCAAGGCTGCCGAAGGAAAGTTTCCGTGTCGTCCATCACACGGTCGATGACAGCGTCTTCATCGACAACGACTATGTGATCCGCGGCGTGGCCGGGCGGCTGCTGGTCTATCTGCTTGAACGATATCTAGTCGAAGGCCGCGCCGAGTTTTCGAACCGCGAGATCCGGCTGGCACCCGAGCGCCGGCTGCCGGATTTCAAGGACAATCTTGAAACCAGACTGCTGCTTTTGCACCAGCGACTGGAGGAAAAATGCTGCTAGGTGCGCCTAGTCCGCATGGGCCGGGGGCTTGTTCGTCTTGAGATGACGCACCGCCCGGAAATCAGGCGCGCGCCCTAGGACCGAGGGTCCCATCACGCCCCCTCGGGTCTCTTTTGAAAACCGGACGCCGCGGCATGCGTTGTTTTTGCCCCGTGCCGAGGCTCATCAGATTGACCATCGACGATGTCGAAACGCGGAAAAATGGCGCCGGTCAGAGCTAGCTGGGACGCCAGACGGGAACGGGCCTGTCACGCTGGCCGTCGCCCCAAGTCTTCAGGCAGCCGTCAGGAGTACCGCATCGAAGCAAGATGCCGTCAATACATCACCTGGTGCAATGTGATCTCGATGGGTTGGTCCGCCTGGAACCGGGCGCTGCCGCGCGCCAGCAGCCAACCATCAGCCCGTGTCATCCGGGCGACGATCTGCGCCGTGCCCGAGCCTGTCCTGGCGGCGGGCGATGAAACGGGAACAGGGACGGCGATCTTTCGATCTTTGCCGGTGCTGGTCACGCGCCACGTCATGTCCTGAAGGGCGGTCTTGTCGGCCATGGCCGGGTCTTCCAGCGTGATGTCGATTGACCCCTTGGGGATCTGGTTCCCGCCCTCGAAGGCCAGGATCACCCGAATGTCGGTGGACGGTTCGGAATGGGCCTGCCGTGCCATCAGGACCGCACCGACGCCCAGCATCAAGGTGCGGCGTTTCAGATGGTCGTTCATGATGCAAACCTCTCCGGATGGAATTGGACCGAGGGGAGCACGAATGCTCCCCTCTTGTCACCTGTCAGACGATCACGAAATCCGAAGCCGACAGCGTCAGCGACGCGTTCAGCTGCGCAAACTGGATCGCGGCCAGTTCGCCCGAACCATCGGCATCATAGGACAGCGATCCGCTGTTGCTGTCATAGATGACACGGTCCTCAGCGCCGAAGGACAACCCGCCCGGGTTGCTGACGAAGATATCCTCGGACAGCGCACCTTCGGCCCCCAGATCGGTGAAGATGAAATCATCCAGCAGGATCATGTCCTCGGCGCTGTCGAAATCATTGACCCGATCGACATTGCCGTCACCAAGCTCGGTCGAGAAGCGGAAGGAATCCGCCCCGTCACCACCGCTGAGGGTATCGGCACCCAGGCCGCCATCCAGCAGGTCGTCGCCGGCCCCGCCGCGCATCCGGTCATCGCCGGCCTCGCCCGGCTCAGCGGGGGCGGGCGGGAAATCGACCGAGACGTTCAGCTCGTATTCCGACCCTTCGGGGACGGTTTCGGACCAGCCATCACCCGGCGCGTCGGGCGACCAGCTGCCTTCCACGATGTAATAGGTGCCGCTTTCCTGCGCCACGAAGACGGTGCTGGAATCACGGTTGCTGTTCGAACCGGGATCGCCGCCGCCATCGTCGTTCTGCGCGACGATATTGCCCTCGGCATCCAGCAGCCGGACCCAGCTGTCATGGACGTTGGGATCGGCGATGCCATCGATGTCGATGGTCAGGACGGTGCCCGCGGCCAGGTTCAGGCTGTAATAGCCGCCCTGCCCGTTGCCGGTCGCGTTGACGGTGGTGTGCAGCACCGTGGTCGAGTCGAAGATGTCGGGATCGGCCGCCAGCGAGAAGTTGTCCGAAATGTCGAACGCCGTCTCGATCGAGTTGTTGCCCGCATCCGCGCCAAGCGTGGCATAGCCGCTGCCCATGCCGGGGCGCGGAATGGCATCCTCGCGGTCGCCGAAATCGCCCAGCAGGGTGTCGTTGCCGGCCCCGCCCTTGATCAGATCGTCACCGCCCTGCCCGGTCAGGACGTTCGCGCCGTCATCGCCGGTGATGCGATCCTTGAAGCCGGTGCCGGCAAGGTTCTCGATCGACACATAGGTGTCGCCGCCATTGCCGCTGCGATCCAGCATCAGGCGGATGCCGCGGTTCACGTCCGAATAATCGGCCGTGTCGTTGCCCGCGCCGCCATTCAGGATGTCGGACCCGCCACCGCCGGTCAGCGTGTCGTTTCCGGCCCCGCCAGCCAGGTCGTTGACCTCGGCCGTGCCGATCAGGCGATCGTCATTCGCCGAACCGACGACGTTTTCGACGTCGACGATGATGTCATGGCGGATCAGCGTGCCGCGACCGACGATCTGGACCGGGCCGTCGGCTTCGCCGCCATTGGCGGTGCCTGCCGCCAGATCGACGGTGACCCCGGTGGCGCTGTCGGCATAGACGATGGTGTCATTGCCCGCTCCACCGTGCAGATAGTCCTGTCCGGCGCCGCCGATCAGCACGTCATCGCCACCCTCGCCATAGAGGATGTCACCGTCATTGCCCCCGTCCAGCGTGTCGTTGCCGTTGCCGCCGTTGAAGAAGTCACCGCCGCCACGGCCCCAGAAATGGTTGTCGGCCTCGGTGCCGATGAAGCGGTCGATGCGGTCGTCGGACCCGATCAGATTCTCGATGCCATAGAAGGTGTCGCCCGACGCGGTGCCGCCGCTGGCGATATTGGTTTGCAGGTTCACGATCAGCTGGAAGGGGCTTTCATTGCTGTAATCGACCGTGTCGGTCCCGGCGCCGCCGATGAAGACGTCGATGCCTTCCTGGCCGCTCATGACGTCGTCGCCTTCGCCGCCATCCAGGATGTCGTTGCCTGCGCCGCCGAAGATGGTGTCGTTGCCGTCGCCACCGAACAGCGCATCGCCGCCGTCATCGCTCTCGGTCTGATCCTCCAGCTGGGACACGGGGATGGTGTTGTTGATGTCGCGGCTGGCCAGGGAATCGCGGCCGCCGGTGATCACATCGTCGCCGCCACGGCCATAGATCGTGTTGCTGCCCGCACCACCATCCAGCGTTTCGCCCGTTTCATCACCAAAGATGATGCTGGTCAGGGTCGTGTCGCCGATAATCGGCGCGGGGCCGTCCTCGGTCATGCCCGCCGCCTGCAGCGAGGATTCATCGGCATAGATGATGTTCTCGACATTGGCGATCTTGCGGATGTTCAGGTCGCGCGACAGCAGGACGACGGTGTCGTTGCCGCCGTCAGCTTCCTCGCGCACGATGTCATCCAGCGAGTCCACGTAATAGACGTCGTCGCCGCCATAGCCCGCCATGCTGTCTGCCCCGGCAAGGCCGTCCAGGACGTTGTTGCCGTCATTGCCGATCAGCACGTCGTCGAACTGGCTGCCGATGCCGTTCTCGATGTAATACTCGGTGCCATCCTCGTTATGGCCCGCATAGATCGAGACGTTGTTGCGGTGACCGTTGACGCTGGAAAACTCGCCGGCGCGCAGGTCCAGGATGGTGCCCGCGGTCGATCCCGAAAAGTCGATCGTGTCGGTGCCGCCAGTGTCGTGGATGACGAAGCCGATATCGTGCTGCATCCCCGACGAGGTCAGCGTGTATCCGTATTCGGTGCTGCCGAAGCCATAGATGTTGTCGCCGGTGTTCAGGTCGATCTTCTGGAAGGTCCGCACCCCGTCCTCATCGACGGTCGAGAAGAAGCGACGGTTGATCGCCTCGATATCGGCCATCAGGGGCGTCACGGCCGCCCAGCTGGACCGTTCGCCCACGTCGATCCCGTCGAAATAGGACATGACACTGTATTGCTGGCGGTCATAGCTCCAGGTGGCGTTGTTCAGATAGTTGATCTGCACGCCGCCCGGTCCGCTGTAGTTATACAGACCCGGGTGGTTCAGGCCGAATTCATGGCCGAATTCATGCACGAAGCTGTCGAAAACATAGCCGCCGATATCGGTCTTGTTGGGCTCGGTATCGTGGAAACGCTGGCCGATGCTGACATAGCGGTTGCTGGAAAAGGCGCTGCCGTCGCTCTGCTCGCCCAGCTCGGGGCTGACGACCTCCATCCAGTCGGTGTCGCTGTCGAAGGGCGTGTCATAGACGACCTCGAAGGTCAGCGGCGTGACCGACGACCACATGGCCAGCGCGCCGACGGCCGCGGCCTGGTAATCGGGATGATCGTTCAGTTCGGACACGTTGATACGCAGCGGTTCGGCCGCGATCTCGGGGGTCAGGTCGCGGTTCAGCGCACCGACGTAATCAAGGAAGGCTTCGTAATCGTCGCTTTTGCCAAAAGGATCGTCCGGGCTTTGATCATTGATCCACCACGGGTCCTGGGTCTGGCTTGCATTCAGCATCTTCGGGATTCCCTGTCTGACAACCACAAGTAATGACGGCTGTTCGATTTGATGATCGGCAGGAACCGCATGTGCGGCCTGCCAAGATGGTTAATATGCAGATCATGCAAGCTAAATCCGGACCTGTCTACACATCCGTTCACGCCCGTGTGTTAATTTTTTCTTTCATATTCAATTATTTATCAATAGATTAAATTTTATCTATCCGCATCAGTGTGATAGATTGATGACTTTACCATAGGTCAAGTCGGCAACATCAGGCCGACGCGGACAAGCGACCATGCGTCAACTTGAGGGCGATTTTCGCGCAGGCTGACAATCTGGCGCCCCGGAACCGGCAGGCCGGTCCCCCTGCCCCATCGCAAGGCCCCAGGCCGATCGGTCCACCCCCAGGGCTGGCGCTATCTGGGGGTTGGACCGGATGACATGATTTACGTCTCGAACTCCTCGCCCTGCAACATCTGCGAACGCGAGAAAAGGCTTCGGAGAGATCCGCCGCATGGGGTTGAACGGCAGCGATGCACGGCCCATCCTGGCGGGCATGGGCAACACCGTCGGCTTCGGCTGGAACCACTAGACCGGGAACCTGTGGTTCACCAATCCCGTAGCGCTGCTGGGGGGCCCATACTGCGCCCCGGGGAATGCAATTCCATCAGGGGGACATGTTCGGCGACGACCACAAGGCGCAGATCTTCATCGCCAAGCACAGTCCGTGGAACCGCACCGTCAAGGAAGGCGCCGAGGTCGCGGTCGCCTATCTGGACGGCGACACCGGCATCGCCCGGACCGAGCCCTTCCTGACAGGCTTCATCGTGGACAAGGAATGTGTCGGCCGTCCGGTCGATGTGGCGACGACGCCCAACGCCGAACAGATGGCCCAAGGCGCGCAGCTGGCCCAGGATCACCGCTGCGCCTCCTGTCACGGTGCGGATGACACGGGCGGCCGCCTGATGCCGCCCCTGCGCCACCAACGCGAAGGCTATCTGGCCAAGGGCGCGACCCGTCAAAAGGCTTCGCGGTAAAGACGCAGGGCGGTGGCTTCGTCGACCTCGACCGGGTTGTTGACCAGCAGGCGGGTCTGCAGCATCGCGTCGCGCGCCAGCATCGGCAGGCTGTCATGCGGCACATCCACATCCCGCAGGCGGCGCGGCGCGCCCGACCGGTCCATCAGGTCCTCGATGAAGGCCACGAAGGCTGCGGCACGGTGCTGGATGTCGCCGTCCGTCGGACCCATCACGATATCGGCCAGTTCGGCATAAAGCGGCGCCGCCCTTGTCATGTTCATCCGCAGGACAGGCCCCAACATCAGCGCGTTCGTCAGTCCGTGCGGCAGATGGAAATGTCCGCCAAGCGGATAGGCCAGCGCATGCACCGCCGCGACGGGACTGTTGGCAAAGGCTTGGCCCGCCAGATTGGCACCCAGCAGCATCGCCTCGCGCGCGGGGCGGTTCCCGCCATCCTTGCAGGCCGTGATCAGGTTTCCCGCCAGCAGCCGCAGTGCCTCTCGTGCGAACAGATCCGAAAGCGGGTTCTTGTGGTGACGCCCCGTATAGGCCTCGATCGCGTGAACCATCGCATCGATCCCCGTGGCCGCCGTCTGCGCGGCAGGCAGTCCCACCGTCAGCTGGGCGTCCAGCAGCACCAGATCGGCAAAAAGCTGGCGGGCGACGATGCCCATCTTGGTGGTGCTGCCGGTGGTCAGGATGGTGATATGCGTCACCTCGGACCCGGTTCCGGCGGTGGTGGGCACCTGGACCAGCGGCAGGCGGCCGCCCTGCACCCTGTCGATCCCGTAAAGATCCCTCAGGGGCTGGTCAGTGTCCAGCAGGGCGGCCACCAGCTTGGCGATATCCATGGACGACCCGCCCCCCAGCCCCATCACCATGTCGCAACCCCGGTCGCGCCCCAGCCTGACGCAGCTTTCCACCACGTCCTCGGGCGGGTCCGCCACCACGTCGTCAAACACCGTCGCGGCAAAGCCCTGTTCGGCCAGCGACCTGATGATCGGGTCCAGCAGGCCGCTTTCATGCAGGAACCGGTCGGTGACGATCAGCAGGCGGCGTGCATCAAAGCGCCGGGCCAGCAGGTCGCCCATGCGCGCGGCACCGCCCCATTCGACCGTCACAGCACCGGGGGTCTGGAAGGCGAAGGGCTGGGTCGGGTCTGTCATCTGATGATCCATCTGCTGCGCGTGGGCGGGCCTTGGGGCATGCTAGCCTGCCCGATCATGGCTGTCAGGGGATTCCGCCGTGGCGACGGAAACCGGATGCCGGCCGGGATATCGACGAAACGGACCCCCCGACGGCCGGCATCCGTGCCCGCCTGCCCCGGCGGGCGCCGACATCCGGCAGGCGTCCCAGGGGCGTGCGACATGCCGCGAAGGCCGGGGATAAAAAAAACGACGCGCTTTGCATCCGGTCGCCCACCGGCGGCGTCTTCGGTTCATACGGGCAGCGGAATGGCCGCCGCCCCCGACCAAGGAGCCGACCCATGATGACCAAACTGAGCGCCCTGACCATTGCAGGCCTGATCTGTGGAACCGCCGGCGCAGCCCTGGCCGACGACCACGCCATGACCGCCATCGGCCTGTCGGGCGACAAGATGCTGCACAAGATCGATGCCGGCACGGCCACGGTGACGGAATCGATGGAGGTGACAGGCGTCGACCGCCTGCTGGGCATCGACCTGCGCCCCGCGACCGGTCAGCTGATCGGCGTCAGCGACACGTTCCAGATCGTCGAGATCGACCCCGCCACCGGGGCCGCGACCGTCATCTCGACCATGGATACCGAACTGACCGTCGCGGAGGGCGGATCGGTGATCGTCGACTTCAACCCCATGGCCGACAAGCTGCGCTTCATGTCGGGCACGACGAACCACCGTGTCGACATTGAAACCGGCGCGGTGACGGTTGACGGCTCGCTGGCCTTTGAAGAAGCCGACATGCATGCGGGCGAAGAACCGGCCATCGTCGCCGCCGCCTATATCAATTCGTTCGGCAAGCCCGAAGCGACCGCCATGTATGATATCGACAGCACCATCGTGGCGCTGATCCAGCAGACCTCGCCCAATGACGGAACGCTGGCCGCCATCGGCAAGCTGGGGATCGACGGCGCCGACAGCTATGCCTTCGACATCGCCACCGATGCCGAGGGCACGAACACCGCCTGGTTGGCCGCCGGCGGCCAGCTGCACAGCGTGTCGCTGGAAGACGGCTCGGTCCAGGAAAGCTGGGACATCAAGGATGCGGGCGACGCGGTGCTGCGCGACATCACCTTCATGACCGCCAAGATGTGATCACCGCCACGCGCGGATCAGATGGGGCCGGGGCGCGGCAGCGCCCCGGCCCTTTCGCATGGCCGTTGCCTGCGAATTCGCGCGGTGGCGTCTGGATGTTTCCCGCCCCGCGGCGCTAGCATGCGTCAGCGCGCTGCCAAGGGGGCGGCGGCGGCACCCCGGCATCAGGACGGCGCGACATATGACACGGCACCCCCACCCCCGCAGCCTGGATCCGCAGCGGCTGGTCAATGACCTGGACTGGAACCTGCTGCGCAGTTTCGTGGTGATCGTGCAGGCCGGCGGCATCTCGAAGGCGGCCGAGGTGATGAACCTGACCCAGCCCACCGTCAGCGCCGCGCTGAAACGGCTGGAGGATCGCCTGGGGCGGCGGCTGATCGACCGTGGCCCGACCGTCTTTGCCCTGACCGAGGCCGGCGAACGGCTTTACGCCGAAGCCGTCGAGATCCGCGGATCGGTCCTGCGGCTGGCGACGATCCTGCGCGACGTGACCGATGCCATCAAGGGCCATGTGCGGCTGGCCATCGCCAGTCATGTCATCTCGCCGCTGCTGGATGATTGCGTGCGCGATTTCCACAAGGCCTGCCCCCTAGCCACGCTGGAGATCGAGGTGATGGCCAGCCGCCAGGTCCAGGCGCGGCTGGCCGACAGCGCGGTGTCGGTGGGGATCTGCCTGGCCCTGAACCGCCAGGAACGGCTGGAATACCGGCGGCTGTTCAGCGAATATTTCGGCATCTTCTGCGGCCGCAGCCATCACCTTTACGGCCAGCAGGATATCGGCCCCGAGGCGCTGCGCGGCGAAAGCTCGGTCAGTTTCGTCACCGACCAGATGAGCGACGCGCTGCGCCCCGTGACGGTCATGCGGGCCAGGCTGGGCCTGTCGGACCGGCTTGTCGGATCGTCCCCGAACCTCGAGGAGGTGCGGCGCATGATCTCGGCGGGGCTGGGCGTCGGGCCCCTGCCCGTCCATGTCGCGCGCCCCGATGTCGAGGCGGGCGTGCTGTGGCGCCTACCCCCCTATGACCAGCTGCCGCGCATCGACGTGAACGTCGCGTGGAACCCCAAGGCGCGGATGAACCGCGCCGAACAGGCCTTCCTGGACCTGCTGCTGAAAAAGATCGCAGACACACCCGACGCCCTGCGCGATTACCGGGCCTGATCCAGCACCTTGCCGGGGTTCATGATGCCCTTCGGGTCCAGCATCTGCTTCAGTTGCCGCATCAGCGACAACGTGTCGGGCGATTTCGATGCCGCCAGCTTGGCGCGTTTCTGCAACCCGATGCCGTGTTCGGCCGAAAAGGACGCCCCCGGCGTCGCGGCCAGCGTGGCATAGAACAGATCGTCGATGCGCCCGCGGTCCTGCTTGGCCTGGGGCGTCAGCGCCACGCAGACATGCAGGTTGCAATCGCCCAGGTGCCCGAAGACATGGGACTGGATATCGGGCAGATCGCGCGCCCGGGCGTCGTCCCACCGGCGCAGGAAATCGTCGATCCGATCGGCCCCGATGCTGACGTCGAAGGACAGCATCGCGCCCAAGGGGCGGGCGATCAGGTCTGTATCCTCGCGGATGGCCCAGATGGCGGCGCGTTCGCGGTCGGATTTGGCGATGACGCCGTCCTGCACCAGGTCCCTCTCGGCGGCGGCCTCGAAGATCGACAGCAGCAGCGCTTGGGCCGCGTCCTGCGTGGCGCCCGTCACCTCGACGATCAGGTGCAGCGCGGGGCCGGGGGCCAAGGGTTCGCGGCCCGGACACAGAAAGCTGGTCGTCAGGCGATAGAAATCGGGCCACATCGCCTCGAAGGACAGCAGGCTGCCGGGTGCCATGACCTGCGCCATGGCCAGAACCGCCTGCGCCGCACCCAGATCCGGGCAGGCCAGCAGCGCCGAGACACTGGCGCCGGGCCGCGGATAAAGCCGCAGCACCGCCGCGGTGACGATCCCCAGCGTGCCTTCGGCCCCGATGAACATCTGCTTCACATCATAGCCCGTGTTGTCCTTGGGCAGGGTGTTCATCTCCTCGATGATCCGTCCGTCGGCCAGCACCGCCGTCAGCCCCAGCACGTTGTCGCGCGTCATGCCGTACCTGATCACCCGCACCCCGCCCGCATTGGTGGCGATGGCGCCGCCAAGCGTGGCGCTGTCGCGCGACGGAATGTCGATGCCGGTCGTCAGCCCGTGTTCCGCGGCGGTGCGGTCCAGATCGGCGATGGTCGCACCGGCCTCGGCGATGATGATGCGCTGCAGGGGATCGACGCGCAGGATGCGGGTCATGCGGTCCAGCGACAGGGCCACCTGATCGCCCGTCGTGGCGGTGGCATCGGTCAGCCCCGTCAGCCCGCCCTGCGCCACGATGGGCGTACCGGCGTCGTTGGCACGGCGGCAGATGGCCGCGACCATGGCGGTGCTGTCCGGCCGCAGCAGCAGCCCTGCGGCGCGGCTGGCATCGCAATAGCCGGGGTCCATGCCGCGCAGCCGGTCGGGGCCGACGATCGCGCCCGCCGGGCAGATGTCGTCAAACCGATCACGCATCCGCCTTGGCCTTCCACGCGCCCATGATGGCCTGGGCGATCATCAGGTCCAGATGCGCGCCGCCGCCATTCTTGAACAGCGTGATGTCCTGTCGGGTCATGCGCCCTGCGCGACCGGCCTCCAGATCATGGAAATCGCCCAGGACGCTGTCGCGTGAGATGACGCCCGCCGCCAGCGGGATCTTCAATTCGCCGATATGGTCCAGCGTGGTCTGGCGGCTGTCGACGAAGATGCGCGCGCGGCGCAGCAGGGCGTCGTCGGCCTCGCGCATGTCGGCGCGAAAGGCACCCACCAGGTCCACATGCGTGCCGGGCCGCACCCATTCCCCCCGCAGGACCGGGTCGCGGGCCATGGTGGCGCTGGCCACGATATCGGCCTGCCCCACGGCCTGCGCCAGATCGGTCGCGGCGGTGGCGGGAATGCCGTCGGCCGTCAGCCTTTCAGCAAGGTCGCCGGCCGTCGCGGCGGTGCGGTTCCAGATCTGGATGCGCTCCAGGTCCGGGAAGGTCGCGTGATAGACCCGCGCCAGCGACCCCGCCACCTGCCCCGCGCCGATGATGACCATCTGCCGGCTGTCGGGCGGCGCCAAATAGCGCGCGCCCAGTCCCGAATCCGCCGCCGTCTTCCAATAGGTGACCAGCGCGCTGTCGATCAGCGCCACGGGCGTGCCCGTCTGGTCGTCGAACAGCACCATCACCCCCTGGACCGAGGGCAAGCCGCGCGCGCCGTTGCCCTGCATCACCGTGACCGTCTTCAGGCCCATGCCGATCCCGTCGACCCAAGCCGCACGGTTCAGCAGGGTGTCCCCGTCGCGCGTCAGGAACAGATCCCCGATCCGGGCCGGGGGCAGCCGATGCCCATCCGCGATGGCCTCGACCATCATCGGCCAGTTCAGATGCGCATCGACGTCTTCGGCACGCAGATAGGGCAGGTTCGCGGCAGGCATGGCGGGTCCTTTCGAAATGGCTCAGGCGGTGAAGGCGCCCAGATAGCTGGCAAGATTGTCCCCAAGCGCGGGCTGCATGTAGCCCCCTTCCTGCACGTTCAGGACAGGCAGGTCCACCGCCCGGATCGCCGCCCCGATCGTGGCGAAATCGGCGGTGGTCAGCGTCATGCCGCGAAAGGGGTCGCCCTCATGCGCGTCCAGGCCCAGGGCCACGACCACCACCGTCGCGCCGTAACCGGATATCCGGGCCAGGGCCGTATCCAGCGCGGGCAGATAGGCGGCAATGCCCGACCCGCGCGGCAGGGGCAGGTTCAGGTTGTACCCTTCGCCGCGCCCGGCGCCGCTTTCCCCGGCAGCGCCCGCATAGAAGGGATAAAACTGCATCGGATCGACATGCAGCGATATCGCCAGCACGTCGGCGCGGTCGTAAAAGATCGCCTGCGTGCCATTGCCGTGATGCACGTCGATATCCAGCACCACGGGCCGGTGCCCCTGCGCGCGCAGATATTCCGCCGCGATGGCCGAATTGTTCAGAAAGCAGAATCCGCCCGCGATTTCGGAGTACGCATGATGCCCCGAGGGACGTGACAGGGCATAGCAGGCCCGCGCCCCGCTAAGGATGTCATCCGCCCCCGACAGCGCGGTCTGCGCCGACCAATAGATCGCGTCCCAGCTGTGCGGGCCGATGGGACAGGATGTGTCGGCGTTGTGGAAACCGATCTGCGCCTCGGGTTCGGGGCTGTAATGGCGCATCGGGTCCAGGCAGAAGCGGCTGGGAACGACCTCGGACAGGTCGGGATATTCCGCGCGCCGCCTGTCGTGGATCGATGCCAGGTAATCCAGATAGCGCGGCGTATGCAGGGCCGCCAAAGGCGCCATGCCGTGATCGGTGGGGACATGGCGCGTCAGACCGGCCCGCGTCGCGCCATCCAGCAACAGGTCCACACGCTCGGGGCGGTCGGGGTTCTGGGTGACGCGGCCGTTCAGCAGGCGGAACTGCGGATCATGGGCGCGCTGGTGGTCGTCGTGAAAGAAATTCATCATATGTCCTCATACCCGCGCGGCGGCGCGGGCCGTTTCGAATTCCCGCCCCGGAAGCGCCGCCAGCAGGCCCCGCGCATAATCCGAAGACGGCATGTTCAGGATGCGGGCGGCGTCGCCCGCCTCGACGATGCGGCCCTTCTGCATGACGATCAGCCGGTCGCAGATCTGGCCAGCGACCCGCAGGTCATGGGTGATGAACAGCATCGACAGGTTCAGGTCGCGCTTCAGCCCCGCCAGCAGGTCCAGGACCTGTGCCTGCACCGACACGTCCAGCGCCGAGACCGCTTCGTCGGCGACGATCAGTTCGGGGTCCAGCACCAGCGCGCGGGCGATGCCGATGCGCTGGCGCTGCCCGCCCGAAAATTCATGCGGAAAGCGCGACATCGACCCGGCATCCAGCCCCACGCGGTCCAGCAGGGCCGCGGCACGGTCGCGGGCCTGGGCGATAGGCGTGCCATGGGCCACCTGCCCTTCGGTCAGGGTCTTGCCGATGCTCTGGCGCGGCGGCAGGCTGGAATAGGGGTCCTGAAAGATCATCTGGACGCGCTTGCGGTCGCGGCGCAGCGCCTCGCCGCGCAGGGCCGCCATGTCGCGGCCGTTCAGCAGCACCTGTCCCCGGTCGACATCCTGCAGCCGCACGATGGCGCGGCCAAGGGTGGATTTGCCGGACCCGCTTTCGCCCACGATGCCGATCGTCTCGCCGGCCTGCAGATCAAAACTGATGTCGTCCAGCGCGGTCACCACGCGGGGCTTGCCGCCCAGCCATCCGCCGCCGCTGCGGAACTGCTTGTGCAATCCCTTGACCTGCAGCAGGGGCGCGGCGGTCGGGACCGGGGCATCATCGGTCATGCCCTTCAGCTGCGGGATCGCATCCAGCAGGGCCTGGGTATAGGGATGCTGCGGGCGCAACAGCACGTCGGATGCCGCGCCCTGTTCCACGATGACGCCGCTTTGCATCACCAGCACCCGGTCGGCGATGTCGGCCACGACGCCCAGGTCGTGGGTGATGAACACCACCCCCATATCGTGCCGACGCCGCAGATCGTCCAGCAGCCGCAGGATCTGCGCCTGCGTGGTGACGTCCAGCGCAGTGGTCGGTTCATCGGCGATCAGGATCGCGGGCTCCAGCGCCAGCGCCATGGCGATCACCACCCGCTGGCGCTGGCCGCCCGACATCTGGAAGGGATAGGCGCGCGCACTGGCGGCGGGGTCCGGCAGGCCCACCTCGGTCAGCAGGTCGATGACGCGGTCGCGGCGGGCGGCGGGTGTCAGCATGCCGTGGGCCTCGAAGACCTCCTCGATCTGGCGGCCGACGGGCATCAGGGGGTTCAGCGCGGTCAGGGGTTCCTGAAAGATCATCCCGATCCGACGGCCGCGGAGGGTGCGCATCTGCGCCTCGGACAGCTGGACAAGGTCTTGTCCGTCGAAGGTGATCGAACCACGGGCCACGGACAGCCCCTCGGCCAGCAGCCCCATGACGGCATTGGCGGACATGGATTTGCCCGACCCGCTTTCGCCGACGATGCACAGCATCTCGCCGTGGTTCAGATCGAAGCTGACATCCTTGACGGCATGGGGGCGGTCGGCCCCTTTCGGCAGGGCGATGGTCAGGTCGGTGACGGAAAGCAGGCTCATGCGTCGCCCCTGTTCAGTTTGGGGTTCAGGGCGTCGTTCAACCCTTCGCCCACCAGGTTCAGCGCCAGGACGGTGAAGACGATGGCGATGCCCGGAATGAAGGACAGCCACCATGCCGTGCGCAGCGCCGTCCGCGCCGCCCCGATCATATAGCCCCAGGACATCACGTTCGGGTCCGACAGCCCCAGGAAGGACAGCGAACTTTCCAGCAGGATCGCCGTCGCCACCATCAGGGACGCCAGGATGATGATCGGTGCCAGCACGTTCGGCATCACGTGATGGACCAGGATATGGCGGTGGCGCAGGCCCTGGACGATGCCCGCCTCGACGAATTCGCGGCGGCGCAGGGACAGCACCTCGCCGCGCACCAGGCGGGCGACGGGGGGCCAACTGACCAGCGCGATGGACAGCACCACGAAATGCAGCTGCGGCTGAAAGATCATCAGCAGCACGATGGCCAGCGCAAAGCTGGGAATGGTCTGGAAGAACTCGGTGAAGCGCATCAGCAGGTCGTCGTGCCAGCCGGGGAAATATCCGGCCACGGCCCCCACCGGCACGCCGATCGCCAGCGCCGCCAGCGTCGAGACCAGCCCGATCAGCAGCGACACCCGTGCCCCGTGGATCAGCTGGCTGAGGACATCGCGGCCAAGCGCATCGGTGCCAAGCGGCAGCGCGCTGTCCTGAAAGGGCGGCAGGAAGGGGCGCTGCACCATGCGCCACGGGTCCTGTGCCGTCAGGAAGGGACCCAGAACGGCCAGAAGAACGACGACGCCCAGCAGCACCAGGCCGATCACGGCGCCCCTGTTGCGGGCATAGCGGGACCAGAACGTGTTCATGATTGCAGCCTGATGCGGGGATCGACGACCATGTAGAGCAGGTCGGTGATCAGGTTGAAAAGAAGGACCAGCGCGGCCGACACGAAGAAGACGCCCAGGATGATGTTGTAATCGCGTTGGGCGATCGCCTCGAACATCAGGCGGCCGATGCCGGGCCAGGCAAAGACGGTCTCGGTCAGGACGGCGCCGCCGACCAGCTGACCGGCCTGAAGACCGGCCAGCGTGATGATGGGCAGCAGCGCGTTGCGCAGCACGTGCCGGCGGGTGATGACGGATGGGCGCAGCCCCTTGGCACGGGCGGTCTTGACGAAATCCAGGCGGTTCACCTCCAGCATCGAGGCGCGGGTCATGCGGGCATAGACGGCGGTGAAGAACAGCCCCAGGGTCGTGGCGGGCAGGATCAGGTGCAGCGCGATGTCGCCCATCCGCGCAAGCCCGGTGTAATTCGCCCCCACGGTTTCATAGCCAAAGCCCGGCAGCCACCCCAGCCCCACCGAAAACAAAAGCGACGCCATCAGCGCCATCCAGAAGAGCGGCGTCGCGTAAAACAGCAGCGCCACGGTCGAGATGATCGTGTCGCCCCATCCACCCTGCCGCCGCGCGGCCAGGGCCCCCGCCAGCACGCCCAGCCCAAGCGAGATCGCAAAGGCCGTCGTGGTCAGCAGCAGCGTCGCGGGCAGGCGATCGGCGATCAGATCGAAGACCGGGACGTCGCGACGGAACGACCAGCCCATGTCCAGCGTCAGATAGCCCTTGATGTAAAGCGCCAGCTGCACCGGCAGCGACTGGTCCAACCCGAACCGCGCCCGCATGTCGGCCAGCACCTGCGGGTCCGACGAGCCGGTTTCGGCCATCATGATCATCGCCGGATCGCCGGGGGCCGCGTGGATCAGGAAGAAGTTCAGGACCAGGATGGCCAGCAGCGTCAGCGCCGCCTTGACCAACCGGCCCAGGATGAAACGTGCCATCGCACAGGTCCTTTCATCTGGTCCGTCCGCAGGGCGCTGCGCTCTGCGGACGAAACGCCGGGTTCAGCGGTCGATCCAGGTGTCGCGCATGCTGTCGTTCAGCCCGATGGCCGAGGTGACGATGTCCTTGACCTCGCAGCGATAGACGGTGGGCTGCTGCATTTCGGTCAGCCAGGCGACGGGGGCCTCCTCGACCAGCAGGGATTGCGCCTGGGCATAGATGGTGGCGCGTTCCTCGTCGGTCAGGGCGGTGGCGCCTTCGGCGAACAGGCGGTCGACCTCGGGGTTCTCATAGCCCTCGACGTTGTTCCACTGCGATCCCTTGGCGATGTTGGTCGAGACATAGTTGCGCGCCACGCCCAGGGCCGGATCGCCGTATTGATAGACGAAGGTGAAGGCCATGTCGTAATCCCAATCCGCCAGCCGCTGGTTCCAGCCCGCGACATCGCTGGCGACCAGTTCGGCATTGACGCCGATATCGGACAGGTTCTGGCGCACGGCCTCGGCCCAACGCTGCCAGACCTCGCCGTAAGGCAGGGGCAGCAGGCGCAGGGTCTGGCCGTCATAGGACGACGCCTCGACCAGCGCGCGCGCGGCATCGACGTCGAACTGGATCGAGGGCGTGTCGCCGGAATAGAAGCGGGTCGAGGAATTGACCGGCCCCGTCGCAGCACGCCCAAAGCCCGCAAAGATCGCGTTCACCGCGAAATCGCGGTCGATGGCCATGTTGATGGCGCGGCGCAGCTTGGCATCGTCCAAGGGCGCGCTGCGGTTGTTCAGCCAGATCAGCGACAGCGGACCGAAGAATTCCCACCCCTTGTCGGTGACGCAGACATTCTCCATCGCCTGGATACGCGGCAGGTCGAACATCTCGACGCTGCCGGCGGGCAGGACGTCGACCTCGCCGGTCTCGAAGGCGATGGTGCGCGACGCGGCATCGGGGATCACGCGGTAATAGATCTCGTCCAGCCGGGGCAGCCCGTCGCGGTAATAGTCGGGGTTCTTGACCAGGTGGATATAGCTGCCCTGTTCCCAGGCATCGAACTTGAACGGCCCGGTGCCGATGGGCGTCGCATTGGCGGGATTGCCCGCGAAATCCGTGCCCTCATAGATGTGCCGTGGCAGGATCGGGCTGGACCCGGATTCGAAGGAGCGCAGGAAGGGACCAAAAGGCGTCTTCAGCTGATAGACGACGGTTCGGTCGTCGGGGGCGGTGATGCTTTCGACATGCTCCAGCACCGTGCGCCAGCGCGAGCTGGTCTCGCGCAGGAAGACATCGTGGGAAAACACCACGTCGGCGGCGCTGAAAGCCTTGCCGTCATGCCAGGTCACGCCGTCCTGCAGGGTGAAGGTGTAGGTCAGCCCGTCATCCGACACGCTCCATTCGCGGGCCAGGCTGGGCATAGGGTCCAGGTTCTCATCATAGCGCAGCAGGCTTTCATAGATCTGCCCCGCCACCATCTGGGTCGGTGCATTCTGCAGCAGGCCCAGGTTCAGACCGGTGGGTTCCGGCTGGACGATGGTGTTCAGCGTGCCGCCCATCTTGGCGTCCTGGGCGGCGGCGGCACATGCGATTGCGGATACGCCTGCGGCAAGCGCCAGCGTCCTGAGCGATGTCATCATGTCATTCCCTGTCATTTTTATGCCGGTAGGTCCAATGCCCGCGACCTTGGCGGCCCGCCCGACCCGGCTGTTGACTGAAGCGACCCTAGCAAGACCAGCCCCATCGACGGCATCATGAATCTGAATGATCAATATAGACGGGGTCTATGATGCGCCAAGGTCCAGCCCCTGCTGGCGGATCGCGCCGAAACCGCGCTGCCCAATGGACAGGCAGCGGCATTTACGCGGCGGGACCGGACCCCGCACCGTCCCGAATGGATGAATATCCGCCCCGCGACTGAACCCTTGCTGTCCCGGTCGGCTTATCCTTGGACCGTTCCCGACACCGGGACGATGCCCCTGTCCGCCATTGCAAAAGGACCAGCCCATGAGCCCACTTCAGATCGCTGCGGTCATCCTGGCGCTTGCGGCCGCCTCTGGCAGCTTCAACTATTTCTTCTTCCGGCTGCCGCCCTCGATCGGGATCCTGGTCACGGCGCTGCTGGGGTCCATCGCGATCCTGGGGGTCGATCTTTACCTGCCCGACCTGCAGCTGGTGGGGCAGATGCGCGATCTGGTCGCGTCGATGCAATTCTCGGGGTCGCTGCTGGACGGGATGCTGGGGCTCTTGCTGTTCGCCGGGGCGCTGCACGTGTCCATCGCCGATCTGCGCAAAGAGGCCCTGCCCGTCCTGTTGATGGCCACATTGGGCATCGCCATTTCCACCGCCATCGTGGGCTTCGGCTTTTCCTGGATCACGGGCATGCCGATCCTGATCGCGCTGGTCTTCGGCGCGCTGATTTCCCCCACCGATCCGGTGGCGGTGCTGGGCATCCTGCAGGACGCCAAGATCCGCAAAAGCCTGGAAACCAAGATCGCGGGGGAATCGCTGTTCAATGACGGCGTCGGCTATGTCGTCTTCCTGCTGCTGGTCGGGCTGGCCTTTCCATCGGGCGACAGCCACGGACCCGCGGGTTTCGACCTTGGCAGCGCCGTCGCGCTGTTCCTGCAAGAGGCCGTGGGCGGCGCGGTTCTGGGGGCCGTGCTGGGCTGGTCGGTCTTCCAGCTGATGCGCCGCATCGACGATTACCCGCTGGAGGTGATGCTGACCCTGGCCCTGGCCCTTGGCGGGTATGAACTGGCGCTTGGGCTGCATGTCTCGGCGCCGATCATGGCGGTCATCGCAGGGCTGATGATCGGCAATGCCGGTCGCCGCGATGCCATGTCCGAGGAAACGCGCACCTATGTCGACGGCTTCTGGCGCCTGATCGATGAAATCCTGAACGCCGCCCTGTTCCTGATGATCGGGATGGAGATCTTCCAGCTGACCATCACCCGCGACATGGCCGTCACCCTGCCCGCCGCCATTGCGCTGGCGCTGGTGGCGCGGCTGATGTCGGTCGCCCTGCCGATCCTGATCCTGCGTCCCATCCGCCACGAGGCCCGCGACGTCATCCCGCTGATGACCTGGGGCGGGCTGAAGGGCGGCATTTCGGTGGCGCTGGCGCTGTCGCTGCCCGACAGCGACTGGAAGGCGCCGATCCTGGCGGCGACCTATGCGGTGGTGGTCTTCTCGATCCTGGTGGAGGGGCTGACACTGGGTCGCCTTGCGCGCTGGCTGGGCCGTCGCCTGGAACACTGAGGCGACGGCCCTTGTGCGATCAGATGTCGAACGCGCTTGGCAGGATGATGATGTCGCGGATGGTCACGTTGCGGGGCCGCGACATCATGAAGATCAGCGCATCGGCCACCTCGGCGGGTTCGATCAGCCCGCCCGCATCCTTGGCACGCTGCAGGCGATCAGGTTCCCAATCCGACAGCAGCGCCGAGATCACCGGCCCCGGAGAGACCTGCCCCACGCGGATCCCATGCGGCAACAGCTGGCGGCGCATCGTCTGGACGAAGCAGGTGATCGCCCATTTAGACGCCGCATAGACCGGCTCGACCTCGACCGCCGTGTGACCCGCGACCGAACAGGTGACGAAGATGTCGCCCGTGCCGCGCTTGATCATGTGCGGGGCCACGGCCTGCACGTTCTTCATCACCGCGTTGACGTTCAGCGTCATCATCCGGTCGATGGCCTCGGGGGTGGTCGCGCCCAGATCGCCGCCGATATAGGTGCCGGCGTTGCAAAACAGGATGTCCAGATGCCCGACCTTGTCTAGGATCTGCGGCACCATGGCGTTGCAGCTGTCTGCATCCAGCAGGTCGGTCACCTGGGGAATGGCCTTGAGCCCCAGTTCGGCCACCAGGTCGTTCAGCGCCTGTTCGTTCCGGTCCACCATCACGACGCTGGCCCCTTCGTTCAGCAGCGCGCGGGTCGTCGCAAGGCCGATCCCCGAGGCCGCGCCCGTGATCGCCGCGATCTTGCCGTTCAGTGTTTCGGACATGTCAGTCTCCTTCTTTTTGCGGATCAGGTGCCGCAGGTCTTGGGTCACAGGGGTTTCAAACGGCCAGAAAGCCGCCATCCAGCGGCAGCACCGCGCCGGTGATCATCGCGGCATCGTCCGACAGCAGCAGGGCGATGGCGCGGGCGACATCATCGGCCTGCGCGAAACGTCCGGCGGGGTGGCGATCCAGCATGGGGCCGCTTTTGGCAGGATCGCTCCAGGCGGCGGCGGCCAGTTCGGTCATGGTGACGGTGGGTGCGATGGCGGCGACCCGGATGCCGTGGGGGCCCAGTTCGCGCGCCATGACGCGGGTCGCCCCCTCCAGCCCCGCCTTCGAGGCGGCATAGCACAGGTGATCGGCGAAACCGCGATGGCCCGCGATGCTGGTGACGTTGACGATGGCCCCGCCCAGACCGTCCGCGATGCGGCGGCGGGCGAATTCCTGTGCGCAGATCAACGCGCTGCGCAGGTTGATGTCCATGACCGTGCCATAGCCCGCGTCGGTCATCTGCAACAGGCTTTCCAGCACATTGGTGCCCGCACAATTGACCAGGAAATCGCAGGACCCCGCCTCTGCCATCGCATCGCGCGCGGCCGCGGGGTCAGACAGGTCGGCCGCGATGCCCCGCCCGCCCGTTTCGGCGCAGAGGCTGTCCAGATCGGATTGCGTCCGGCTGATGGCCACGACATGGGCGCCGCGTTCGGCCATGGTCAGGGCGGTGGCGCGACCGATGCCCTTGCCGGCGCCGGTGATGATGACGGATCTGCCGTCGAATTGCATGGGGGACCTCATGGGCTGGGGGGCGTGTCGGCGCGGATCTGACGCGCCATGGATTGCAGCTGCAGGAAGGCGCGATGGCGGCTGTCATGCAGGCGGCGCAAATCACCCCCTGCGGGCTGACAGGTGCCCTGCACGCGGGTCATGGCCGACATGGCGGCGTGGATGTCCCGATGAACCCCGCCCGCCACGCCGCCCAGAATGGCCGAACCCAGCAGCACGGGTTCGGGACAGGAGGTCACATCGACGGGCAGCCCCGTGGCATCGGCCAGCAGCTGACGGATCAGCGGATGGCGCCCCGCCCCGCCGCTGATGGCGATGCGCGACACGCCCGCGCCGTGATCGGCTTGGGTCTGGATGATCTGGCGCAGGCCATAGCCCAGCCCGCAGATCCCCGCGACATAGAGCGACACCAGCGAGGCCATGTCGACCTCCATCCCCTGCCCCATGACGACGGCGCGGGCCTGCGGGTCGGCAAAGGGCGCGCGGTTGCCCAGGAATTCCGGCACGACATGCAAATGGCGCGCCCGCGTCACCGCATCACCCGCCCTGCCCGCCTGATCGGCCAGCCATTCGGGCAGCGACTGCCCCGCATCCGCCGCCGCGGCCGATGCCCGGGCATGGGCCGGATGCATCGCCACAAGGTGATCGATGGCCGCACCCGCGACGGATTGCCCGCCCTCGTTCAGCCAGGCGCCGGGCACCATGGCCGAGAAATACGGGCCCCAGACCCCCGGCACGAAGGCCGGTTCGCGCGTCGTCGTCATCGTGCAGGACGACGTCCCGAAGACATAGCCGAGCGAGGCGAAGGGATCGCCCGCCCCGACGGTGCCGATCCCGCCCGCATGGGCATCGATCAGCCCCGCCGCGACCGCGATCCCGGCGGGCAGCCCCATGGCATGCGCGGCGTCAGGCGTCAGCCCGGCCCCAAGCGCGGTGCCGGGTTCCACGACCTGGGTGCCGATGCGCGTAAACCCTTCATCCGCCAGGACGCCCAGGCCGATGGCGTGGAAGTAATCGGCGTCCCACCGGCCTTCATGCGCCAGATAGGTCCATTTGCAGGTCACCGTGCAGATTGACCGCGCCTTGCTGCCCGTGGCCTTCCAGGTCAGGAAATCCGTCAGGTCGAAGAAATCCCGCGCCGCGTCAAAGACCTGGGGGCGGTTTTCCTTCAGCCACAACAGCTTCGGCGTCTCCATTTCGGGGGAAATGCGCCCGCCGACATAGTTCAGCACCTCATGATCGCCGGCATTGATGCGCGCGGCCTGTTCGACGGCGCGGTGATCCATCCAGACGATGATGTCGCGGTCGGGCTGGGCCGGATCGCCGACGCCAAGGGGGCCATCGCCGCAGACGACCAGCGAACAGGTCGCGTCGACGCCGATCCCCGCCACGCTGGCCGGATCGATCCCCGCCTGCCCGACCGCCTGCCTGACGGCCAGGCAGACCGCGTCCCAGACCTGCGCGCTGGATTGTTCGGCGATGTCGCCCGTGGGGCGGTGCATCTGGACGGGACGGCTGGCATGGGCCAGCAGCTGGCCGTCCGTATCAAAGACCCCCGCCCTGGCGGAACCGGTGCCCACGTCGATGCCGATCAGATGTCTGGTCATGTCAGCGCCACTCCCGCCCGATATAGATGGCCAACAGGATGATCAGACCCTTGATCACGTCCTGCATGTAGGGGTTGATGCCCATCAGGTTCAGCCCGTTGTTCAGCACGCCCAGCAGCACGGCCCCGATCAGCGTCCCCAGGATCAGGCCGCGCCCGCCGGCGATGGCGGTGCCGCCCAGCACGACGGCGGCGATGGCGTCCAGCTCGAACCCGACGCCGGCATTGGGCTGGCCGCTCATCAACCGGCCGGTCAGCACGATGGCCGCCAGCGATGCCGTCAGGCCGGAAATGGCAAAGACCGCCAGCTTGACCCGCCCCGTCCGCACGCCCGACAGCCGCGCGGCAATTTCATTGCCGCCGATGGCATAGACGTGGCGACCGAACGGCGTGCGCTGCAGCAGCACCCAGGCCAGCGCATAGACGACCAGCATGATGATGACGGGCACCGGCACGACGCCGATGCGCCCGATGCCGAACCACGCCACCCAGGACGGCAAGCCGCTGATCGGATAGCCGCCCGAATAGATCAGCCCCAGCCCGCGCGCGATGCCCATCATCGCCAGCGTCACGATGATGGCGGGCATGCGCCCCCAGGCGACCAGCGCCCCGTTCACCAAGCCCAGGCCCAGCCCGACCATCAGCGCCGCGGCCAGCGACAGTCCGGCGGGCAGGCCCATGTTGACCATCAGCCCGGCAGCGACCGTTCCGGCCAGCGCCATCACGGCCCCCACCGACAGGTCGATCCCCCCGGTCAGGATGACGAAGGTCATGCCCACCGCCAGGATGCCCACGACAGATACCTGCCGCAGCACGTTCAGGATGTTGGCCAGCGTGAAGAAGTTGTCGCTGGCAAAGCCCATCAGCACGCAGACAACGACCAGCCCGACCAGCGGCAGGGCCAGCGGGGAATGCAGCAGCCATTCAAGGGCCCTGCCCCTGCGTGACGTGGCGATATCGGCGTCATGCGACATGGTCGACCTTTCCGGTTGTGGCCTCGGTCATGATCCGTTCCGAGGTGATGGCACCCCCTTCGACCGTCGCGACGATGCCCCCCTGACGGAAGACGCAGACGCGGTCGGACATCCCGATCACCTCGGGCAGTTCGGACGAGATCATGATGATGGCATAGCCCTGCGCGGTGAAATCGCGCATCAATTGATAGATTTCGGCCTTGGCACCGACATCGATGCCGCGGGTGGGTTCGTCAAAGATCAGCACGCGCATGTCGTGGTTCAGCCAGCGGGCGATCACCACCTTCTGCTGGTTGCCGCCCGACAGGGTGTCGACGCGCGCATGCGGCCCCGGCGCCTTGACCCGGACCTGCTGCATCGCGGTCCGCGTGCAGTCGCGTTCCTTGCGGAAATCGATGAACCAATGCGCCTGCGCGTATTTGCGATAATTGTTCAGCGACACGTTCTGCAGGATCGAAAAGGGCGTGATCAGCCCCTGTTCCTTGCGGCTTTCGGGCAGCAGGCCGATGCCACGCACCAACCCGTCGGCCGCGTCGCGCAGCCGCGTTTCGACCCCGTCGATGCGCAGGCGGCACCGCGCGGCGCCATGTTCGCCCAACATCGACAGCACCGTTTCCGTCCGGCCCGACCCGACAAGGCCCGCAAAGCCCAAGATCTCGCCCGCGCGCAGGTGAAAGGCGCTGACGGGCCCGCCGCGGCGCAATTGCAGTTCCGTCACCTCCAGCACCATGGGGGCCTGCGGGTCGGGGGCGGGTTTGGGGGGAAAACTGTTTTCGATGCGGCGCCCGACCATCATCTCGACCAGGCCGTCGGTATCGACCTGGCCCACGTCGCGGTCGCCCACATATTCGCCGTCGCGCAGGACGGTGATGCGGTCGCAGATCTCAAATATCTCGTCCAGGTGATGCGAGATGAAGACGATCGCCACCCCCGCCGCGCGCAATTCGCGCATCACCTTGAACAGATGCGCGGTTTCGGTGGGGGTCAGCGTGGCGGTGGGTTCGTCCAGGACCAGGATGCGCGCGTTCAGCGACAGCGCCTTGGCGATTTCCACGAATTGCTGTTCGGCCACCGACAGCCGCGCGATGGGAATGTCCAGGGGGATGTCGACCTCCAGCCGCTTCAGGATCTGGCGGGCGCGTTCGCGCATGGCGCGGCGGTCCAGAAGGCCCAGGCCGTTGCGGATTTCGCGCGCCAGGAACATGTTCTCGACCGCGGTCAGATAGGGGATCAGGCTGAATTCCTGAAAGACGATGCCGATGCCCGCCCGGATGGCGTCGTCATAGGTGGGAAAGCTGCGTTCCTGCCCATCGACCAGGATCGTGCCGCTGCTGGGCTGGATGATGCCGCTGACGATCTTCATCAGCGTCGATTTCCCGGCGCCGTTCTCGCCCAGCAGGGCATGCACCTCGCCTGCGCGGACATGCAGGTCGACGCCGTGCAGGACCTCGATCCGGCCAAAGCTTTTGCGTATTCCCCTCAGTTCAAGCATAGCGCCTCCGGTCATGGGGTGGCCGCACCCCGTGACGGGGCGCGGCCGGATGCGGGTTTTGGCTTACCAGCTGAAATCGGCGGCGTTTTCGGCATCGACCGTGCGCACGTCGATCGGCACCTCGGTCGGGACCACGCGGGCGCCCCAATATTGCGCCAGCGCCATGCCCAGGCCCACGCGGACCTGGTCGCGCGGGAATTGCGCGGTGGTCTGGATGAAGGCCGTGCCGTCGGCGATGGCCTTGACGGCCTCGGGGGCGCCGTCGACCGAGGTCAGCTTGATGTCGCGCCCCGACCCCTGGATCGCGGCCAGCGCACCCATCGCGCCCCCGTCATTGACCGAAAAGATGCCGGCCAGGTCGGGATGCGACTGGATCATGTTTTCGACGACCCCCAGGGCGACAGACCGGTCCTGACGGCCGTTCTGGGTGTCGACCAGGGTGATGCCCTCATGTTCGTCCAGCGCGGCCTTGCAGCCTTCGACCCGTTCCAGGATCGGAACGACCGGGATGCCGTCCAGGATGGCGACCTCGCCCTGCCCACCCAGAGTCTCGGCCAGATAGCTGCAGGACTGATAACCCGCATCGCGGTTCTTGGAGCCCACGAAGCTGTCAACCGGGCCGTTCGCGTTGGCATCGACGGCGACGACGATCACGCCGCGATCCTTGGCCATGCGCACGGCCGATTCCACGCCCGCGCTGTCGGTCGGGTTCAACAGCAGGATGTCGATATCCTGCTGCAGCATGTCCTCGACATCGGCGATCTGCTTGGCGACGTCATGGCCCGCATCGGTGACGACAACCTCGGCGCCCAGCTGGGCGGCGGCCTCGTTCAGCGCCTCCTGCATGGAAACGAAATAGGGGTTATTCATCTCCTGGAAGGTCATCCCGATCTTCAGGGGACCGTCCTTCGGCGCCGCATCCTGCGCCGTGGCGGCGTGGGCGCCCGCGATGGTCAATGCCGCGATCGAGGCGGTCTTCAGAAACTGTTTCATGTCATTCCTCCCGTTGGTTTTCTGTGGTCAATCCTCCTCCGGTCGCGGCAGGCGCAAGGGCCGGCCACGGTCGAAGGGAATGGGGCAGGTTTCCTGTCAGCCGGCCATGCGGACCGTCTGGTTGGCCGCAAAGGTTGCCCGGAACTCCGAGGGCGACATCTTCTTCAGCTTCAGGAAATGGCGGTTGAAATTGGACAGGTTCGAAAACCCGACCTCATAGCAGATATCGGCGATGCGGGCCTGCGGGTCCGACAGCAGCATGTGGCAGGCCAGATCGATCCGCATCTGGTTGCGATAGCGGACCAGCGTCGTGCCCGTATGCGCCTTGAACGACCTTGAGAACCCGCTGAGCGTCTGACCGGTCAGATCCGCCAGCGTCGTTTCGCTGATCTGGTCCAGCAGGTTTTCGCGCAGATGGGCAAGGGCGCGGTTCATGTCGGAATCCTCGGCCCGTTCCGCATCCAGCACGAAGCTGAGGCTGGCCAGCGTCTGCGACCCCTGGGCATGGGCCAGGATGTCCAGGATCTGGAAGAACAGCCCCAAACGGCGTACGCCCCGCGCCTTGATCAGGTCATGCATCAGCGGCCCGACCGCGCGGCTGGTCTGGTCGCAGAACAGGATGCCCCGGCGGCTGCGGTCCAGCAGATGGCGCAGCGTCTCCATTTCCGGAAAGGCGGCGCGGGCGTTGTCGACCAGGCTTTCGGGAAACTGGATGACGGCGGTGCGGCAGGGGATGATGTCGCCGGGGGTGATGTCGCTGATCCAGTTCTGCGGCAGGTTCGGTCCGGTCATGATCAGCTGGCCGGGGCCGAAATTGCCGAAATGATCGCCGATATAGAATTTGCCATGCGTGGCGACGACCAGATGGATCTCGTATTCGGGGTGATAATGCCAGCGCACCGTGCGGAACGGATAGCCATGCTTCCACGCGGCAAAGGATTCACCCTTGCGGATATGCACAAGCTCCAGATCAGGCTGCATTCTCCCCTCCCTTCCGCGCCAGCCCGGCCCGCAACCGCGGTGCCGTCTCCTCCGTGACGCCTTGGTCGTTTGGTAACACGCAGCCCCGGTCGCATCCACGAGCAGGCCGGTTTTTTTCCGATACTTTTTTGCGGCTGGCCAAGCGCGCCGGGAATGGAACGGGCTATCATTGCTGCATTGCAGCGTGAAAATCGGGCTTAAAAGCCTGTTTCAGCCGGGGATGACCTGTACTTTTCAACCCCTGCCTGTGCTTTTCATATCAGCCCTGCGGCAGATCCTGCCCCAGCTTTTTCAGGCAGCGCAGCAGCGTCGCATGTTCCTGGGGCGTCAGGCGCGCCGCCAGCGCCCGGTCATGGTCGCGCGCGATCGCCGCCAGATCGGCATAGGCCGCCTGCCCCGCCCGCGTCAGGCACAGGACCGCGCGGCGTCGGTCGCCCTGGTCCGTGTCGCGCGTGACGAAGCGCTTGGCCGTCAGGGCGGCCACCGCGCGGCTGATCTTGGTCTTGTGGACCCGCGCCATGCTGCCGATCCGGGTGGCATCCATCGGCCCGAACTGGCCCAGATGCGCCAGGACGCGCCATTCGGTGCGCAGCATCCCATAGCGGTCCTTGTAGATGCGGGCAAAGCCCTGCCCCACATCCTCGGCGGTGTGATTCAGCAGATAGGGCAGGAAATCCTGCAGCCGGAAGGGATCGTCGTCGGACATCGGAAAACCTGTCGCAAGACCGTTGTTGGTTACAAATACAACCATTACCCAGAAAAGGACCCCAGAACAGAGGAACGTCATGGCACCCCAGGACACCATCCCCAACGCGCTGGCCGGATCTGACCCTGCCTACATGCCGGGTTTCGGCAATGATTTCGAAACCGAGGCGCTGCCGGGCGCCCTGCCCCAAGGCATGAACAGCCCGCAAAAGGTCAATTACGGCCTTTACGGCGAACAGCTGTCCGGCACGGCCTTCACGGCGCCGGGGCATCAGAACGAACGGACCTGGTGCTATCGCATCCGGCCCTCGGTCCGGCATCAGGGGCGGTTTTCACGGATCGCGATGCCCTTGTGGAAATCCGCGCCGAACGTCATCGACGATGTGACCAGCCTGGGCCAGTACCGATGGGACCCCGTGCCCCATTCCGATGAGGCGCTGACCTGGCTGACCGGCATGCGGACCATGACCACGGCGGGCGATGTGAACACGCAGACCGGCATGGCGGCCCATGTCTTTCTGGTCACGCAATCGATGCAGGACGCCTATTTCTATTCCGCCGATGGCGAATTGCTGGTCGTGCCCCAGGAAGGCCGGTTGCGTTTCGCCACCGAACTGGGCGTGCTGGATATCGGCCCGCAGGAAATCGCCATCATCCCGCGCGGCCTGGTCTATCGGGTCGAGCTGCTGGAAGGTCCGGCCCGCGGCTTTGTCTGCGAGAATTACGGCCAGAAATTCACCCTGCCCGGACGCGGTCCCATCGGCGCCAATTGCATGGCCAACCGGCGCGACTTCAAGACCCCCATCGCGGCCTTCGAGGACCGCGAGGTGCCCTCAACCCTGACCGTCAAGTGGTGCGGCCAGTTCCACCAATGCGACATCGCCCAAAGCCCGCTGGACGTGGTGGCGTGGCACGGGAACTATGCGCCCGTGAAGTATGACCTGCGGGCCTATTGCCCGGTGGGGTCGATCCTGTTCGACCACCCCGACCCTTCGATCTATACCGTCCTGACCGCCCCAAGCGGGATCGAGGGCACCGCGAATATCGATTTCGTCCTGTTCCGCGACCGCTGGAACGTGGCCGAAAACACCTTCCGCCCGCCCTGGTACCACAAGAACGTCATGTCCGAACTGATGGGCAACATCCACGGTCAGTATGACGCCAAGCCCAAGGGCTTTGTCCCCGGCGGGATCAGCCTGCACAACTGCATGTTGCCCCACGGCCCCGACCGCGCCGCGTTCGAGGCCGCCTCGAATGCCGATCTGGCCCCGCAGAAGCTGGAAAACACCATGTCCTTCATGTTCGAGACCCGGTTTCCCCAGCATCTGACCGAATTCGCCGCCCGCGTGGCGCCCCTGCAGGATGATTATGTCGACTGCTGGGACGGGCTGGACAAAAAGTTCGACGGCACGCCGGGGGTCAAGTGATGGCGCTGCTGCCAAGCTGGGTGGCCGGCGCCAATGATCCGCAGACCGATTTTCCGTTGAACAACCTGCCCTATGGGGTGTTTTCGACCAATGGTGGCGAACCCCGCTGCGGGGTCGCCATCGGCGACATGATTTTGGACGCCAAGGCCGCCGAAGCCGCCGGGCTGACGGGCACGCAAGGGCTGTGCCAGGACGGCGTCTGGAACCCGCTGATGGCGGCGGGGTCGACGGTCTGGGCGCGCTTTCGGCAATCCGTGACCGACCTGCTGGCCCGAGGTTCGCCCCATGCCGATGCGCTGCGCCCCATGCTGCACCGGGCCGCCGATGCCCAGCTGCACCTGCCGCTGCAGGTGGCCGAATTCACGGATTTCTATGCCAGCCGCCAGCATGCGACCAATGTCGGGACCATGTTCCGGGGCGCGGAAAATGCCCTGCCGCCCAACTGGCTGGACATTCCCATCGGCTATAACGGGCGCGCCTCGACGGTGGTGGTGTCGGGGACACCCATCCATCGGCCCAATGGCCAGACCCGCCCCCAGGATGCGCCCCGGCCCGTCTTCGGCCCCAGCAGCCGCCTGGATATCGAACTGGAGATCGGGACCATCATCGGCACCCCGTCCCGCATGGGACAGCCGGTGACGACCGATCAGGCGCGGCAGATGATCTTTGGGCATGTGCTGCTGAACGACTGGTCGGCGCGCGACATCCAGGCCTGGGAATACCAGCCGCTCGGGCCGTTCCAGGCCAAGGCGTTCGCGACATCGATCAGCCCGTGGATCGTGACGACGGCGGCGCTGGAGCCCTTTGCCGTTCCGACCCCGCCCCGCGATCACGACCTGCTGCCCTATCTGTCCGAAGCCACCCCCGGGCTTTTCGACATCACCCTGTCGGTGGCCCTGTCCACGGGCGGCGATCCGCAGATGATCAGCCGCACCAACATGCGCCACCTTTACTATTCCCCCGCCCAACAGCTGGCGCATCACGCATCGTCGGGCTGTGCCATGCGAACCGGGGATCTGCTGGGGACGGGCACGATATCGGGGGATGATCCGGACAGCCTCGGCTCGCTTCTGGAACTGACCTGGGGGGGCGAACGGCCGTTGGCGCTGGCCGATGGGCAGACGCGCCGCTTTCTGCAGGACCATGACACCGTCACGCTGGCCGGTCACGCCCAGGGCGACGGGTATCGCGTGGGGTTCGGGACCTGCACCGGGCGCATCCTGCCCGCCCCCGCCTTCCCCTGAGCTAGAGGTGGTTCAGATCGAAACCGGGATCGTCCTTGACCGTGCGCAGGACGATCTCGGACCGGACCTGGGCCACATGTTCATGCGGCAGCAGATGTTCGTGGATGAACCGTGCAAAGCGTTCCAGATCCAAGGTCCGCAGGTCCAGCACGTAATCGGCATCCCCTGACACCGAAAAGGCCGACCGGACCTCGGTGTGCAGCGACAGGAACCGGGCAAAGCTGCGTTCGCTGTCGCCGCCATGGCGCCGCAGGTTCACCCGCACGATGGCCCGCAGCCCAAAGCCCAGCTTTTCACCATCCAGCCGCGCGCCATAGCCCTGGATCAACCCCGATTCCTCCAGCGCGGCGCGCCGGCGCGAACATTGGGAAGGTGACAGATGCACCAGCCCGGACAGCGCCGCATTGGTCAGCGCCCCGTCCTTCTGCAAGGCCCGCAGGATCGCGATGTCGAATTCATCCAGCGTCATCGGACCTCCGGTTTCCGGCCTTGCCATGCGCCCCAGAAGATTTTCACGCGCAGAAAGCCTGCAAATTGCATCATTCATGCACGATACATGCAGGACGGCACCGGCGCGACCCCGAATACGCAAACAACATGCAGCCCATCGGGCGCATGATGGTGCCAAGTTCAGATAACCGGAGGATATTTCGATGGGCCCTTTCCCGCATGACGCCCCCAAGGCCACCATTTCCGAGGCCAACCCCGCAGGCACCGACGGTTTCGAATTCGTCGAGTTCGCCCATCGCGACCCCGCCGTGCTGGACACGCTGTTCCGTCAGATGGGCTTCGTCCCGGTCGCGAAACACAAGACGCGCGACATCACGCTCTATCGTCAGGGCGACATCAACTATCTGCTGAACGGCGACAAGACCGGGCATGCGGCGCAATTCGTCGAGGAGCACGGCCCCTGCGCCCCCGCCATGGCCTGGCGCGTCGTCGATGCCCAGCATGCGCTGAAGCGCGCGGTCGATCTGGGCGCCACCGAATATACCGGCGACGGCAAATCCATCGACGCGCCGGCGGTCTATGGCATCGGGGGGTCGCTGCTGTACTTCATCGACACCTATGCCGACCGGGGCAGCGCCTATGAGGCGGATTACGACTGGATCGATGCCGTCGATCCCCGCCCCGAGGGGTTTGGATTCTATTACCTGGATCACCTGACCCATAACGTGATCCGCGGCAACATGGACACTTGGTACAGTTTTTACGCCAAGACGTTCAATTTCAAGGAGATCCGCTTCTTCGACATCAAGGGCAAGCAGACGGGGCTGACCAGCCGTGCGCTGACATCGCCCGATGGCAAGATCCGCATCCCGATCAACGAAAGCGCCGACGACAACAGCCAGATCGAAGAATACCTGCGCGAATACAAGGGCGAAGGCATCCAGCATATCGCCATCGCCAGCGACGACATCTATGGCGGCACCGACAAAATCGCCGATGCCGGGATGGACTTCATGCCCGGCCCACCCGCCACCTATTACGAGATGAGCCGCGCCCGCGTGAAGGGCCACGAAGAGCCGCTGGACCGCATGCAGAACCGCGGCATCCTGATCGATGGCGAAGGCGTGGTGGGGGGCGGTCAGACCCGCATCCTGCTGCAGATATTCTCCAAGACGGTGATCGGGCCGATCTTCTTCGAATTCATCCAGCGCAAGGGCGATGACGGCTTTGGCGAGGGCAATTTCCGCGCCCTGTTCGAATCCATCGAGGAAGATCAGGTGCGGCGCGGCGTCCTGAAGGCCGAACCCGCCGAATGAACTGGACCGACCTGTCCTCGGCCCCCACCCCCGGCACGCCGGTGGCGGGGGTGTCCAGCTTGTCGGGCGCACAGGCGGTGACGATCACGACGGCTGCGGGGGACTTCCCCTTGCTGCTGGTCGTGACGGATGCGGGCATCCGTGGCTATGTGAACGCCTGCCCGCATCAGTTCCTGCCCTTGGATTACCGCAGTCCCCGCCTGCTGTCCCAGGACGGCACAAGGCTGATGTGCAGCGCCCATGGCGCGATGTTCGACGCCGAAACCGGAGAGGGCGTGATGGGCGAAGGCATCGGGTGCCGGCTGTCACCCGTGCCCCTGCAGATCCATGACGGGAAGATCGTGATCGGCGCGACGGACTAGGACGCGTTCTGTCGCCCCGATCCGCCACGGAGGCTGGTGCATAACTTTGCCTCCACGGATCGAACGGCGTCGGCACAGTCGCATCAGGCCAATGGTCCACCGATGATCATGACCCGGGCGATTGTCCCTGAAAAACGGCTGCCCAAATTGGGTTCCGGCCCCCGTCAGAACCGAAAACTGGCCCCCAGGCGCAGGTCCTTGCGGGACAGGTCCAGCTGCCCGCCCGAGCCAGGGATCGGGTCGAAATCGGTCTGCGAATATTCCGCGAATGTCGACAAATGCGGGGTCACGCGATGTTCGACCCCCAAGCCCAGGCTGTTGCCCTCGATGTCGCCCTCTGCCTCAGCCGTGCCTGTCATGCGGAACCGTGCCACGTCCTGCCCGGCCAGCGCATAGGACAACCAGTCCCCCGCCACATAGCCGATCCGGCCTACGACACGCCTGTTGCGCGACAGGCTGACATCGGGGTTCTGCAGGATCTGGCCGATCCGCGCATCATCGGCACCCGCGCTGGCACGGCCCGCCTGGTATTCGGCCACCAGTCCCAGGACCAGGTTGCCGTGCTGCCAGTCGCGCCCGACCCGCAGGCCCAGCGCAGATCCGGAAGGCGCGAACAACCGGTCATCGATGCCTTGGCTGTCCAGCAGATCGCGCAGATTGCCATCCGCCGTCATCTCGGCCCTGCTGGCGACCAATGCGCCGCCGACGTGATAACCCGTCCAATCCTCCTGCGCGGCTGCGGGACCTGTTCCCAGCATCAACAGAATAGCGGCCTGATACGCATGTTTCATGGCGGGTCCCGTCCAATGTCTGATAGCCGTCGCCACTCAGACTAGGTCACAAGGGTAAATGGCGGGTTAAGAGGGCACGCGGGGAAACCCCTGACGGGCCAGCGCCGTTGCCTTCCTGCACCGCCACCGGAAAGGCCCGACGATGCCCGACAGACCGATCCTTGTCTTCGACGTGAACGAAACGCTGCTGGACCTGGACAGCCTGGCGCCCGTCTTTGAAGACGTCTTCGGCGACCCTGCCATGCTGCGCGACTGGTTCGCCCAACTGATCCTCTATTCGCAGACCCTGACGATCAGCGGCATGGAAAGCGACTTTCCCAGCCTGGCGGCAGGCACGCTGCGCATGCTGGGTCAGATCCGGAATACACCGGTCAGCCAGGCCCAGGTTTCCGATCTGGCGGCGGCCATTGCCAGCATGCCCGCCCATGCCGATGCGGCGTCCGCGCTGCAACAGCTGCGTGACGCGGGCTTTCGCATGGTCACCCTGACGAATTCGCCCAAGGGCAGCGGTCCCACCGCGCTCGACCGATCTGGCCTGGCACCGTTCTTCGAAGCGTCGTTCAGCGTCCAGCCCAGCGGGTGCTTCAAGCCTGCGCCGCAAACCTATCGGCTGGTCTGCGATGGTTTGGGGGTCGAACCGCGTGACCTCTGCCTTGTGGCATGCCATGTCTGGGACACGATCGGCCTGCAGGCGATGGGCGGCAAGGGCGCGCTGGTCACGCATGGGGTGAACGCACCCTTGCATGTGACGGGTGTGCCGGTCCCGGATCTGGTGGCCCCCACCCTGACGCAGCTGTCCCGCGACATCATGGCGACCTGGGCATGACGGCGGCTGTTCGTTTTCCGCCACAAGACCTGTAACAACGAAAGGGCGCCGGACGTAACGCAACCAAAGACACCGAAAACAGCAAGGCAGACCCATGACCCGCCCCCTGATCTTTGCCCTGCTGGTGCTGGTTGCCGTGGCGGGCTTCCTGGCCATCCCAGACCATCTGACCACGCTGGAGGGAATTCGCGACCAACTGGCCCGCATCGAAGGGTTCCGCAGGGACAATCCGGCCTTGGTGGCGGGGGTCTTCTTCGCGCTTTATGTGGCGGTGGCGGCCTTGTCGCTGCCGCTGGCGGTCTGGCTGACGCTTGGGGCGGGGGCGCTGTTCGGGTTCTGGCAGGGTCTGGTCATCGTTTCGTTTGCCTCAACCATCGGCGCATCGCTGGCCTTTCTGGCTGCGCGTTACTTGTTGCGGGACTGGGTGCGCGCACGGTTCCGCGAAAGGCTGGACCGGATCGAGGCCGGGATCGAACGCGACGGCGCCTTCTACCTGTTTTCGCTGCGGCTGATCCCGGTCTTGCCCTTCTTTGCCGTCAACCTGCTGATGGGCCTGACGCCCATGCCGCTGCTGCGCTTTGCCTGGGTCAGCCAAGTCGGCATGCTGGCCGGGACGGCGGTCTTCGTGAACGCGGGCACGCAGCTGGCACAGCTGGACAGCATTTCGGGCATCCTGTCGCCCGCCGTCATCGCGTCCTTTGCGGTGCTGGCGGCCTTTCCCTGGATCGCACGCGCGGTCATGGGCATCATCCGACGCAGGCGCGTCTATGCCGGCTGGAGGCGGCCCGCGACATTCGACCGGAACCTGGTCGTCATCGGGGCCGGATCGGCGGGGCTGGTCACCGCCTATATCGCCGCCGCCACCAAGGCCCGCGTCACCCTGGTCGAGGCAGGCCCGATGGGCGGCGATTGCCTGAACACCGGCTGCGTGCCGTCGAAAACGCTGATCGCCAGCGCCCATGTCGCCAAGGCCATGCGCGATGCCGACCGCTACGGCATCGAACCCGTCGCCCCGCAGGTCGATTTCCGCGCCGTCATGGCCCGCATTCATGCGGCCATCGCCAGGATCGCCCCCCATGACAGCGTCGAACGCTATGAGAGCCTGGGGGTCGAGGTCCTTCAGGGCCGTGCCCGCCTTGTCGACCCCTTCACCGTCCAGATCGACCTGAACGCGGGCGGCACGCGCCAGCTGACCAGCCGCGCCATCGTCATCGCCACCGGCGCGCATCCGACCATGCCGCCCATTCCGGGGCTGGCCGATTGTGGCGCGCTGACATCCGAAACGATGTGGAACGCCCTGTCGGATCGCGATCAGGTTCCCGCCCGCATCGCCATCCTGGGCGGCGGACCAATCGGGACCGAGCTGGCCCAGGCCTTCGCCCGGCTTGGTGCCGACGTCACCCAGATCGAGGCCGGCCCCCGCATCCTGCCTCGCGAGGACCCCGAGGTATCCGACCTGATCGCGGAGACCCTGCGGGAGGAGGGCGTCCAGATCCTGACCGGCCACAAGGCGATCCACGCAGGCCGGGACGACACCGGGCGCTGGCTGCAGCTGGACCATGACGGTCAGATGCGCCGCATCACGGTGGACGACATCATTGTTGCCGTCGGCCGCACCCCGAACCTGTCGGGGCTGGGGTTGGAGGAGTTGGGCATCCCGACCGACCGGACGGTGCAGACGAACGACTACCTTCAGACGGTCTTTCCCAACATCCTGGCCGCGGGCGACGTGGCGGGCCCTTGGCAGTTCACCCATACCGCCAGCCACCAAGCCTATTATGCCGCGGTGAACGCGCTCTTTGGTGACATCCGGGCCAGCAAGGTCGATGCCCGCGTCATCCCCTGGGCGACCTTCACCACGCCCGAGGTCGCCCGCGTCGGCCTCTCGGAATCCGAGGCGCAGGCGCAGGGCATCAAGGTCACGGTCACCCGCTTTGAGCTGGACGGATCGGACCGCGCCATTGCCGACGGCACGACACGGGGGTTCGTCAAGGTGTTGACCCCCAAGGGCAAGGACCGCATCCTGGGGGCGACCATCGTGGGGGCGCATGCGGGCGATCTGATGGCCGAATTCGTGCTGGCGATGAAGCACGGGCTGGGCCTGTCCAAGATCCTTGGCACCATCCACATCTATCCCACCCTGGCCGAGGCCAACAAATCTGTCGCCGGCGCATGGCGGCGCGCCCATGTGAACCCCCGCCTGACCGCCTTGGCCCGCCGCTTTCACGATTGGAGACGCGGATGATCGACGCCCTGATCCTGCCCACCCAACGCCGCGCCCTGGCCCCGGTGGCCGCCTGGCTGGATGGCCGCGACATTCGCGCCGATCATCTGACACTTGTGGGTTTCGGCTTTGGACTGGCGGGTTTTGCGGCGGTGATCATGGGCTGGTGGCTGCCTGCCTTGGCGATGATCGGGATGAACCGGTTGATGGACGGCTTGGACGGGGCCGTCGCGCGGCTGCAGGGGCCGACCGATCGCGGGGCGTTTCTGGATATCGCGCTGGATTTCATGTTCTATGCGCTGATCCCGCTTGGCTTTGCGCTGAACGATCCGGTCAATGCCCTGCCCGCCGCCGTGCTGATCGCGGCCTTCGTGGGCACCGGATCGTCCTTTCTGGCCTTTGCCGCCATCGCTGCAAAGCGCGGCGACAGCGCCGCCGCCTTTCCCGCCAAGGGCATCTATTATCTGGGAGGCCTGACCGAGGGGTTCGAGACCATCGCCCTTTTCGTCGTCATCTGCCTCTGGCCCACGGCCTTTGCGCCCCTGGCCTATGTCTTTGCCGCCGCCTGCGCGATCACCACCCTGTTGCGGTGGCACATGGGCTGGCGGGCCTTTGCACCCAACGACACGGAAAGACGCTGATGCGACGATCGAAGACCGCCATGATGCTTGCCGCCGGCGCCCTGCTGGCCCTGGCCACCCCTGCCCTTGCGGATTGGGACCAGACCCTGGCCGATGCGCGCGGCCAGACCGTCTATTGGAACGCCTGGGGCGGGGATCAGCGCACCAACGATTTCATCGCATGGGTGGGCGCGCAGACGCAGGACCGCTTTGGCGTCAGCGTCCAGCAGGTCAAGCTGGCCGACACCGCCGAGGCCGTCACCCGCATCCTGTCGGAAAAGGCGGCGGGGCGGAACACCGAAGGATCGGTCGATCTGATCTGGATCAACGGGCCGAATTTCCTGGCGATGAAGGACCAGGACCTTCTGGCCGACCCCTTCCTGTCCGACCTGCCGAATGCACAATACCTGGACCTGTCGCCCGACGCCCCCGCCATGGTCGATTTCACCATCCCGACCGAAGGCCGCGAAAGCCCGTGGCGGCTGGCCCGTTTTGTCTTCATTCACGACAGCGAGCGCGCACCGACCCCGCCCCGCGACATGGCCGGTTTCGTCGCATGGGCAGCGGCGCATCCGGGGCGGATGACCCATCCCGATCCGTCGAACTTCATGGGCGCGACCTTCCTGAAACAGGCCCTGGTCGAGATGGCCCCCGACCCCCAGGCCCTGATGCAACCCGTGACCGATCAGGCCTTTGCCCGACAGACCGCCCCCCTGTGGGACTGGTACGACGCCTTGCGACCCAATCTGTGGCGTCAGGGGCAGGCCTTTCCCGAAAACGAATCCATCCAGCAGCAATTGCTGAACGACGGACAGCTGGACATCGCGATGTCCTTCGATCCCGCATCGGCGGCGGCGGCCATCGAACAGGGGTTGCTGCCCGAGACGGCGCGGGTCTTCGTTCCCGACGCCGGATCAATCGGCAATGTCAGCTTCGTGGCCATCCCCTTCAACGCCGCCCATCCCGAAGGCGCCAAGGTGGTGGCGAATTTCCTTCTGGACCCGCAGACCCAGGCCCATATGCAGGATATCACCGTGCTGGGGTCGTTTTCGGTCCTTGATCCGGACAGGCTGGACCAGGACGTCTTTGCCGACCTGCCCACCGCCCCGGCGCTGCCCACGCTGCAGGATCTGGGTCCGACCCTGCCCGAACCCCATGCCAGCTGGATGACCCGGCTGACCCAGGAATGGGCCGCGCGATACACCAGATAGGACCATCGCGGCCTGACCGCTTGCTGGCACGGATCGTGCTGGGGGCGGTCCTGATGCTGATCGTGCTGCCGATCCTGGCCGGGGTCTGGCAGACCCTGCGCGCGGCCATGGGCCTGATGCCCGCATTGGGGACCACGCAGGCGGGGCTGGACGCCTTTCGCGACCTGATGGCCATCCCGGGCCTGCCGCGTGCCGTGCTGATCAGCCTGTGGACGGGGGTGGCGACGACGGCGCTGTCGCTGGTTCTGGCGGCGGGATGCTGCATCAGCTGGCATGACAGCCGCTGGATGCAGCGCCTGCTGGCGCCGGTGCTGGCCGCGCCCCATGCGGCGCTGGCCATCGGGTTGGGGTTCCTGATCGCGCCGTCGGGTTGGCTGGCCCGGATCGCGGCGCCGCTGGCCGGGTGGTACCTGCCCCCCGACATCGCCAGCGTCAACGACCCCTGGGGGCTGGCGCTGATCCTGGGTCTGACGGCCAAGGAATTCCCCTTCCTGCTGCTGATGATGCTGGCGGGACTGCGGCAGATCCCCCTGTCGCGCCACCTGCGCAGCGCCCGCGCCCTGGGCCTGCCCGAGGCTCATATCTGGCTGACCCTGATCGCGCCGCAGCTGTGGCCGCTGATCCGGTTGCCGGTGCTGGTGGTGCTGGCCTATTCGCTGTCGGTCGTGGATGTCGCGATGATCCTGGGGCCTGCCAATCCGCCGACGCTGGCGGTGATGCTGACGCGGCTTTACGGCGATCCCGACCTGACGCGCCTGCTGCCGGCGGCGGCGGGCAGCGTCCTGCAGCTGGTGCTTGTGGTGGTGGCGGGCCTGGGCGTCGCGGCCCTGCAGCGGGCGGTGCGAACGTGGGGACCAGATTGGGTGGCGCGGGGACACCGCGTGCCGGGGCTGGCGGCCATCACGCGGGTCGCGGTTTTCTGCGGCGCGGTCATGCTGGTGCTGACCATGGCCTCGCTGGCGATGCTGGCGGTGTGGTCGGTGACGTGGCGCTGGTCCTTTCCCGACATCCTGCCCGCCACGCTGTCATGGCGGTTCTGGGGGCGGGCGGGCCAGATCGCGGCGGGCCCGCTGGCGACCACGCTGGTCGTGGCGCTGGCCAGCACCGCCGCGGCGCTGACCGCCGCCATCGCCTGGCTGGAGGCCGAGGATCGCCGCGCCGCCCCCCGTGCCCCCTGGGCCGAGGCGCTGATCTATCTGCCCCTGCTGCTGCCGCAGATCGCGTTTCTTTACGGCTTGAACATCGCGGCCCTTGGGGCGGGACTGCCGCAGGGTGTGGCGCTGGTGATCTGGGGGCATGCCATCTTCGTCTTTCCCTATGTGATGATCGCGCTGTCGGACCCGTGGCGCGCCTTGGACCCGCGCCTGCCCCGCGCGGCCGCCGCCCTTGGGGTGGGACCGTGGCGCATCCTGTGGCGGGTCAAGCTGCCGGTGCTGCTGGTGCCGGTGCTGACGGCCTTCGCCATCGGCATCGCCGTATCGGTCGCGCAATACCTGCCGACGCTGTTTCTGGGGGCGGGCCGCGTCACGACCCTGACGACCGAGGCCGTGACGCTGGCATCGGGGTCCGACCGCAGGGTGACGGGGGTGGTGGCCAGCCTTCAGGCGCTGCTGCCGATCCTGACCTATGGGCTGGCCTTCGCCATTCCCGCCATCGCCTATCGCAACCGCCGCGCCATGGGCGCAAAGGGGTGACCCATGCTTGAACTGCGCCGCCTTCAGATCCAGCGCAACGACATCCCCCTGTTCGCGCCCCTGGACATGCAGGTTCCGGCGGGACAGGTGGCGGTGGTGATGGGGCCGTCAGGCGTCGGGAAATCGACGCTGCTGGACGCGATCGGGGGGCATCTGGCGCGCGGTTTCACCATCAGCGGCGATATCGTCCTGGCGGGGGTGGATCTGGCCGGACAGGCCCCGCAGGTCCGCCGCGTCGGCGTGATCTTTCAGGACCCGGTTCTGTTCCCGCATCTGAACGTCGGGCAGAACCTCTCCTTCGGCATCCCGCGCAGCACCCGCAATCGCCGCGCCCTGGTCGAGGGCGCTTTGCGCGACGCAGGCATGGCGGGCATGGCGGACCGCGACCCGGCCACGCTGTCTGGCGGGCAGATGGCGCGCGTCGCGCTGATGCGCGGCCTGCTGGCGGAACCCCGAGCCCTGCTGCTGGACGAACCCTTCGCCAAGCTGGACACCGCCCTGCGATCCGAGATCCGCGACTTTACCCTGTCCCATATCGCGCAGGCGGGCATCCCGGCCCTGCTGGTCACGCACGACCCGCAGGATGCCGATGCCGCCGCCGGTCCGGTCGTCGTCCTGTCGTCCCCGGCCTAAAGCCCGACCCCGGTATAGCATTCCGCAAACAGCCGCCGCGCGGTGTCGGATGTGGCCAGCGCCTGCAATTCCACCTGCTGCATGCGGCGATCAAAGGCGTCATGGTCGGGAAAGCGGTGTATCATCGTCGTCACCGACCAGGAAAAGCGCACGGCCCGCCAGACACGCTCCAGCGCCTGCGCCGAATATTCATCCAGCCCGCTGTCGTCACCGTCGCGGTAATGCGCGATCAGCGCCGCCGACAGCAGCCGCACATCCGCCAGCGCCAGGTTCAGACCCTTGGCCCCTGTCGGCGGCACGATATGGGCCGCGTCGCCGCAGAGGAACAGATGGCCCCACCGCATCGGTTCGCTGACAAAGCTGCGCAGCGGGGCGATGGATTTCTCGATGCTGGGACCGGTGACCAGATCGGCGGCCACGTCATCGGGCATGCGACGGCGGAATTCGTCCCAGAAGGCGTCGTCGGACCAATCCTCGATCCGGTCGGTCAGCGGGACCTGGATGTAATATCGCGACAACATCGGGTTGCGCATCGAGGCCAGCGCAAAGCCGCGCGGATGGTTGGCATAGATCAGCTCGTCGCGCAGCGGAGGCGTTTCGGACAGGATGCCCAGCCAGCCGAAGGGATAGACGCGCTCATAATCACGGCGCACGTCTTCGGGGATCGCAAGTCGGCTGACGCCGTGGAAACCGTCACAGCCCACGATCATGTCGCAATCCAGCCTGTGGCCCTTGCCGCCCTGATCGAAGGTGACATGGGGTGCATCCCCCGTCAGGTCATGCAGCGCGACATTGTCCACCTGATGCAGATGAGTGGCGCCGATCCTGTCCTGCGCGTCATAAAGATCGCGCGTCACCTCGGTCTGGCCATAGACCATCACGCCCTCGCCGCAGCTTTCGGTGAAATCCACATGGATCATCTGCTGATCATCGGTCAGATAACAGCCGCGATGGGGGTGCCCCTCGGCATGCATGCGCGCGCCCACGTCCGCCTGTTCCAGCAGATCGACGGTCCCCGCCTCAAGGATGCCCGCCCGCACGCGCCCCAGAACATATTCGCGGCTTCGACGCTCCAGCACAACCGTCCCGATCCCGGCCCGGTTCAGCAATTGCGACAGCAACAGGCCCGAAGGTCCCCCGCCGATGATGGCCACCTGTGTGCGCATATTCCCCCCATGGCACCGCTTCCTGCGACGCCCAGATTGCGACGGGGACCAGCGGGACTGAATGGACGATGCGGGCAAATCATGGCACAATCCGGACATGCAGACGCGCTCCATTCCCGCTTGGCAGCTTTACGGCGAACACTCGCCTTTTCCCGACATCCTGCACATGGAACGCATCCGCGACCGGGCGGCGGGGCTGGACTGGCGCATCAGCCCGCATCGCCACGCACATCTGGCGCAGATCTTTCTGCTGGTCGGTGGTCACGCGACGATCGACCTGGACGGAGAGATCAGCCAGCCCGCCCTGCCGCTGACGCTCTTCGTCCCGCCGAACCTGGTCCACGGCTTCACCTTCGCCGCCGGGACCGAGGGCTGGGTCCTGACCCTGCCCGTCGAAAGCCACCCGCTGATCCTGTCCGCCGATGCCGAAATCGGGCCGATGATCGCGGCGCCCGTTTTGGCCACGCCCGCCCCCGACATGCCGGACCAGGTGACGGCGCTGCATGATGTCTGGCTGGGGCAGGCCCCTCTGCGCCACACCCGGCTGCGGGCGATGCTGGCGCAGCTGATCTGCGACGTGGTGCAGGATCATGTGTCGAAGAACACGGTCCTGCCCCCGGCAGAGACCCGCCTTTTGCGCTTTGTCGACTTGATCGCCCTGAACCACACGCGGCATTGGACGCTGGACCGATATGCCGCGCAGATGGGGATGTCGTCGCGCAACCTGGGGCGGCTGTGCCGCGCGCAGACGGGCATGTCGGCCCATGCGCTGATCGAAAGCCACCTGATGCGCGAGGCGACGCGTCTGCTGGCCTATACGCGGATGACGGCGCAGGCGATCGCCTATCAGCTGGGATACCAGGACCCCAGCTATTTCAACCGCCGCTTCCGCAAGGTGATGGGCCTGTCGCCCGGCGCCTATCGCCAGCAGCTAGAGCGCTAGGACGGTCCGCGCGAAATCGCGGGCCTCGGACGGGGCCAGACCCAGCCCCCGCGCGGCCAGCAGGTGGGGCCAATCATGGCCCGGCCATTCGGCCGATGCCAGGGCGGTCAGCTGGATGTCGTCGCGCGCGGCCTGCCCGCACAGGTCCTTGACCCTGGCTGCCGCATCGACACGGTCCAGCCCGATCACCTGGACCAGCGCAAAGCTGAGCGCTTCGGCATGGATGACGCCGTTTCCGGTCTGCAAATCGGCCTGCATGGCGCTGGCATCGGGATGCAGACGCGACAGCAGGTCACCGGCCAGCGACAGCATGCGCCCCGCGCTGACGCACAGTTGCGGCAGGGTCAGCCATTCGGTGAACCACGCCGCCCCGTCGCGCTGCTGGCGGTGCAGGCCCGCGCCGGTCATCACCGCCGCCAGGCCCAGCACCTGACGCGCCAGCGCCGCCAGTGCCGCAGCCGCCACCGGGTTCTGTTTCTGCGGCATGGTCGAGGACCCGCCGCCCCCGCTGATCGTCACCAGCCCCAGACCCGATTGGGTCATCAGCAGCAGATCCTCGGCCATCTTGCCGAGGCTGGCGGCAAGCGAAGCGATCCAGCCGGCAAGCGTCGCCATGCCGCTGCGGTCGCTGTGCCAGGCATGGCCCGGATCGTGCAGGTCCAGCGCCCTGGCCAGATCGGCGCGGACCTGCGCGCCCTGATCGCCCATGGCCGAAAGGGTGCCCGCGGCCCCCGCCAGCGACAGGCGCAGCACGGCGGCGCGCAGGCGGTCCATGTCCCGGCGCGCCTCGATCAGCGGCCAGCCCCATCCCGCGACGACTGCGCCGAAACTCGTGGGTGTGGCCAGCTGGCCATAGGTCCGCGCCCCCATCGGCAGATCGGCATGATCGTCCGCCATCCGCCCAAGCCCGGTCAGCAGGTCGTCAAGCCGCCCCTGCCACAGATCCAGCACGGGGCGCAGCCGCAGGGCCAGCCCCGTGTCCATGATGTCCTGGCTGGTCGCGCCCCAATGCAGGTATTGCGCATGGGGCGCGGGGATGCGGTCGCGCATCGCCTGCACCAGCGCCGGAACCGGCACGCCGTTCCGCGCCGTGGCGGCGGCCAGCGTCGCCGGATCGATCCGCATGTCCGCGCAGGCCGCCGCAATCGCATCGCCCGAGGCAGAGGGGATCATCCCCACCCGGCCCTGCACATCGGCCAGCGCGGCCTCGGTCCGGATCATCGCCGCCAGTTCGGCTTGGGCGGTAAAGGCCCCGGCGGTGGCGGCATCCCCGAACAGGTCGGCATAAAGCGGGTTGTCGGCCGGTCCCGTCATTCGACGATGTTTGCGTCGGTTGCGGCGCGCAGCTGGTCTTGGGTGACGCCGTCGGCCAGTTCGACGATCTTCAGGCCGCCGGGGACGACGTCAAGGACGCCCAGGTTGGTGATGATGCGGTCGACCACGCCCTTGCCGGTCAGCGGCAGCGTGCATTCGCGCAGGATCTTGCTGTCGCCGGCCTTGTTCTGGTGGTCCATCACCACGATCACCCGGCCCACGCCCGCGACCAGGTCCATCGCGCCGCCCATGCCCTTGATCAGCTTGCCGGGGATCATCCAGTTGGCCAGGTCGCCGTTTTC